>JBFJZV010000036.1:0-19098 GCA_041621915.1 Acidimicrobiia bacterium | reverse complement strand
GCGGCGACACCGCTCGGGCGGTTGGCGACCAGGGCCGACGTGGCTGCGATCGTCGCCGAGCTGTGCGGTCCCCGCTTCGACGTGGTCACCGGAGCCACCATCCCGATCGACGGCGGCTGGCGCCTGCGAAGCTTCTAGCACCGCCGGCGAAGCCGCAGTACAACGCGACGAGGTTCCCGGTCGAGCGGGTGCTGCCGGAGCGGCCGTTGCGGGATCAGCAACGTTCACTGTCCTTCGCAGAACTGGACCGCCCGGGCCGGCTAGTCGGGAGTTCGGAAGTCCCAGGTCGGGCTGTCCGGCGCGCGCACTCACTGTCCACGACCTGGTTGCCGGGGTTGCGGCCATCAGGACGCCTCGAAACGGCTCTGGCATTCGAGGCGGACGTCATCACGCTCGACCCCATCCTGCTGGGCACCGCCCTGGCCGGTGCCCCGCTGATCCTCACCGTGGTGGTGGAGGGCCACCACGGGCTGGCCGAGTCTCAACCGGCCAGGCTCCGCTGGGAGACCGCAGCTGGGGAGACCGGTGAGACTCAGGCCGTCACCGACGCCCTCGGCGTGGCCAGCTTCACCGTCACCGCTCCCGCCGGCGACGTCTCCTACACGGTGTGGGTCGGCGACCTGTCGTCCAACGGGGTGCGCATCACCGGTGTGCCCCTGTGAGGGCGGCGGACGACGCCGAGGCCCACGATCGGGAGAAGGAGCTATGCGCTGCTCTCGAATAGCGAGTCGTCCGCTTCGCTCCAGAGCTTCGCCCAAGCGGCCCGGCTCACCCAACACCTTCGTCACGGCTTTGGGAGCTCTACGGTTGAGTGGCGACGCTACGACGACGATCTCGCCGACGACAGCAGCGTCTATGACTACCCCATCGCCCGGGCAAGGATGCCGCCGAGAGGCTACAAAGAACGCTGCCGAGCATGGACTGCCGGTGCATGTTGTCGTGCATCGAGGAAGCCTGCGCGATGTCTACTTCAGCTGGGTGGCCGCGTGGGACGACAACGACGGCACATTCCTCGATCTCTTCTCTCCTGAAGACCCGCGGTCATTGGCCGAACGCCCTGAGCCCGATGCAGAAAGATGGATCGTCTTCCAGGAGGCGCAGCGAGGTCGCGAGAAGAGCGCGGCCGAGATCGGAGAGCGTCCGCACGGTGCCGTCGTGGGTGAGGAGCCAGAATCGGGGCGGGGCCGCCGTCGCATGCCGTCAGGAGGTTTCCGCGGGCGGCATCAGCGCCCGGGCCGCCACCCCGCGAGACGGGCATGCGCGGCCGCCGCCATTGCGGTAGCGACGATCTCGTCGGCGTAGCGCGCCATGTCGTCCGACGGGACGTTGCGAAGGGGCCGCCACAGTGTGCCAAGTGTCGCCGATGCCGCGAGGACCGACGCGCGGGACGTCGACCCACCGGCAATGGCACGGCGCATGGCGCCGTCGTTGGCCTGCAGCCGCGCGCCCAGGACCGGGTGACGCAACAGCGCCTTGTCGCCGTCGATCCACTCCACGACCGCAATGTGATCGATGAGCACGGCCAGGTAGCTTTGCAGCAGGCGTTGCACGCCCTCAGGCCAGTCGGGATCCGGTGCACTGTCGACGACCGCTGCGAGGTCTGCGAGCAGGGGGCCGGCGATGGCGAACAGCAGATCGTCCTTGGCCGGGAAGTGGTAGCTGAACGCGGCCTTCGTCATCTGCGCCGCGGCGGCGATGTGGGCGACCGAGGTCGCCTCGTAGCCTCGTTCCTTGAACAGCACGAGGGCCGACTCGAGCAGCTTCTCGCGGCGACTGGGTCGACCGGCCATGAAGACTCAGTCTATTTCTTTACTTGACGTACGTCAAGTTATTGGCTACGTTGCACCTCAGGACAGTCACCGGGTGTCCGTGGACGACACCCCCGTTCTTCGGAGGAACACATGCGCATCGTGCGGCGCTTCACCGCGTTGCTCGTCGTCTCGGCCCTCGCCGTGGGCGTGGTCGCCCCGGCCGCCTCGGCCGGGTCGTCGTGGAAGTACCGGTCCTCGGGAAAGGCCGCCCAATCGTGGTGGACCCAGGTCGACGGCACACCGACCGGCGGGCCGTTCGGCAACGTTCACATCGGATGGCTCTACGTCTACGAGACGTCCACCGGGTTGGGCGATGCCTTCGGCTTCATCGAGGACTACGACTGCGAGCCGGGCAAGCTGCCCAACGGGGGCGGACACGGTGAGCCCACGCCGGGCTGCACCTACGTCGGTTTCCGCTGGGCCGAGGGCTATGGGCTGACCTTCAACATGGACAAGAAGCTCAACAGCGCTCGCCTCCAAGGGCGCCTCACCGTCTACGGCGGCGGCCATGGTGAAGGCGGTGTGGTCGGCACCCCGCTAGCGGACGTCAGGTGGACCGGGGTCGGCAACACGTTCACCAACCGCAGCACGTGGCGCTACCGAGATGGCACCACCACGTACACCGATCGCTCGTCCTCGACGGATCGCGACGCGACGATGTCGGGCTTCATCGGCCCCATGGGCTTCGACCCGTCCCTCTCCGGGGGCTTCATGTCGAACTTCAAGACGGCGTCCATGGGCCGCACCAAGTAGCCACAGCCGACCGACGACCTGAGCCGGGGGACGCCGATGCGCCCCCGGCTCTCCTACGCGTCGGCCGGTGGGCCGCCACAGGCGGGTTGCCTCGGCCGGCGTGGACGGCTTCGCGGCCAGTTGTCGGACCACGAAATCGAGGAGATCCGGCCCCACCTGCAAGAACTCCAGACGGAGCCGCAGCCACACCGCACGAGCCGAGCTGGTTCCCAGCTGCCCGGCGCTCAGAACGTCACTGGACACTCTCGGCGGTGGCTATTCGACCATCCTCAGCCAGCGCTCTGCCGACGCCGCCAGCCGCGCGTTGCCGCTGCCGCGGACGCTGCGGCCGCGGAAGGCGCCGTGGATGTCCGCGAACTCGTAGCTCGAGACCAGCTCCAGCGCTCGGCGGATCCTCTCGGGGCGCTCCGGGATCAGGTTCGGGTAGCTGTACATGAAGCTCACCCAGCGGCGGTCCATCACCACCTGGAAGACGTCGCCCGACAGCAGGGCTCCACCGCCCTCCGCCCAGTGCAGCACGGTACCGCCGTCGAAGTGGAGCGCCGCGTTGATCAGCGTCACTCCCGGCCACAGCTCCGTCTCCGGGCCCTCCCACGGCACCACGTTGCCGTCATACCGAGGGACCCACGCGGCGTCGGCGGCGTGGACGTAGATAGGCGCGTCCGCGAACGCCCGGCTCCACTCGACCATCGTGCCGTAGTAGTGCGGGTGGCTGACGGCGATCGCATCGATGCCGCCCAAGCGCCCCACCGCGGCCCGGGTCTCGTCGTCGAGCAGCGTGATGCAGTCCCACAACACGTTCCCACCCGCGGTCCGGCACAGCAGCGCCCGCTGGCCGATCGCGATCGTCGGGGCGCTGTCGATGCCTGTGATGCCGTCCGCTATCAGCTCCCGCCGGTTGACGTGGTGCTCCCGCAGCTCGGACAACGTCACCCACTGCTGGCCATCCCAGCGCACGTACTGGCGCTCGTCGGCGCAGATCGGGCACACCTCGGGTGCCGTGCCGAACTGGACGCCGCACTGACGGCAGATGGGATGCTCCACCTGCCCCACTATCGCAGGCTCGGCTACAGCTCGAACGACCGCCACTGCTCGGTGAACCGGTGCTTGGCGGCCATGCCCTCGGCCGACGGCTCCCCGAGCGCCACCTGCGGCCCGCCCTCGGCGAGGAAGTGGCCCCCGACCAGCGCCGACTCCTCTTCGGAGAACGCCAGGAAGCAGTGCCCGGCGCCGTCGTAGGGCGGCGGGTCGTCGAGGCCGAGCACCCGGGCGGCGATCACCGCCCCGGCGGTCCGGCCCTCGCCGGCGGCGAACACCCCGGCCTTGGGAATGGCACCCTGCCCGGCCGGCACCACCGTGACATCGCCGATGGCGAACACGCCCGGCACCGCGGTCTCGAGCGTCCCGACGTCGACCGGGACCCACGGCTGACCCTTCGCCAGGCCCGACGCGGACACGACCGCCGGCAGCACGTGCTTGGGGACCACCACCGGTAGATCGGCGGGGAGCACCTCACCATCACCCAGGACCACGTCGCTGCCGTCGACCCTGACGACCGGTGCGGAGGTGTGCAGCGCGATCCCGCGGTCGGCGAGGTGCTCCCTTACCATCGCCGCCGCCTCGGGCCCGGCGACGCCCATGGGGGCCGGCTCGGGGATCGCCACGTGGATGTCGACCGCCTCCCGCACCCCGCGGCGGCGCAGCGCGGCGTCGATGGTCAACGCGGCCTCGAACGGAGCGGGCGGGCACTTGATCGGCGCCCCGGCCACCCCGATGACGATGCGGCCGGCGGTGAAGCTCTGCAGCGCGTCCTTCAACCGCAGCGTCGACGCCAGGTCGTAGAACGTGTGCGCTCCGGCGGAGCCCGGGACGGCGTCGTGGTCGTACGCCGCGCCGAGGGCGACGACCAGGTAGTCGTACTCCAGCAGGCCCCCGGACGTGGTCACGGCCCGCTCGGCCAGCCGCAGCTCATCCACCTCGGTCGCCAGGAACGTGACGCCACGCCGCTCCAGCGACGGAAGGGAACGCTCCGCGTCGGCCGGGTCCTGCCGTCCGATCATGATCAGCGGGTTGGCGCCACAGAGGTGGTTGGCCGGCTGGCGGTCGACCAGGGTCACCGCGTGGTCGTCGCCGAGCGCGGCGCGCGTCGCGAGCGCGGCGGCCGCCCCGCCGAACCCTCCACCCAGCACCAGCACGTCTGCCACGGCTCGAGAGGCTACCGCCGCCCGCAGGTGCTGGCAGACTGGTGGGCGATGACCGACCCATTCGCCAGCGCCGCCCACCACGCCTACGCGGCGCGAGCGTCGTTCGCGGGCGTGCCCGCCCGACCGCTCGACGACCTGGGCGACGCCGGCGTGGTGATCGTCGGCGCCCCCTTCGACTGGGGGACCACGTACCGGCCGGGCGCGCGTTTCGGCCCCAAGGCGATCCGGGAGGCGGACTACCTGCCCGCGTACGGCCGGCGCCCGCACCTGCCCACCGGGCTCGACCCGCTGGCAGCGCTGCGCGTCGTCGACGCCGGGGATCTCGACCTGATCCCCGGCTACGTGGAGGACAGCCTCGACGTCATCGCCGACGCCGTGGAGGCGATCGTCCGGGCCGGCGCGGTGCCGGTCGTCCTCGGCGGCGACCACACCGTCACCTTCCCCAACGCCACCGGGGTCGCCCGGGTGCTCGGCGACGGCGAGGTGGCGCTGATCCACTTCGACGCCCACGCCGACACCGGCGTCGACCACTCGGGCAAGCTGTACGGGCACGGCACGCCGATGCGGCGCCTCATCGAGTCGAGAGCCGTGCCAGGGCACCGCTTCGTCCAGATCGGGCTGCGCGGCTACTGGCCCCCGCCCGACGTGGTGGCGTGGATGGGCGACCAGGGGATGCGCTGGCACACGATGGCGGAGATCGTCGAGCGGGGGCTGCCTGCCGTGCTCGACGACGCGGTCGCCGCGGCGGCGACCGATGCCCGCGGCGTCTTCCTGTCGATCGACGTCGACGTGGTCGATCCGGGCAGCGCTCCCGGCACCGGCACGCCGGAGCCGGGCGGCCTCACCCCTCGTGAGCTGCTCGACGCGGTGCGCCGCCTCGCCCGCGAGCTCCCCATCGCCGGCGCCGACGTCGTGGAGCTATCGCCCCCGTACGACGGGCCGGGTCAGGTCACCGCGCTGCTCGCCAACCGGGTGGTGCTCGAGATCCTCAACGGCATGGCCGAACGGGCCGTCGCCGGCTGAGCGGCCGCTCCGCTACTCCTCCGAAGTCGGCCGCCGCCCGCCCATGTACGCGGCGACCGCTGCCACGGCCAGCACCAGCGCGGCACCGAGCGAGAACGCCGCCACGGCGAAGACGCCGGGGTCGAGGAGCAGCAGCCGGCTGAACAGGAACACGACGGTGGCGATGACGACCGCAGCCAGGAGCGGGATGACCATGGCCGCCGTCGCCTCGCGGGCGAAGCGCCTGGCGCTGGCCGGCCACGCCTCGCCGCCCAGGCCCACGACCGCCGGGCGGCTGAGCCACTCGCCGCTCACTGCGGTGACCGCCCCGGTCGTCGCACCGGTGATCATGCCCACGACGATGGCCCGGAACAGCGACACGGTGACGATGGTCTCGTCGGCGGCGGGGTCGCCGACGATGCTGGCGCCGACGCCGAGCCCCGCCCGCAGCATCGCGTAGGCCACCACCGCCCCCAGGCCCGCAAGCAGCAGCATCAGCGGCGCGCCGGCCAGCCGCGGCTCCTCGGGGTGGGCGACGTTTGCGGCGGCGATGGCGACCCGGGCGATCAGCCCGCCCACCACCGCCCCGGCGACGGCCACGACGACGAACATCGTCCAGTCGTGCGTGACGAACGCCGCGCGTACCCGTGCCCGGCTCGCCTGCAGCACCTCCACGGTGACGCTCTGCTCGATGACGAGGACGGCCGCGAAGGCGATCACGAGGAGTGCTGCCGCCACGCCGGCGAGCGCCCCTATGCCGCCCGCCACCATGCTTCGTCGGTTCACCGCAAGCTCCTGGGATCTCCGAGGCGGCATCCTAGGGGTCTGCTGAGTGATGCCGTTGCGCAGATCGGCGTCCAGGGGCGCCAATCGCAAGGACGCAGGTTCTGCCGCTATCAGTGCGACAACGGCGGGACCGAGGACACCGCGAGTGGCGATGACTGGGCGTCGAGATGCGTGACATGTATTGCTCAGCGGGCGCCTAGCTTCGCTGCGGCTACGCGCAGGGGTCGGGCGAGAAGATACCCGTCACCCGGCCGTCCTCCTCGGCCGACGTGACCGGGCCCCACAACAGCAGGTCGGTGGTGCCTGCCTGCCGCAGCTCGAAGATCAAGCCCAGTTGCGGCTCCTCGAGGAAGTCGATGGTGAAGTCGCTGTAGATGCGCTGCAGGTCGGCGACGGTGTCGCCGGCCCGGAGGCCGCTGAGGGTCTGGACGGTGGCCGCCCGGGAGTCGAGGCCGCCGAGGGCCAGGTCGACCCGGAAGCCGCCCAGCACGCTGCCCGTCTCGCTGGGTACGGCGACGACGGCCAGCGGGCCCCAGCGCACCACCCGGATCGGCTCGTCGGTGCAGGTGCCCATCTCCCCCGTCGAGCCGATCGGGCCGGTGTCGGCGTCGGGAGGGCCGAGGCTGGCCACCAGCCGGCCCAGCGCCTCGCTCTCCGGCGTCCCGAACTCGATCGGCCCGATGCGGTTGGCGGCCAGCCGCAGGCCGTCGATGTCGAGTGGCGTGCCCACCGGCTCGATCTCGGGCGCAGCCTCGACCGGCGTGGTCGCCGGCGGCGCGGTGGTGGGCACCGTGGTGCTGGCCGGCGTGGAAGCGGGGGTGGTGGTCGGCGTCACCTCGGGCGGCGTGGTCCCGCCGGCGGCGGGCACGGTCACCGGGACGTCGTCCTCGGCGGGGCGGAGCAGCTGGAAGCCCACCACGCTGACCACCGCCAGCACGACCCCGACGACCAGGCCGATGAGGAACGGCCGGAACCCCGAGCCCGGCGGGCGGGCCGCCGGCGTGCCGGGATCGTCGAGCGGCCAGATCGAGCCGGCGTCGTCGATATTGCGTAGCGGCTGGTAGGGATCCTCGCGGCGGGGCGGGCCCGAGCGGGGAGAGCTGTACACGACGCCCGGCGGGCTCGGCCGCCCGGCCGGCGCGTCCAGCCCAGGCGAGAACCAGGCCCCGTCGTGCCTGAACCCGCTGCCTTCTTGATCGCTCGCCACGAGCCTCCTTCTCGGTCCGGGCAATGTTATGGCACCCCCCGCCGAAAACGAGGGAGCGACGCCCAGGCGGTCCTAGTCGATCGGCCCGCCGGCCGCGGTCGTGGCGAGTTCCGGGAACGCGGTGGCGAGGACCTCGCTGAACGGCACCGTCGGGAGCAGCACGGCCGCGCCGCCCGCGGTGACGTGGTTCTCCACCGGGATCTCCAGGCGGTGCACCTCGTCGGGATCGAGGTCGCGGGCGTCCCAGGCGAGGTCGGCGGCCTCCCGCATCGACAGCTCCTCGTCGATCACGAAGGCGTCGGCGAGATCCTCGACGGTCGACAGCAGGCTGCCGACGCTCTTGAAGGCGCGGACCTTGGAGACCATCTGCAGGATGACGTCCTGCTGGCGCTGGTTGCGGGTCAGGTCGCTAACGCCGGGCACGCTCCGCCACACGCCGTCGACCTGCTGGATCGTGTGGCGCGACCGCACCCAGCCGAGGGCGGTTGCGCCGTTCGCAGTGCTGCAGCCGGCCGGCAGGCTCCAGTGCGCCAGCCCGTCGTTGGTGTCGCGGGTGGGATGGTCCACGCAGATCGTGATGCCGCCAACCCGGTCGATCACCCGCTCGAAGCCCTGGAACGTGAAGATCGCGAAGTGGTCGATGGCCACCCCGGTGAAGTTCTCCACGGCGATCGCGAGCAGGTCCGGCCCGGACACGCCGCCCCCGCGGCAACCCGCCAGGTTGGCGTTGATGCGGCTGAACTTCTCGGTGCACGGGTTCTCGATGTAGAGGTCGCGGGGCAGCGACACGATCGCCGGGTTCGCCCCGTTCTTGGGGAGCAGGATCAGCAGGATCACGTCGGCGCGGGCACCGCCGAGCTGCGTCTCGTTGCCGACAACCAGGAAGGCGTCGTACACGCCGTCGTCGACCCGTGCCGCGGGCGGCAGGATCACCGGCGGCGGCTCGCCGCTCTCGATCTCGTCGCCCTCCTCGGGTGCCGTCTCCGCCAGCACCACCCGGCCGCCGGAGGGGTCGAACGGCATCCGGTCGACGTCGTTCCACGAGTTCCACACCTTGAACGACGTCCAGCCGACGGCGCCGAGGACGACGAGCACGAGGCCGGCCAGCGTGCGGATGAGGATCGTCTTGGTGCGGGTCATGGCTGTCCTGGTGACGCGCCGCGAGGTGTGCGGAGGCGTGGGGCGATCAGAACACTAGTAGCGACGAGGCAATACGCGATGCGCCACCGATGGCTCCGGGCCGGTCCTATAGTTGGGCCACTCGACGCTGGCCGGGATACTGGGCGGAACCCGTTTACGGGACCAGAAAGGCCTGACACTGATGCTGCGCCGAGTGCAGCCACCAACCGCAACGCACACCGCCGCGCCCTGGCGGCGGACCGGGCGCGCGCTGCTCGCGCTCGTGGCGCTCACCGCGATGCTGGCCGTCGCCGCCCCCGCTCGCGCCCAGGAGCCCACCGTGGCCATGAAGGGCGGCGGCTGGGGCCACGGCGTCGGGATGAGCCAGTACGGGGCCTACGGCCAGGCGCTCGAGGGCCGCAGCGCCGCCACGATCCTCTCCCACTACTACCGCGGGGCGCGCATCGGGGTGCTCGGCACCGACCTCCCCGCTGCGGACAACCTGTGGGTCAACCTGTCGCCGGAGCGCACCGGGCTGCGACTCGTCCCGCGGGCGATCTCGACGCCGGCGGCGCCGGTGGTCGTCACCCGCGGCGCCGAGACCTTCGAGGCCGCCGCCGACGGCACCGTCATCGAGATCCTCTCCGGCGCGGCCGGCTGCACGGTGGCGGTCGGGTCGCTGGAGGTCATGCCGGCAGGGTCGTGCTCGATCGACCTGGACTGGGACGGCTTCGACGAGAACCCCACCACCCGCGTCGACCAGGCCGCCCAGCGCAACCGGGCCGGCGAGTGGAGCGACTGCAAGAACCGCGACTGGAACAGCGTCACCCCGGTCGACCGGGTGTGCAGCTACGCCCGCGGGCGGATGCACATCCGTCCCGACGACGGCTACGAAAGCAACCGCACCGTGCACCTGGTGGCCGAGATGCACGTCGACAAGTACGTCCTGGGCATCGCCGAGATGCCGTACTACTGGGGCCAGCGCTCCGTGACCGACCCCAGCATCGACCCCAAGGGGATCGAGGCCCTGAAGGCGCAGGCGATCGCAGCCCGCTCCTACGCCATGGCGCGCGCCGAGCGGCGGGGCGACCCCGCGGGCCCGGGCCGCGACGTGTGCTGGTGCCACGTGTACGACACCACGCGCGACCAGAACTACATCGGGTGGGGCCACGGCACCACGTCGTGGATCGCCGCGTCGGACTCGACGGCGGGCCAGGTGCTCATCCACGACGAGGTGCGCTCCGCCACCGGCGAGCACCTGCCGCTGGAGGCGTTCTACTCGTCCTCGAGCTTCGGCCGCACCGAGCCGAACGAGTCCGGGTTCGGCACCGCACCCGAGCCCTACCTGCGCAGCGAGGACGACCACTGGGCCGCCGACCCCCGCCGCAACCCGCGCGCGAGCTGGACGAAGACGTTCACGGTCGACGGTCTCGCCGCCAAGCTCGGCATGGACACCCTCACCGGCATCACCGTCGTGAAGCGGTCCGAGTCCGGCGCCATCGAGACGCTCCGCTTCGAGGGCACCCCCCGCGCCCAAGTCCACCACACCCGCTTCCTGCGGACGTCCCTCGGCCTGTTCTCGCCACAGGTCGAGTCCGTGACGTTCCCGGGCACGTCGCCGCCGGTCGACCCCCCGGTCACACCTCCGGCCGCCGGGGCGGACACGGTCGGCGTGCACGACGAGCGCACGGGCATCTTCACGCTCCACGCCGGCCCCGCGCCGTTCTACTTCGGCAACCCCAAGGACATCCCCTACGCCGGGGACTGGAACTGCGACGGGGTGACCACGCTCGGGCTCTACCGGGTGAGCACCGGGTTCCTGTTCCTCCGGAACTCGAACACCCAGGGGATCGCCGACGTCGAGATCTACTACGGCGACCCGGGTGACCTGCCCATCGCCGGCGATTGGGACGGCGACGGCTGCGAGACGGTCGGCATCTTCCGCCCGTCCGAGGGCCGGTTCTACCTCCGCAACGCGAACACGCAGGGCATCGCCGACGTCAGCGCCGAGTTCGGCCAGGCCGGCGACATGCCGATCGCCGGCGACTGGGACGGCGACGGCGTCGACACGTACGGCGTCTACCGGCCGTCAGACCAGATGGTCTACCTCGCCAACGACGCGGCGAACCCGGTCGTCGACGTCGAGTTCCGCTACGCGGGCGCGGCCCCGGGCGACAGGATCGTGGCGGGTGACTGGGACGGCGACGGCGTCGACACGGTGGGCGTGTTCCGCCCGGCCGACGCCACCTTCTACCTCCGCGATACCTACACACAGGCTTCGGCCAACGTCGTGATCCCGCTCGGCGAGGCCCACATGACGCCAGTCGCCGGGTTCTGGGGGTAGTGGCCGGGCCCGGCGCCGCCGCCGCCCGGCTGCGCCTCTTCGTCGTCACGCAGGACGAGCCGCTCTACGCGCCGCGCTACCTCGCCGCGATCCGCCGGGCGGTGGCCGGCCGCCACGACCTCGTCGGTATCACCGCCCTCGACCCGGCCGGGTCGCTGGGCTGGTGGGGGCTGATCCGCCAGCGCTGGTCCATGTACGGACCGGTGGACTTCGCCCGCGCCGCGGCCCGGTTTGCCGCCGCCCGGCTGCGGGGCCTGCTCCCCGGCGCAGCCGGAGCGCGCCACTCGGTCCGGCGGTTCGCAGCCCACCACGGCATCCCGACGGTCGACACGCCCGACGTCAACGAGCGCGGCTACGTGGCGAGGGTGCGGGAGACCGCCCCGGACCTCCTCGTGTCGGTCGCTGCCAACCAGGTCTTCCGCGCGCCGCTGCTGGCGGCGCCGGCGCGCGCCGCGGTCAACCTCCACTCGTCGCTGCTGCCGCACTACCGCGGCCTCGATGGCCTGTTCTGGGCGCTGGTCCACGGTGAGACCGAGGTGGGGGTGACGCTCCACGAGATGAGCAGGGCGATCGACGCCGGCGGCATCGTCGGCCAGCGGGCGCTGCCGGCGCCGGCGCACGCGACGCTGCACGATCTGTACCTCGCCGCCATCGACGCGGGCGCCGCCCTGCTGGCCGAGGCCGCCGACTCGTACGCGGCCGGGACCGTGGCGCTCGCCGCCAACGACCCGGATGCGGGCAGCTACCACTCGTGGCCGACCCGCGAGGCCACCCGCCGCTTCCGCGACCGGGGCAGGAGGTTCTTCTGATGGCCCGGCTGTTCTGCTTCACCATCGACCTCGAGCCGGACTTTCTCTCCGACGACTCCCACGAGGTGCTGCTCGACGACCGCCGCATGGCGGCGATCTCCGACTTCCTCACGGGTCGCGGGATTCGCCCCACGGTGTTCGTGGCGGGCAAGATGCTCTCCGCCGGGCTGCCGGTGCGGGAGCGCTTCGCGCCGCTGGGCGCCGAGTTCGAGCTCCACTCGTACTCCCACGACAACGACGAGCCCGACAGCGCTCGCGAGATCGTGCTCGGCGCCAAAGCGTTCATCGACTACTTCGGGTTCCCGCCTCGCGGCTACCGCGCCCCCAGCGGGATCATCTCGGCCGGCGGTGTGACCCGCCTCCACGAGGCCGGGTTCCGCTACGACTCCAGCGTGTTCCCGGCGTGGCGCCCCGAGCTGGGGTACGACCATCGGGGGCTGCCCGCGGCGCCGTTTGCCTACGAGGGCCTGCCCGGGCTGGTGGAGCTGCCGTTCGCGGTGGTGCCCCGCACCCGGGTCGTGATCTCACTGAGCTTCCTCAAGCTGGCGGGCTGGGCCGCCTACGCGGCGATGTTCCGCCGCTACGGCACACCGGACGTGGTGGTGTTCGACAGCCACCTGTACGACTTCTTCCCGACGACGCCGGTCACGTCGCTGCCACGCACCGACTGGCGCCGGTACGCGCTGCTGCGCAACCAGAGGCGGGTCTTCCCGCTTCTCCATCGGCTGGTCGGCCACTTCCAGGCGGCCGGCCACGAGTTCGCCACGATGACCGGCTTGCTCCGCCGGATGGAGACCGGCGACTTGGAGCGGGTCGACCCGGCCCGCCTCGACGGGTCGTGATCGCCCTCACGATCTTGGTGGTGTCCCACGACTCCCGGGCCGACCTGGCCCGGCTGCTGCCGACGATCCCCGCCGGCGACCACGAAGTATTGGTGGTCGACAACCACGGCGCCGATGGCGTGGCGGCGTGGCTCGCCGCCGACCACCCGGGCGTGCGGCTCGTGGCGGCCGGCGCCAACCTGGGCTACGCCGCCGGCAACAACCTGGGGCTGCGCCACGCCCGCGGCGAGCGGGTGCTCGTGCTCAATCCCGACACGGAGCTCCGCCCCGGCGCCCTGGAGGCGCTGCACGCCGCGCTCGACGACTCGCCGGGCGCGCTGGTCACGCCCAAGATCCTCGACTCGGCCGGCCGGGTGTATGCCTGCGGGCTGGAGCTGCACTACACCGGTGTGGCGTCGCGGCTGGGGGTGGGCGTGGATCCCGCCGGGTACTCGGGGACGTTTCCCGTGCCGCTGCCGTCGGGTACCGCGTTCATGGCCGCCCGGGCGACCTTGGAGGGGCTCGGCGGCTTCGACGAGTGGTACTTCATGTACCTGGAGGACGTCGACCTGGCGGTGCGGGCCCGCCACGCCGGCCACCCGATCCTGTGCGCCGCCGACGCGGTGGTGGTCCACCACTCGGACCCTGCGATCACCCCCTTCAAGCTGCACTGGCTGGAGCGCAACCGGGTGCCGATGGTGCGCAAGCTCACCACCCCGGCGACGTACCGCCGGCTGCGACCGGGCCTGGTGCTCACCGGGCTGGCCACGTGGGCGTTCGCGTTGCTGCGGGGCCCGCGGTTCGTGGCGGCCCGCGCCCGGGCCGGCGCCAGCCGGTGGCGGGACCGGCGGCGGCCGGCCGCCATGCGCCCCGTGCCCGACGACTGGCTCGCCACGACGGTCACCCCGCTGCCGTTCCCCCAGCTCGTCGCCGGGGCGCGGCTGGCCCGGCTGCTCGACGCGGTGACTCGCCCGCTCTACTCGCTGCTGCGGCCCCGCAGCTCCTGATCCCGCTCCTCCCGGGCCGCGGTCTCCAGCGCCACCGCCTCGGCCAGGTCGCGGACCTTCTCCTCCAGCGTGGAGATGATCACCGACAGGTGCAGGATCAGGCCGAGCAGGAAGATGATCGCCGCCAGGAACAGCGTGGTGGTGCCGGAGCGGATGCCGAGCTCCTCGGACAGGCGGTCGAGCCAGGGTCGCACGAGCACCAGAACGAAGACGCCGCCCCCGATCGCCAGCCACAACAGCGCGAAGCGCTCCTTGAGGCTGCCGCGGCGCACCAGCCACAGGATCGCCGCCAGCGTCAGCACCGCGATGATCAGGACGAAGAGCTGGGCGCGGCCGCTCACGTCGGGCGGCTCCTGATCCGGGGCCGCACCACGAGCGCCAGCAGGAGTCGCAACAGGTGGCCCGCCGCCTGCAGCGACGGGGTGGCCCGGCCGCCGCCGCGGGGCGCCATGCGGGCTGGGACCTGCACCACCCGGGCGCCGGAGGCGTGGGCGGCCAGCAGCGCCTCGACCGTGTCGGCCAGGTACTCGGTGCGGTAGTCGCGCGCGAAGCGGCTCAGCAGCGGCTCGGAGATGACGCGGAAGCCCGACGTCACGTCGTCGAAGCGCGCCCCCACCCGCCGGCTGACCAGCGCGGCGAGCATCCGCATCAGGAGGCGGCGGGAACGCGGCGCCCGGTATTCGGACGCGAACCGCGACCCCACCACCAGCTCGGCGCCGGACTCGTCGGCGGCGGCGAGGAGCGCAGGGATGGCGTCGGGCTGGTGCTGCAGGTCGGCGTCGACCTGCACGACCCGGGCGAAGCCGCGCCGCACCGCATACGCGAAGCCGCACCGCAACGCGCCGCCCACCCCGACGTTCACCGGGAGCCGCACGACCCGCGCCCCCGCGTCGCGGGCGACGGCCGCGGTGCGGTCGCGGGAGCCGTCGTCGACGACGAGCACGTCCAGGCCCAGGCCGCGCACGTCGGTCACGACCCGGCCGACGGTGGATTCCTCGTCGTAGGCGGGGATGACGACCAGCGTGGTCACGCCGGCACTGTACTCACCGGCGCCGGCGCCACCCGGCGATCCCACCACGCGAAGGCCGCCACGCCGACGGCGAGCGTGGTCCCGGCCACCAGCCACATCGAGCGGTACGAGGAGAGCGCGATCACCGCCCCGAAGGCGGGGCCGCTCACCAGCAGCGCCACATCGAAGATTGCGGTGTAGGCGGCGAGCGCCGAGCCCCGCTCGGCGGGACGGGCCCGGCTGACGACCATCCCGAACGTGATCGGGAACGCGTAGCCGTGACCGGCCCCGCAGAGGACGCCGGCCACCGCGACGCCCGTAGCCGACTGGGCGGCGGCCAGCACCACGAACCCTGCGGTGAGCGCCGCGAACGCCGGGAACAGCACCCGCTTCTGGCCCACCCGGTCGGGCAGCCAACCGGCGAAGAGCCGCAGCCCGATCGCCGTCGCGGCGTAGCACGCGAAGAACAGCCCCACCGAACCGAAGCCCTCCTCGATGGTGAACGTCTTCATGAACACGAAGTAGGCCTGCACGGCCGCGGAGAACACCAGCGTGATCACCCACAAGGGCGCCAGGTCGGCTTGGAGTATCGGGGCCAGGAACGAGCGGCGGGGCCCGCCGGCGGTGTCGGCGGGGTGCTCTCGCAGCGGGAGTGCGAGCAGCAGGGCGCCGACGGCGAAGCCGAGCGCGGTGAGGAACAGCGCGTCGAAGTCCGAGAGCGATAGGACGACCTCGCCGATGATCCCGGCGAGCCCGATCGGCAGCAGGCCCGATACGCCGAAGAGCGCCAGCCCCTGCACCCGGCGGGCGGCCGGGATGATGTCGGCCCCGTAGGTGAACAACGCGGTGAAGAGGATCGCCCCGCCCATGCCGTGGACCAAGCGCACCGCGTATGTCCAGCCGTTCACGGCGTCGACGGTGAGGTAGAGGGTGACGGCCACCACGTTCACGAGGTTGCCGGCGATGATCATCCGGCGGCGGCCGTGCAGGTCCATCACCCGCCCCACCGCGGGGCGCACCGCGATCGCGGCGACGGCCGTGGCGGCGAAGATCGTGCCGATCTCGACCTCGCTCGCCCCCAGCCCGTCGAGGTATTCGGGGAAGTGGAGGAACAGCATGTACGACAGGCCCATGAACAGCGAGGCCAGCCACGCGAGCGCGAAGGTCCGGGTCAGCAGCGGCTCGGGATGCACGCCGGGAGTCTACGGGCGGGCAGCGCGCCCAGTCGCGGCCCGGCGTATGATCCCACCAGTGCGATAACAGGGGGTGTAGGGATGCCGAAGACCATCAAGAGGGGCGACCGGGGGGCCGACGTCGAGCGGTGGCAGACGATCCTGGCGAGCCAGGGCTTCGATCCGAACGGCATCGACGGCATATTCGGCAACGGCACGGTCCGCGCCACGCGGGAATTCCAGCGCCGCCACGGCCTTTCCGCCGACGGGGTGGTGGGTCGCAAGACGTGGGGTGCCGCCGACACCGCCACCGGCGAGCCGCACACGCTGAAGCGGGGGAGTCGCGGCGAGAGCGTCGTCAAGTGGCAGCGGCTGCTCGACAGCAACGGCTTCGACCCCAACGGCGTCGACGGCGTTTTCGGAGCGGGCACGGAGCGGGCTACGAAGGACTTCCAGCGCGCCAATGGCCTCACGGCCAGCGGTGTCGTCGACTCGAAGACGTGGAGCAAGGGGTTCGGCGCCGACGTGGTGGCCGCCCCGCCCCAGCCCAAGCCCAAGGCGAAGAAGGGCAGCGGGCCGCTGCGCACCCGCGTCGACGTCAGCAAGATCGAGCTGGAGCCCGCGGTCAAGGCCTCCGGCAGCGGCGGGGTCATCACGGCATGGAACCGCTACGGCGGGCTGCTCACGGCCCTCTCGGACGAGCTGGGGATCGACCCCGACGCCGCAGCCGCAGTGCTCGCCATCGAGTCGGGAGGCACCGGGATGACCGAGCATGGGCCGGTGATCCGCTTCGAGAACCACCAGTTCTGGGACCACTGGGGCAAGCGCCACCCGGAGACCTTCAAGGCGCACTTCCAGTACTCGGGGTCGAAGCGGTGGCAGGGCCACAAGTGGCGTGACCGCGGCGACTGGGCGACGTGCCACCGGTCCGGCCAGAAGGGCGAGTGGCAGGTGTTCGGCTACGCCCGCAAGCTGGACGAGGACGCTGCGATCCAGTCGTGCAGCATCGGGCTGGCGCAGATCATGGGGTTCCACTATCGGCGGATGGGCTTCGAGTCGCCCCGCCAGATGCTCGACGCCTACGCCCGCAGCGAGGCCGACCAGATCCTCGGGTTCTTCGACTTCGTCGCCACCAGCAGCGGCGACCGGCTGCTGACCGCCATCCGCGAGAAGGACTGGTACACCTTCGCCAAGGGCTACAACGGCGCGGGGAAGTACAAGGACTACGGCGACAAGATGAAGGCCGCCTACAACCAGCTACGGGCTGCGAAGTAGGGCGGGTCGCCGCGAGCCCAAGCACCGGCGCAGCGAGCCGGCCGGGGTGCTCACCCCTCGTCAGGTGGTGGCGGGCTGGGCGTTCGTCCCCCCCTTGCGCAGGAGCCACACAACAAACCAGAGTTCGCCAACCACAGAGGGCACGGCGACGACCGCCAGGAACAGGTTCTCGAAGTCGGCGTATTCGCCGATGATCGCCCGGGCGAGGGTGTCGACGATGTAGGCCGCTCCGGCGACCATCAACGCGTAGCCGAGGACTCTGGTCGTCCACCCGGAGGCGAGGACCAGGTAACCGAGCAGGATCAGGTGGAAGCCGAAGCACGCCAAACCGACCAGCCACGCATAGTCGAAGGCATCAAGGGCGAGCAGGGCGTGGGCGTCCACCTGCCCGGGGCCGTACACGGACAGGTAGTCGGCGCCGCTCAGCAGCTGGAGCGCAACGAAGAAGAAGATCAGCGCCACCCCGAGAAAGACGGTGTAGATGAGCCGGAACCACGCCGTGACCAGCGACAGGTCCCGGCTCAGGCTGCGAAACAGGACGTAGAGCGCCCAGGCGATCACGACGTCGACGACGAATACGACGGTGAAGGCGACCAGGCCGGCTCGGAACAGCCCTTCGGATTGCACGATGTTCTCGGCCGTTGCCGCTGGGTCGCCGGACTCGATGAGCCCGCCGATCACGACGAAGTTGGCGAAGATGGCCAGCACGAAGATGACCAGGTACCCGACACCGGCAATCAGGGCCGCACGGCGGGGGGTCACCTCGAGGATTCGTGATGCCATGGTCAGTATCCCTTCTGAGTCGATGCGGCGGTGGGGGAAGGGTTGCTTCTCGGGTGGCGTCACACGGTGACCACGGTCTTTCCACGGCTGCGGCCCTCGCCGACGAGATCGATGGCGGCGGCCGCCTCGGCGAGCGGATAGGTGGCATCGACTCGCGGCGTCAGCGTCCCGGCCTCGACCATCCCGACGAGCGTCTCGAGATCGGCCGCGTTCGGCTTCGAGATGAGAGCGCGGAGCCGCTGCGGGACGAATGGCGACAGCAATGAGGCCCTGATGGTCCGCCCGAAGCCCATGGTGGCCCGGCTGCCCGACCCACCGACGATGACCAGCGTCCCGTTCGGATGCAGCGCTTTGCGCAGCTCGGACAGCGTCCGGTTGCCGGCGATGTCGATGATTGCGTCGAATCGTCGCCCACCGTCGCCGATCCCCTCGGCCGTGTAGTCGATGACGTGGTCTGCGCCGAGCTCGCGGACCAGGTCGAGGTTGTGGGTGCTGGCGACACCGGTCACCTCGGCGCCGAGGGTCTTGGCGATCTGGACGGCGAACGATCCGACGCCGCCCGACGCCCCGATGACCAGCACGCGATCGCCCGTGCCGACCGCACCCTGGTCGCGCACCGC
The DNA here is from genome assembly GCA_041621915.1 of Acidimicrobiia bacterium. GTDB lineage: Bacteria > Actinomycetota > Acidimicrobiia > Spongiisociales > JAOTWH01 > JBFJZV01. The sequence continues at coordinate 376 of JBFJZV010000036.1, read as the reverse complement.
CTGGAGCGCTGCGAACCCGGACACGGGGAGTGCAGCGGCTTCTGCGAAGCCGAGGCCGGATGGCATGCGCACGAGCTGGTGCTGGGCGACGGCCACATATTCGGCGAGCGCATCGTTCCCCCATCCAACGACCTCGTCACCAGGGCCCAGCCGGGTGACGGTCTCGCCGGTCGCTTCGACCGTGCCCGAGAACTCGAGACCTGCAACCGAGTGCTTGGGGCTGAGGATGCCGTAAGACGGGCGAGCGATATAGGGCAGCCCCCGGGTGATCAGCCAGTCGCCCTTGGCGACGGCCGTCGCCCGCACCCGGACGAGCACCTCGTCGGGACCGATCGACGGGACGTCGATCTCGTCCAGGCGGAGTACCTCACTCGGT
>JBFJZV010000035.1:0-19267 GCA_041621915.1 Acidimicrobiia bacterium | reverse complement strand
TTACGTCCCGTGCTGCCAGCTGTCCAGATACTCCACCTGGTCGTCCGTCAGCACCTCGAGGCCCGCCCCCTCCGCCTCGAGCTTGAGGCGGGCCACCTCGCGGTCGATGGCCTCCGGTAGACGGTGCACCTCGGGCTCCAGGCCCGCGGCCTGGCGGACCAGCCACTCGGCGGCCAGCGCCTGGTTGGCGAACGACAGGTCCATGACATCGGGCGGGTGACCCTCGGCGGCGCCGAGGTTGACCAGCCGCCCCTCCGCCACCAGGAGCAGACGGCGGCCGTCGGTCATCTCGTACTCCATGAGGTTGGGCCGCAGCTCCCGCTGCTCGACCGCCGCTTCGCGCAGCGCCGCCAGGTCGAGCTCGATGTCGAAGTGGCCGGCGTTCGCCAGCAGTGCCCCGTCCTTCATCGCTGCGAAGTGCTCGCCGCGCAGCACGTGCTTGTTGCCGGTGACGGTGATGAACACGTCGCCCTCCGCAGCCGCGTCGAGGGCGGTGCGCACGCGGTAGCCCTCCATCACTGCGGCCAGCGCACGCACCGGGTCGACCTCCACCACGATGACCGTCGCCCCCAGCCCATCGGACCGGGCAGCCACGCCCTTGCCGCAATCACCGAAACCGACCACCACCACCGTCTTGCCGGCGATGAGCATGTTCGTGGCGCGGATGATCCCATCGAGGGCCGACTGGCCCGTGCCGTGACGGTTGTCGAATAGGTGCTTGGTATCGGAGTCGTTGACGGCGATCACCGGGATGCGCAGCACGTCGTCCTCGGCCATCGCCCTGAGCCGGATGACGCCCGTAGTGGTCTCCTCGGTGGAACCCAGCAGCTCCTGGTCGGGCCGCTCCCGGTGGAGCATCGTGACCAGGTCGGCGCCGTCGTCCATCGTGATGTGGGGCTTGAGGTCGAGCACCGACTTGATGTGCTGGTAGTAGCGGGCGTCGTCCTCGCCGCGCACCGCGAACACCGGGATGCCGTCGTCGACCAGCGCGGCGGCCACGTCGTCCTGGGTCGACAGAGGGTTGGACGCGCAGAGCGCCACCTCGGCGCCAGCGTCGCGCAGTGCCAGCATGAGGTTGGCGGTCTCCGCGGTCACGTGCAGGCAGGCGCCCACCCGACGCCCGTCCAGTGGGCGCTCGCGGCGGAACCGCTCCCGCAGCCCGTTGAGCACCGGCATGCGGCGCCCCGCCCACTCGACGCGCAGGCGGCCCGCGCCGGCCAGGCTCGGATCGGCAATGTCGTGGTCCATCGAGAGTTCCTCCAGGATGTCGAAAGGTCAGGATTCGGTGGCGGGCTCGCCGGGCCGGTACGCCTCTTCCTCCAGCATCCAGGGGATGCCGTCGCGCACCGGGTAGTGGAGCCCGCAGCCCGTGCACCTCAGCGCCGACTCGTCGACCAGCTCCTCGAGCGGAGCGTGGTCGTCGAGGCACACGAGGATGTCGAGCAGGTCGGCGGAGATCAGCTCAGCCATTGACGACCGCCTCGACCTCCCCGACGATGCGGTCGACCTCGTCGCCGCTGGCCGCTTCCACGTTCAAGCGCAGCACGGGCTCGGTGTTGGACGGCCGCAGGTTGAACCAGTGGTCGTCCCAGGCGAGCGTCAGGCCGTCGGTCCAGTCGGGATCGGCGCCGCCGAACGCGCTCGCCACCCGCTGCATCGCGCCCTGCTGGTCGGCGACGCTCAGGTTGATCTCGCCCGACTGGGCGTAGGGCTCGAACTCCTCGCGCATCTCCGACAGCGGCCGGCCATCCTCGGACAGCGCTCGCAGTAGCACGAGCATCGCCAGGATGCCCGAGTCGGCGCGGAAGTTCTCGCGGAAGTAGTAGTGGCCGGAGTGCTCGCCGCCGAACACGGCCTCCTCGTCGGCCATCACCTTCTTGATATACGAGTGGCCGACCCGGGTGCGGATCGGGCGCCCGCCGTATCGGCGCACGGTCTCCGGAACCGCCCGGGACGTGATGAGGTTGTGGACGATCGCCGCCCCCGGCTCCCGCGCCAGGAACCACTTGGCGACGATGGCGGTGGTGGTGCTACCCGACAGGGGCTGGAGCCGGTCGTCGACGAAGAAGGCGCGGTCGGCGTCGCCGTCGAACGCAACCCCGACCGCGGCCCCGGTCCGCTGCATCTCCGCCATGAGGTCCTCGAGGTTCTCGGGCTTCAACGGGTCGGGATGGTGGTTGGGGAAGGTGCCGTCGGGAGGCAGGTACAGACCGATCAGGTTGGCGGGGATGCGATCGAACACCTGGGGGACCACCGCTCCGGCCATCCCGTTGCCGCCGTCGACGACGACGTCCAGCTCGGCGATGTTGCCGCCGCCGACGATCCCGAGCAGATGGTCGACGAAGCGATCGCGGTAGTCGGCGCGGCTCACGTCGCCCGCTTCCGCGGCGGCGACGACGCCTGCCTCGGCCAGCTCCTTGATCTCGGCGAGCCCCGACTCGGCCCCGATGGGCTTGGCCCCCGGGCCGCACAGCTTGATGCCGTTCCAGTCCTTCGGGTTGTGCGAGGCGGTGATCATCGCACCCGGCAGCCCCTCCGCGCCTGAGACGAAGTAGACCATGTCGGTGGAGATCTCCCCAAGGTCGACGACATCGACCCCAACGGAGGTCGCCCCTTCGACGAACGCATCGGCCAGCTCTGGCGACGAGAGCCGGCAGTCGCGGCCCACGGCGATGCGTGGTGCGCCCGCGAAGGCGGCGAACGCACCGCCGATGCGACGAGCGGCCTCGGCGTTCAACTCGCCGGGGATGCGCCCGCGGATGTCGTAGGCCTTGAAGATGGCGTCGAGGTCCATGTGGTCGCGCATTCTAAGGTTCGGCACACATGCCGCCTCCACCGACGATGTCCGTCGTCGTGCCCGTCCACAACGAGGCCGGATACCTGGCCGAGGCTCTGCCGCGCCTGTTCGCCGAGCTGGCCTCGGTGCCCGCCGCCGTCGACGTGATCCTCGTGGAGAACGGCTCCACCGACGGCACCGCCGCAGCCGCCGAGGGATTCCGGGCCGAGTACCCGGCGCTGCGCGTGATGGAGCTGCCCGAGCCCGACTACGGCGCGGCGATGCGGGCCGGCTTCCTGGCGGCCACCGGGGAGTGGCGAGTCAACTTCGACATCGACTACTTCTCGGGGCCGTTCCTCGCGGACGTGCTCGCCAAAGCGGAGAACGCCGACGTGGTGCTGGCGTCCAAGCGGGCCCCGGGCGCCGACGACCAGCGGAGCCGGCTGCGGCGGCTGGCGACACGGGTGTTCAACCTCATCCTGCGGATCGTGTTCGGCTCCAAGGTCACCGACACGCACGGCATGAAGGCGGTACGCGCGGAGGTCGTCGAGCGGCTGGTCCCCCTCGTGGCTTCCACGAAGGACATGTTCGACACGGAGCTCGTCCTCCGTGCCGAGCGGGCCGGCTACCGGATCGTCGAGATCCCGGCGGCGGTGGTGGAGCTGCGGGACACCGACCAGGGCCTCCTCAGGCGGGTGCCCCGCACCCTCGCCGGGATCGCCCGGCTCCGGTGGAGGTTGTCGGTCGGCGACACTCGTCGCCGACCGAATTGAGCGTCCCGAGCTTGGCGTCAATCCCACGCCTCAACCGGCCCGCACGCGCTCCTTGCCGCGGCGCCGCCAGGCGTAGACGCTCAGCCCGACGACGCCGGCCGCGGTGAGGACGTAGCCGAGGTACTCGGCCCACGTGTAGCCGAACCGCAGCTCGACCTCTTCCTGGGTGGGGACCACCACCATCAGTGAGGGCGCCGCCCGGTACGGGCCATCGGCGCCCGTGGCCTGCCAGTTGGGGAAGTGCGACACCTTCACCAGATGCGGCACGCCGACCGCGGTCGTGCGGAACGCGATGCGGTGGTTCTCGAGCACGATGTCGCTCACCTCACCCTGGGAAGCGACGGGCACCGGCTGCCGCGGGTATGGGCTCTCCGGGTCCGAGACCCGAGGCCACTCCTGCGGGCCCTCGCGAACCAGCCACTGGTCGAGCCGGTCGACGTCGTCGTACCAGGTGCGGGCCACCTCCTCGAAGCTGCCCGGGCCGTCGTACACGCCCGGCACGGTGGCGGCGACGTCCACCAGTGAGGCCTCAGGCGAGGTGTACACCGCGAACGGGTCGGTGGTCACCACCCGGGTGAGCATCTCGTCCGCCTTGGCCTTCGCCTCGTCGGTGAACGCGACGTAGTAGTCGACGTCGTACAGCGGCAGGTGGGCAAGGCTGCGCTCGAACTCGAACGTGTGGTAGTCGAGGCCGCGAATCGGGTTGGACGGGCGCTGAGAGACCTCGGCTGCATTGAGGAAGTGGAACGGCGTGGAGATGGCCGACTCGAAGTACAGGCCCTCCATCGACGGATTGTCACCCTCCGTCCAGTACGGGAGCAGCATCAGCGCCATCGGGGTGCCGTAGCGGTTGAGGTCGCTGTTGGCCTCCCACATGACCCGGCCCGGCGGGAGGCTGTCCAGCTTCTCGACCAGGGCCTGGTACTCCGGCCACGCGTCCTTGCCCTCGTAGCCCTTGTAGTTCCAGCGGGCCCAGCCCGGCGCGAAGGACAGCCCCGTGGCACCAACCGCCAGGAAGAAGAGTGCGGCGGTGGCGGTGGCCAGCACCAGCACCGTGCGGGTGGCCTGCGCACGCCGGGCGATCTCGATGACGGCGAGGCCCACCGCGATGCCGGCGGCGATGAACATCGACAGGTACCAGAAGGGCAGCAGCCGGGCGTTGTACAGCTTGGTGAGCTCGTGGGCGTCGAGCAGGAAGTAGCCCGCCACCGGCACCCAGGCCATGAAGAACAGCGGACCGACGTGGTACCGCCGCACCGCCGCCCACGCCAGGCCCGCCACCCCCAGCAGGGCGATCGGGAGGAACTCCCGAGGCAGCACCTTGTCCCAGCCCTCCACCGGGTTCCAGTTCATGTCGGCCGTGAACCCCTGGACCCGGGCCAGCAGCGGCACCGCCCAGAAGCCCGCCAGCGCGAACCCGACGAGCCACGCCCCCCACACGGGCTTCCAGCCCCGGATGCGCGCCAGCAGCGGGAGGGACGCGAGCACGATGACCATCGTCGTCACCAGGTGTGACAGCGCGGCGAGGGCTAGCACGACCGCGGCGGCCGCGGTGAAGCCGCGGCCCTCGCGGGCCGCCTCGGCCACGAGGCCGAGGTACACCAGCGACAGCGCCAGGCCCCACGAGAACGAGAACTCACCGGCGAGGGTCGCGGCGATGTTGCCGCCGAAGATCGTGTGGCTCTCCATGAACACGAACGTCGCGCCGGACACCCCCGCCACGGTCGCCACGGGACGGGAGAACCCGAGCTTGCGCACCAGGAAGTAGGCGGCAGCCGGCAGCGCCACCAGGCCGGCGATCGTCACCAGCTTGAAGGCGACCCCGTAGGGCAGGACCACGTCCAGAGCGACGATCGTCAGCGTGGGCAGCGGGAAGTAGAAGTAGAGGACGGGGAACCCCGCATACCAGTCGTTGCTCCATCCGAGGATCCGTCCCTCGGGCAGCAGGCTGTCGCGCACGTACGCCGGCAGGTATACGTGGGCGCCCATGTCGCCCCCGGTCGGGGTGTTGGCGGTGAACACCCACTGCGGCTGCATGATCCCGAAGATCGCAATCGACGTGAGCGCGATCATCAGCACCGCCAGGATCTTGGTCTCCTTCCCGGCGAGCGGCGACCGGCGCGCAAGCGGGGGCGCAGGCGGGGCGTCGTCGGCTACCCGAAGGTCGGTGGCCATGAGCGGGAGGGTAGTGACGGGAGGCGGGTAGCCGAGGCCGCCCGACCGGTCAGCCGTCGTCCCTGCGGGCCAGGTCGAGCACCGCGTCGAGGCCGAGCGCTTCGCCCTCGCGGTTCCACCAGCGGTTCTCGCACCGGTGGCACGAGCAGAAGTGGACCTCGGTGCCGTCCGGCAGCGTCATCTCGATCTGGATGGCGTCGCGGGCGCCGCAGTTGTCGCAGGCGACGGCGGTCTCGACGGTCTTGGAGCGTGGGCGTCGTGGCATCGGGCTGTCAGCTTAGTGTTCCGGCCGGGGCTACTCCCGGCGCAGTGGCCAATTCCCCGTCGGCCGACAGCTTTCCGAGGTAACGGCTGCGTCGGCGGCCGGCCTCACGCCAGTACGCGTACCAGTAGGGACCGTGCGGGCAACGGCTGCACGTGGGCTTGCCGCACCGCACCCACTGGCGCCGCAGCGCCACCTTGGGGGCGGTGCCGGCCGGGAAGGACACGCCCTGCTGCTCGAGGCGGGCCTGGGCGAGGATCAGCAGGCGCCGCAGTTCGTGCTCGTCCATGTCGCGTACGGCATCGAGCACGTCGCGATCGATGGGCATGCCGGCGTCAGGCGACTTCGCGGTTCACGAACAGCGGCCGCACCGGGTGGCGCAGGTCCGTCAGCGTCCACCCGACGGGCGGCGACACCCGGTTGGCGTGGCCCTCGCACATGGCGTAGGCCGGAGACACGGGGCCGGACTCCGGCAGGTCGCCGACCCAGACCTTGCGCTCGGGGTAGTTGAACGCCATCACGGCGGCGGCGGGAGCGGAGCAGCGCACGCAGGGGATCGTCATGGCGGTCAACTTACCCTCGCGCGGTGGCGCGACCAAGGATCACCCCAGCCGGGCCCCTCGCACGAACACGATGCCGTTGGCCGCCTCGCCGCTCCATGCGATCGTCACCGCCGAGGTGGCGTTGACCAGGTGCGCCGGCGCCTCACCCTCGACCAGGAACTGCCGCAACGTGCCGGCCGGGACGATGATCTTGCTGGCTGCGGCGCCGGCGAGCAGCGGCTCCAGCGTGACCGTGGCGTCGGCTGCACTGGTGTTGAGGATCCAGATCGAAGCGTCTCCGCCGTCGGGATCACGGCCGGGAGCCAACCAGCGGGTCGCAGGCTCAGCCGAGCCCACCGTGCCGGCCAGGCCCGCTCCGCCGCCCGCCACGACCGAGGCGGCCACCGGCTGCGTGGACCGCAACCGCACGCCCATCGGACCGTCGGCGAGATCCTCCAGCGGGATCACCACGGGGCTCGTCCCCGCCACGGTCTGCGTCCTCGCGTCCTCCACCGTCCCCTCGGCGGTGAAGACGTCCACCGTCACCTCGACGTCCTCCCCGGCCGGGTTGAGCACCACGAGGTTCGGCGCCGCTCCGGCCACCCGAGTGACCGGGAACTCCCAGATCTCCGAGAGGCGAGTGGCGGGCCACGACGCCGTGTCGTCGTCGTTGCTCACGAGGATCGATGGGAACGCCAGGCCCTCCTCGGGGGTCACCGTGAACGCCAGCACGGACCGAAAGCGCAGGGTGTCAGCGAGGTCGAAGTCTCGCCACGAGCGGGCGCTGATCGTGACGCTCTGGATCTCGGGGACCGGCTCGATCCCGATCTCGGACACCGCCAGCAGGGTGAGCTTGGCGGGCTCCGGGAACGGGTTGAACAGCCGCAGCGTCAGGGTCTCGCGCTCCTGCGTCGACCATCCGGCGAGGTACCACACCTTCGGCACCGAGTCGACGCAGGCGTCCCCGTTGCGATCCTGCTCGGCGACGGTCACCGCGAACACGGCGGCGCGGGGCGTGGTGAACTCCACCAGGCCCGGAGCGTCGCCGCGCAGCGCCACGTCCGACACCACCACTTCGGCGGCGTCGGCCCCCACCAGCGTGAACCGGGCGCTCTCCGCCTCCTCACCCGGCACCGGGTTGGGGAAGGTCAGCGCCGCGGTTGCCTGCTCCGCCGCCGCCACGGTGACCACGGAGTCGCGTTCGAGCGTCGCCTCGGTCTGCGTGCAGTACCACACGCCCGAGAAGGCAAGGGCAACATCGCTCAGCTCGGTGTCGAACCTGGCCGGCGGTTCGGCGACGTCGGGGCGAGGGGCGGCGATCGCGGCCGCCGCCAACGCCGCCGCCACCGCCAGCCACGCAACCCTCTTCATCGCGCCCGCCTCCCGCTGCCCCAGATCGCCACCGCCAGGAAGAAGACGGCCAACGCGCCGCCCGCCAGGGCCTGGCGCCGGTACGGGCCATGCGGCTCGAACCGGATGACCTGCTCGGCGGCGACCGAGTTCCCCCAGCTCGCCTGCTCCCAGTCGGCAGGGCCCCAGCGCTGGTCGGCGTTCTCGGCGACGAACACCCGGACGCCGGGCTGGGCCTCGCCGCGATAGTCGGGCGGGTCCCACTGCCACACCTCGCCGGTGTCCGACTGCGCCCGCACCGCCTCGACCTCGCTCAGGAACACCGGCCGGTCCAGGCCGGACAGCGGGATGAGGTCGAGCTGGGCATCGAAGACGTCCTCGAAGGGCGACGGCTCCAGGATCACGATCCACCGGATGCCGAACGGCGCCAGCGCCTCCCCGGCGCGGGCCACGTCGCCGGCGATGACCGACCGGAGCGTCGCCTCCAGCTCTTCGTCGGCAAGCCGGGGCGCGGCGAGCCGCGCCTCCCAGAGCTGTGGCACCGGCGCGGACACCACCCGGTAGGCGGCGCCGTCGAGCCGCCGGCTCTCCCCAGGGAGGTCCTCGGCCGGCCCGGCGATCAGCACCCGCGCCAGGGTGGCGTCGCCCTCGGCCGTGGTGAAGCGCAGTGCCTGGCGGTACTCGTCCTGCGGGAGCCCGGCGCGGCCGGGCCCGGCCAGCAGCAGTGTCGCCGCCACCAGCGCCCCTCCGCCGACGAGCCCGATCGCCGTCAGCACCTGGCGCCAGGAGGTCAGCGACTCCAGGCGGGAGAACCCCTCCAGGGCCGCGCTGACGATCGCGCCGGTCCCCAGCGCCGCCAGCACCATCCCGGCGGCGGCCACGTCGCGGCCGGCGTCGAGCGTGGCCGCCCGCGCCAGCGCCAGGCCGCCTGCGCCCAGCGTCAGCCCCCAGCCGGCCAGGGCGGCCAGCACCCGGTCGCGGGCGCCGACCGCCACCGCGACGCCGGTACCGCCGACCACCGCCACCATCGGCCACCACACCTCCCACCACGCCGGCTCCCCCGCCACCAGGTACTCCTCGAGCCCCACGACCCCGAACCAGGGGAACAGCAGCATCGCCCCGAGCACGGCCCCGCCGGCCGCCCGCAGCGGCGCCCACCATCGCTTGCCGCGGCCCAACAGCGCCCACACCGCCAGCGCCGCCGCCGGCACCGGCAGCAGGGCGGGCAATCCGGCGGCCATCAACCCGGTGAGCAGCGCCACCGCGGCGACCAGGCCCAGCCGGCCCCGCAGCGAGGCCGGCCAAGGGCGCAGCGCCACGCGCAGCACCCACGGCAGCAGTCCCAGCCCGAACAGCGCCGCCCAGTCGGCCCGGCCCGCCAGCGACTGCACGGCCGGGCCTCCGACGTAGGCGAGGCCGGCGAGGTAGGCGGCCGGGGCATGGATGCGCCACGACCGCAGCAGCCTGCCCATGCCGACCGCCCCGCCGCCCAGGGCCGCGATCGTCAGGACGGCGGCGGTCAGCCCGGGCCGGTCGAACAGGATGCGCTGGACCGCCGCCACCAGGCCCACGGAGGGGTGAAGCGGCGCCGGGCTCCCGAGGCCGGCCACGTTCCAGCCGCCGGCGTAGGCTCGCAGCGTGTCCAGCGCCGACTCGGACGGGGGCAGCGAGAAGCCGACCGCCGGGAGCGTGCCCGACCAGATCGAGCGGGTGGCGAGCAGCACCCAGGCGACCACCACGAGGCCGACGATGAAGTTGGGGCTGCGCACGGTCTCGGCCCCGACCTCGACGAGACCGCCGAACCCGCGCCCCTCCGTCTCGGGCAGCCGCTCCCGGATCCGGTCCCCGATGTCGCCGGCGACCTCTCGGAGCCGAGCCGACCCTCTGACCTGGTAGCGGAACAGCTCCTCGTCACCGACGACGCGCCCGCGGCGGGCCTGCCAGCGGGCCCGGAGCGTCGATGGCAGGTAGGCGACGTTCCAGACGACCGCCCGCGCCAGGTTGAACAGCGTCCACCGGCCGAGCAGCGGGGCGACGACGGCCTCGACGAGAGAGACCAGCACCGCCGTCGGCAGCACCCACGCCAGCGTGAGGGGGCTGTAGGCCTTCGCAGCCGACCGGAGGCGCGACGCCTCCTCCCTCCACGGGATCGTGGCGCGCTGGTCGGTGGCCGGGTAGAGCACCTCGGACGACGGAACCACCACCACCCGGGCCCCGCGCAGCCGCGCCCGCTGGGACAGGTCGGTGACCGCGGCGGCGGGCGCCATGGCGGGATCGAGCCCGCCGAGCCCTCGGAGCAGGTCGCGGCGGACCAGCACAGAGGCGGGTGACACGGTGGCGACGTCCCGGACGACCTCGTACTGCTGCTGGTCGAGCTCGTCGGGATCGAGCCCCGTGTAGGGCGCCTGGAACGCGTCGGTCGCCATGCCGACCGAGTCGAGGCGATCGGGATGGGCCAGGTCGAGGATCTTGGAGCCCGACACCGACGCGTCCACCCGGAAGCTCTCGACCACGAGCGAGCGAAGCGAGTCGGGCCGGGGCCGGGCCCGCGAGTCGACCATCCACACGAAGACGATGTCGTCGGCCAGCGCGGCCGGCAGCTCCCGCGTGCCGGGCACCCAGGGCAGATCCCGCTCCACCGCCATGCGCCGCCCCTCGTCGCTGCCGCCGACGACGTACCGGGCGGCCACCCCATACACTTGACGGTCCACGGCTTCGAGGCAGCCGGGCAGCGCCTCGAGGTCGTGGGCGAGCACGGCGACCGCGACAGACGCGGTCATCTCGCCGTCGGAGAGAAGGGTTTCGAGCGACATAGGGACGGCCACCATTCTGGGGCGGGACCCCGCCCACCGCAAAGGACCCCGCACGGTACTGCTCTCCGGCGGTGTAGGTGGCGCGCGTCTGGCGCGCGGCCTGGCGGCTGTGATCCCGCCCGGCCGGCTGGTGGTCGTGGTCAACGTGGGGGACGACGACGACGTCTACGGCGTGCGGGTCTGCCCCGACCTCGACACCGTGCTCTACACCCTCGCCGGGATCGAGGGTGGCGCCGGCTGGGGGATCGCCGGCGACAGCTTCTCCCGGCTGGCGGCGCTCGAGCGCGAGGGCGTCGACACCTGGTTCCGGCTCGGCGACCGCGACTTCGAGCAATGCGGCCGACGCACCGACCTGCTGGCCGCCGGCGTCCCGCTGTCCAAGGTGACGGCCGAGCTGGCGGACGACCTAGGCGTCGCGGCCACGGTGCTCCCGGCGACCGACCACCCGGTGCGGACGCGGGTGCGCACCAGCGACGGTTGGCTCGCCTTCCAGGACTACTTCGTCCGCCGGGGCCACCGTGACGACGTGGCCGAGCTCGACTACGCCGGCGCCGCCGTAGCCGAGCCGGCGCCCGGCGTCGTCGAAGCGCTGGCGGCCGCCGACCTCGTGGTCGTGGCGCCGTCGAACCCGCCGCTGTCGATCTGGCCGATCCTGGCCGTGCCGCGCATACGCGAGGCGGTGGCCGCGGCACCGCGCCGCGTCGCGGTGAGCCCGCTGTTCGGCGGCCGGGCGCTGAAGGGCCCGGCCGACCGGGTCATGGCCCGCCTCGGCCTCCCGCCCGGCAACGCCGGGGTGGCGGCCGCGTACGAAGGCCTGATCACGGACCTCGTGGTCGACGAGGGCGACGCGACCGACGTCACGCTGGCGCGGGACAGGCTCGCCGTCCACGCGGCGGACACGCGCATCGCCAAGCCGAACGCAGCCGCTCGGTTCGCGAGATGGCTGGTCGCGTGATCTCCATCATCCCCCTGGAAGGCCTCCCCGAGGTGGAGCGGGGCGACGACCTGGCGCTCCTGCTGCTCGAGTCCGCGGGCCGCGGCGGGCTCGAGCTCGAAGATGGCGACGTCGTCGTCGTGACCCACAAAGTCGTCTCCAAGGCCGAGGGCGCGGTCGCCGAGATCGGCACGGAGGACGCCGCCTACCGACGCCTCGTCGAGGACGAGTCGGCGGCCATCCTGCGGCGGCGCGGCGACCTGGTGGTGGCGATCACCCGGCACGGCTTGGTGTGCGCCAACGCCGGCGTCGATCGCTCCAACGCCGCACCCGGCACCGCGGTGCTGCTGCCGCGCGACCCCGATCGCTCGGCGCACGCGCTGCGCCGCCGGCTCGAGCAAGCGACCGGCCGGCGCCTCGCCGTCGTCGTCACCGACACGTTCGGTCGCGCGTGGCGCAGCGGGCTCGTCGACGTGGCGATCGGCGTGTCCGGCATCCCGGCGCTGCTCGACCTGCGAGGCTCGTTCGACGAGCACGGCCGGGAGCTGAGCGCCACGATCGTGGCCGCCGCCGACGAGATAGCTGCTGCGGCCGACCTGGTGATGGGCAAGGCGGCTGGCATCCCGGCCGCGGTGGTCCGGGGCGTGCACCTGCCGGCCGGCGACGGCCGCGCCGCCGACCTCGTGCGCCCGGCCGAAGACGACCTCTTTCGCTGAGGACGATGCCCGAGCTCCCCGACATCGAGCTGTACCTGCACACCCTGCGGCCGCGCGTGCTCGGCGAGGTCCTCCAGAAGGTCCGCGTCAGCGGGATCTCACTGCTGAAGACCTACGACCCGCCGATCTCGGCAGTTGAGGGCATGAAGGTCACGCGGCTCGCCCGCCAGGGCAAGCGCATCCTCTTCGCGATGGAAGACGAACTATGGCTCGTCCTCCATTTGATGATCGCCGGGCGGCTGCGATGGCGGGAGCCCGGCGCCAAGGTGCCGGGCAAGGTCGGACTGGCGGCGTTCGACTTCCCGGCCGGTGCGCTGGTGCTCACCGAGGCCGGCACCAAGAAGCGGGCTTCCCTGCACGTCGTGCGGGGCGACGCCGCGGTGGCCGAGATGGACCGGGGCGGCATCGAGCCGCTCGACGCCACCCTGAAGCAGTTCGCAGCGGCGCTGGCACGGGAGCGCCACACGCTCAAGCGCTCGCTCACCGATCCCCGCATCTTCTCAGGCATCGGCGGCTCCTACGCCGACGAGATCATGCACCGCGCGCGGCTGTCGCCGTTGCAGATGAGCGACCGCCTCGACGAAGCCGAGGTGGCCCGGCTGCACGTCGCGACGCAGGAGGTGCTCGCCGAGTGGGTCGAGCTGCTGAAGCAGAAGGCCGGCGACGACTTCCCGGAGAAGGTCACGGCCTTCCACGACGAGATGGCCGTCCACGGCAAGCACGGCCAGCCCTGCCCGGCGTGCGGAGCGCCCGTGCAGCGCATCCGCTACGCCAGCAACGAGACCAACTACTGCCCCGGCTGCCAGACCGGCGGCAAGATCCTCGCCGACCGCGCCCTGAGCCGGATCTTGAAGGACGACTGGCCGAAAAGCCTCGACGAGCTTTAGCTCGTCGAGGGTGCTGGGCGTGCGGCCTCCGGAGCCGCCCCCCCTCCCGCTCTCCCATTTCGCGTCAGGGCTGGTGGGCCTCCACCACCCTCCGCAACCCCGTCGCCAGGGGGGTGAAGGGCTCCCAGCCGAGGTGGCGCTTGGCGGCCGTCGGGTCGAGGGCAGAGCGGGCGATGTCGCCTGGGCGGGGCGGGCCCTGCCGCGGCTCGCCCTGGAATCCGGTGACGCGGGCCAGCACCCGGTACAGCTCGGCGACGGAGGTCTCGGCGCCGGTGCCGACGTTCAGCGTCTTGCCACCGCCCCGCTCCCCCGCCCGCACCAGCGCGTCGACGACGTCCTCGACGTACACGAAGTCCCGGGTCTGCATGCCATCGCCGTCGACCCGCGGCGGCCGCCGGGCCACCATCGCGGCGGTGAAGGCGGCCACCACACCCGCCTCGCCCTCCGCGGTCTGCCCGGGCCCGTAGACGTTGGCGGGGATCACGACGACGAAGTCGAGCCCGTACTCGTCGCGGAAGTAGGGAAACCACCGTTCGGCGGCATCCTTGCCGATGCCGTACGGGGACTGGGGGCGGCGAGCAGCCTTCTCCCCCACCGGCACCGATCGCGGATCGCCGTACACCGCCGCCGACGAGGTGAACACGATGCGGGCCGCCCCGGCTTCGACCGCGGCGGACAGCACCGCGACCGTGCCGCCAACGTTGACGGACTCGTCGTACCGGGGGTCCTCCACCGAGCGGGCCACGCTGGCGTTGGCGGCCAGATGGAAGACGACCTCCGGTCCGAAGCGACGCGCCGCCTGATCCAGCTCCGGCGCCCGGACATCCAGCTGATGGGTCTGCACGAGACCCGTCCGCCGCGCCGGGGCGAGGCGCGCCAGCTTCCCGCTGGAGAGGTCGTCGACGACCAGCACCTCGCTGCCCTCGTCGACGAGCCGGGTTACCAAGTGGGCGCCGATGAAGCCGGCGCCCCCGGTGACGAGGGCGCGTCCGATCATGATGGTCCGTTCCGTCCGGGCGGGGGTGGCCGCTAGTCTACGGGCACCCCCTGCCCGGAGTGGCTCACCCGTGCCGGAACCCACCGTCGTCGTCGTCAGCGGCTACTTCAACCCGCTCCACATCGGCCACCTCCAGATGCTCGAGGCGGCCCGGGAGCTGGGCGACGAGGTCGTGGTGATCGTCAACAACGACCGCCAGCAGGAGATGAAGAAGGGCAAGATCATCATGCCCGAGGACGAACGCTGCGCGATCGTGGCGGCCATCCGCCACGTCGACGAGGTCGTCGTGGCTGTCGACGAGGATCGCACGGTCCGGGCGACACTCGCCGAGCTGGCGGAGCGCCATGGCGGCAAGCGGATCATCTTCGCCAACGGCGGCGACCGCAGCTCGGGCCAGGTGGTGCCGGAGACCGAGACGTGCGAGGCGCACGGCATCGAGATGATCTTCGACCTGGGGGGCACCGAGAAGGTGCAGTCGAGCTCCAATATCCTCGCCGCCCTCGACCTCGACTGAACCGGGCATGAACGTCCTGGCCCTGCCCGAACCCGGGCACCAGGGCTACCTCGTGCGCGGCGGCGACCGGGCGATCGTCGTCGACGCTCCGCTCGACTCCGACAGCGTGACCGAGTTCCTGCCCGCTCGCCTCCGCGACGTGACCGTGGTCGAGACGGGGCTGCCCGCCTGGCGGGTGGCGGGCGGACGCCTGCTCGCCGAAGCCCTCGGTGCGCAGCTGTACGGGCCGGCCGGGCACAGGCTCGCTGCCGGCACCCGGATCGCCGGGTTCCCCGAAGCCGGCGTGATCGCCGCCCCCGCCCGCTCCGGCGGCGAGGTGGCGCTGGTGATCGCCGACCTGCTGTTCGTCGGCGACCTCGACACCTCGATCCCTGCCGATCCGATGGTCACAGAGACGCGCAGCGACCTCGCGAGGCGCTTCCCGGACCATCGGTGCCACGGCTCCGGGGGGACGCGGCCGGCCGCCGACCTCGCGCAGCTCCCGGCGCCGCCTGCGGCAGCCGGCTTGGTGGCGGGCCTGAACGCCGAGGCTGTGGTGATGACCAACCGCGGCGAAGCCGACATGTACTGGGCGGACCCGCGCTTCACGGCTCCGGCGCCCGAGGTCGACCACAGCTACCTGGAGGGGCGGGCGGGGTCGCCGTGGGCACCGCTGGTCGTCGACCTCGGCGAGGGCGGCGGCGAGGTGCGGGTGCGGCCCGAGCGGCTCGCGTCCGAGATCGGCCGGTTGGAGGCCTCCCGCGAGGTGGTGGTCGTGGCGGGCGACCCCGCCACCGCGCAAGCGGCGGCCGGGTTCCTGCGCCGGCTCGGCGTCAACGCGGCGTGGGCGCGCTGACCGCCAGCCGGGCTGCGAAGAACTCCACGAGCCGCTTCAGCGCGTCCTCGGCGGCCTCGGGGTCGTAGCCGGCGGAGCCGTCGTCGAGGAAGCCGCCGCCCACGCCGTCGTACAGCACCCACTCGGATTGCGGCAGCCGGGCGTGGGCCGCTTCCACGTCGCTGGCGCTCACGGACTCGTCGTCCCGGCCGTACAGCCCGAGCAACGGGACCCGGACCACGGCATCGTCCAGCCCGGCGAGCGGCGTGTACGCGAGCGCGATTGCGCGCACCCGGTCCTCGCCGGCTCCGAGCAGCACCCAGCGCCCGCCTGCGCCGATGCCGAGCACGCCCAGGCGGGCGGGGTCGGCCCACTCGGTGCCGGGCCGCCTCAGGTACGCGAGGCCGGCGTCGAGGTCGGCGAGCACCCGGCGATCCTCCAGCCGAGCGAATGCGGCCTCGCGCTCCTCGGGGGTGGCCCGCCTGCCCGGGCCCCCGCCCCGGTACGGGTCGAGAACGAGGACCGCCAGCCCGTGTCGCGCCAATCGCCGGGCGACGTCCTTGATGCCGGAGGTCACGCCTTCGGCGGCCGGTACGACGACGACCGCCGGGTAAGCGCCGGCCAGGTCGGGCCGCGCCAGGTAGGCGGGGAGATGGGTCGCGCGGGTCGGGAAGCTGGTCGAGCCGTACAGGATGACGTGGGTTCCCTCGCCGGGCAGCACGCTCAACGGGATCTCCTCAGGGCGGGCGGCGGCCAAGCGTAGCCGCCCGCACCTCGCGCACTTCGCCGGCCAGCAGCCGTACCCGCCCGGCCACGGTGTCCGCCAGCAGCGCGCCGTCATCGGCCACGTCGACGGCGACGCCGCGGCCGGGCGCCGGCCGGCCCGCCCACGTGATCTGCTCGCCGAGCGTCACGCACACGGGCACGTACTCGGCTCGCCACCCGCCCGGATCGACGACCCGCGAGAGCACCTCTCCCGCCCAGCGTCGGGCGATAGTGCCCGCCGCCTGCGGCCCCGGGTCGTCGCCGTGGAGCGCCGCGGCGCCCTCGGCCGGTCGCTCCCACCACAGGTTGACCCCCAACCCCACCACTACGACGCCGCCGGAAGCCTCGGTGAGGATCCCCCCGAGCTTCGTGCCGTCGCCGCGCACCAGGTCGTTGGGCCACTTGAGGCAGGGAGCACCGTCGAGCGCCTCCCGGGCGGCGAGCCCGGCGAGCAGGGGGATCACCGGCCAACGCCTTGGCTCGAGGGCGGGCGCGAACGCCAGCGACGCGAAGAGCGCCCGGTCGGCTTGCAGCCAGCGCCGCCCCGACCTGCCGCGTCCCGCGTGCTGGCGGTCGGCGACGACGAGCACGGGCTCGCCGCCGAACCGCTCCCGAGCCTCGGTCTGCGTCGAGGCGACGCGGTCGAGGTGCACGAGCGCGTAGGGTGTGGCCATCCGAGCCAGAGGCTACGCAGTGTCGACCGAGGAGAAGATCGAGCGGCTGCGGTCGGTCCGCCAGACGGCGCTCGCGCCGGGCAGTCAGCGCGCCCTGGACCGCCAGCACGAGGTCGGCAAGCTCACCGCCCGGGAACGCATCGAGCTGCTGCTCGACAAGGGCTCGTTCCAGGAGGTCGACATGCTCGGCCGCCACCCCGCGCCGGGCGGCCAGGCCGAGATGCCGCCCGGCGACGCCGTGGTCACCGGCTGGGGCACGGTCGACGGGCGCACGGTGTTCGTGTTCGCTGAGGACTTCACGCGCACCGGCGGCAGCCTCGGCGTCGTCACCGCCGACAAGATCTGCAAGGTGATGGACCTCGCCATGGACGTCGGGGCGCCGGTGGTCGGGCTGAAGGACTCCGGCGGCGCTCGCATCCAGGAAGGCGTGGCGTCGCTCGACGGTTACGGCCGCATCTTCTTCCGCAACGTGCGGGCCTCCGGCGTGATCCCACAGGTCTCGATCATCATGGGCCCGTGCGCCGGCGGCGCGGTGTACTCCCCGGCGATCACCGACTTCGTGTACCAGGTCGGGGAGACCTCCCACCTGTTCATCACCGGCCCCGACGTGATCAAGGCGGTCACCGGCGAGGCGGTGTCGATGGAGGAGCTGGGCGGCGCCCACAGCCACAGCTCCCGTTCGGGGGTCACCCACGTCACCGCGGCCAACGATCGCGCCGCCCTGGAGGAGGTGCGCTACCTCCTGTCGTTCCTGCCTTCGAACAACATGGAGGTGCCGCCCTACTTCACCCCCACCGACCGGCCCGACCGGATGGAGGAGGCGCTGACCGCGCTGGTGCCGGACGCCGCCAATCAGCCGTACGACATGGTCGAGCTGATCTCCCACGTGGTCGACGACGGCGAGTTCTATGAGGTGCACGAAGCGTTCGGGGGCAACATCGTGGTGGGCTTCGCCCGGCTCGACGGCCACACGGTGGGGGTTGTCGCCAACCAGCCGGCGGTGCTGGCAGGCACCCTGGACATCGACGCCTCGGTGAAGGGCGCCCGGTTCGTGCGGTTCTGCGACGCGTTCAACGTGCCGCTGGTGTGCTTCGTCGACGTCCCCGGCTTCCTGCCCGGCGTCGACCAGGAGCACCGCGGGATCATCCGCCACGGCGCCAAGCTGCTGTACGCGTTTTGCGAGGCGACGGTGCCGCGGGTTGCGGTGATCACGCGCAAGGCCTACGGGGGCGCCTACTTGGTCATGAACTCGCGGGCGGTGGGCGCCGACGTCGTGTTCGCATGGCCGACCGCCGAGATCGCGGTGATGGGCGCCCAGGGCGCCGTCAACGTCATCCACCGTCGCGAGCTGGCCGCCTCCGACGATCCCGACGAGCGCCGCCGCCAGCTCATCGAGGAGTACGAGGACCGGTTCAACAACCCGTACATCGCCGCCGAGCAGGGATTCGTCGACGAGATCATCGAGCCTCGTGAAACCCGGCCGCGGCTGATCCGGACCTTCGACATGCTGCGGAACAAGCGGGAGGCAGCGGCCCCCAAGAAGCACGGCAATATCCCGCTGTAGAGGAGCCGGCCGAGCGATACCTGTCAGTCGACAGCGCCATCCGGCAGGTACCTAGGATTGTCGCCATGGATTCGGTGCTGATCGCCAACCGCGGCGAGATCGCGATCCGCGTCATCCGGGCTGCGCGGGAGCTGGGCATGCGCACCGTGGCCATCTACTCGGAGATCGATCGCGACGCCCTGCACGTGGAGCTGGCCGACGAAGCGTGGAACGTCGGCACCGCTCCTGCCGCCGACTCGTACCTCAACATCGCCCGCATCGTGCAGGTGGCGACCGAGGCCAAGGCCGACGCGGTGCACCCGGGCTACGGGTTCCTGGCCGAGAACGCCGACTTCGCCGCCGCCGTGCTCGACGCCGGGCTGGCGTGGGTCGGGCCACCCCCGCACGCGATCGCGGTGATGGGCGACAAGATCTCGTCCCGCAAGGCCGCCGAGAAGGCCGGCGTCCGGGGCGTGCCCGGCACGCTGGAGCCGCTGGCCGACGCGGCGGCGGTGAAGGTGGTCGCTGACGAATACGGCTATCCCATCGCCATCAAGGCCGCCCATGGCGGCGGCGGCAAGGGCCTCAAGGTGGTGTGGGAGGCGGACGAGCTGGAGCGGGCCTTCGAGAGCGCGGCTCGGGAGGCCGACATGTACTTCGGCGATCCCGAGGTGTACGTCGAGAAGTACCTCACGAAGCCCCGCCACATCGAGGCGCAGATCATCTTCGACA
>JBFJZV010000034.1:0-19302 GCA_041621915.1 Acidimicrobiia bacterium | reverse complement strand
TCGGTGGTGGTCAGCATGCAGCCCCACGACTTCGGGTACACGATGTCGGCGTCGCGAAACCCGTCGTCGAAGTCGTCGAGGACGGTGAAGCTGCCGCCGGCACGGGCGGCGTTGTCCTGGGCCTGGCGCACCACGTCGGGGAGCACCTCGAACTCGGGTGGGCGGGTGAGCCGCACGTCCATGCCGTAGCGGGTCATCAGCAGGATCAGGCTCTGGGGCACGCTCATCGGCTTCTGGTAGCTGGAGGCGTACGCGTAGCTCACGTCGATGGTGAGGCCGCGTGGGTCGCCCTTGTGCTCGACGATCGTCAGCAGGTCGGCGAGCACCTGGAACGGGTGGTAGACGTCGCACTGCATGTTGAGCACCGGCACCCGGGAAGCGTCGGCGACCGCCTGGATGTACTCGTTGCCGATCGCCCAGTCGCACTGGCGGATAGCGATGCCGTCGTTGTAGCGGCCGAGGATCTCCCCGATCTCCTGGGCCGTGTCGCCGTGGGCGATCTGGGTGGTCTGTGATTCGATGAACTGAGCGTGGCCGCCGAGCTGCGCCATCCCCGCCTCGAAGCTCGCACGGGTGCGGGTCGAGGAGAAGAAGAACAGCATCGCCAGCACCTTGTCCTCGAGCAGGGCGTGCCGCTCCCCGAGGGCGCGGCGCCGCTTGAGGTCGATAGCGACGTCGAGGATCGTGTCGATCTCGGCCTTCGTCCACGCCTGGGTGGTGACCAGGTCGCGGCCGCGCAAGTGGGTCTGGGTCATGGTGTTGCTCCTGCTCCTGGGGACCGCCGCTCGTCGGCGTGATGCTCGAGGGCGGGCTCGTCGTGGCAGAACCAGGCCGGATCGCCTGCGACTTCGAGCTCCGCGATCTCCTTGCGGCGCGCAATGTCGGCGATGGGCGAGGGGCGCTCCAGGACGGCCCTGGTCGCCAGCGACCGGGTCAATGCCTGCATGCCGGGCAAGTGGCGGGGAGAGAACAAGCGTACGGCCAGTTGCCACAGCCCGACCACGATCGACACGACCGGCTCCCACGGGGGTACGAGCCGCTTCACGAGGATCGGGAGGCGGACGATCCAGCACGGCCCGATGGGGTGACTCCTGGCGACGAGCGTGGACCGCAGCGCAGCGAGGACGAAGTTCATCCGTTTCACCTGATCGGCCGAAAACCGCTCGTCGACGGTCGCGCAGTACCAGTAGCCCATGATGTTCCGGCGCGCGCTCTCCTCCACGGTGACGGTGCTCACGACGGACGGCGTCGCTCCCGCCTTCGGCTCCCACCAGATCAGCTCGCCCTTGGCGTCGAGCTTCTTCTGCAAATCCGTGTGGTGGTAGCGCTGAAAGGTGTACGTGTGAGTGCCGGTGCAAGCCGCATCGCCGTGCACGAGGGGGAGGCCGTAGCTGAGGTCGACGGGGGTGTCGGTGATCCCGTAGGCGTCCGGGATGCCCACTTTGGCATTTCCGCTGGCGTCCTGTTCGAGGGAGTAGGGCCAGGTCGCGATGTACTCGCGCGCCTCCTCGAGTCGGGCTTGGAGATCCGCCGCCGTCAGGCCGCTCATCTCGGGGAGGTTGGCGGTCGTGAAGGCAAGCCGTTTGGGGTTGTCCGCCGTCGCGAGCGAGGCGACCTTGTGGGCGACGCCAGGAAACGGATGGCTCAAGCCCATGAAGTGCCCCAGCTCGTGCGTCAGGTGGTTGTTGCCGAACCGAAGCACGCCATCGAGGTACCTGCCGTCGTCGCCGTATACCCCCGGCATCAGGATGTAGGACGATGCCGCGCTCGAGCACCCCTGACCGGACGCCTCGCTGGGATCTCTGCCCCACCTGAAGAGCAGGATCACGCTGTTGAGGTACGGGCTGTCCGGCGAGGCAGCCTTGTTCGCGAAGAAGTCTGCCGTGTCCTGGTCCTTCCCGTCCCCGCATTCCCGCTCGTGGAGCATGGTGCTGTGCTCGACGACGTAGGTGATGTTGTCGACGTCGAGCCCGAAACAGGCCCCCGATTGGAACAGCTGGAGGTTGGCCAGCCGTATCCAGTCGGTGATGTAGTTCTCGCCGCCAGCCGTGTGAACGGCGGGGTCGTAGAGAGCGCCGGCCGCCGGAAAGGCCTTCCCGTCGACCACGGTGCCGAGCGCATCACTTCCGTCGTCGCGGGCCGTCAGGACGGCGGTGACCCGCAACAGCCGGTACTCGGGGCACAGGCAGACGCCCTCCGAGATCTGCCACAGCAGCAGCTGCGGGTCCGAAGCAGCAACGAGGTCTCGAGCGCGCCGCTGCAACCATCGGAGTGCCGAGCTCACTCCTCTCCGATCTGGTCGAGCTCGCAAGCTCACTCGACTGCTCCCAGCACCAGGCTCAGCAGCGCCATCCGCATCACTACGCCGTAGTAGGCCTCCTGCCAGTAGCGGGCGTGGCGGGTGCCGTCGACGTCGACGGGCAGCTCGTCCATACGCGGCAGCGAGTGCAGCACGATCGCCGATGACTTGCCGCGCTGCGCCAGCAGCTCGCGGGTGACCTTGTAGTTCTCCGGCGTGAGGCCCCGCTCCTCGACGGCCTCCTCCCGGCTAGCGGTGTAGTCGGCCTGGACCACCGGCTCCATGTAGATGACGTCGGCTCCGGCGATGACGTCGGCGACATGGTCGGCGCGCCGGATGCGCAGGTTCCGCTCCTCCACCTCGGCGAGGTACTCCTTGGTCGGGGCCATGTCGTCGGGGCACACGTACACGATCTCGCTGTCGAACTGGGTGAGGGCGTAGCCGAGCGAGTGCATCGTCCGCATCCGCCAGTCGCCCACAGCGAGGAAGGTGAGCCCGTCGACGGTGCCCAGCTCCCGCTGCGTGGTGTAGAGGTCGGTGAGCACCTGGGTCGGGTGCTCACCCCAGCCGTCGCCGGCGTTGATCACCGGGATGCTCGCCCAGCGGGCGGCCTCCTGGGGAGCGCCCTGCTCGAAGTGGCGCATCACGATGACGTCGGCGTAGTACTCGAGCATGTGGACGGTGTCCTTGATCGACTCCTGGTAGAAGTCGCCCGCCCGGGTCATCTTGGGGTCGGCGAACCCCAGGACATGGCCGCCGAGGCGGTGCATCGCCGCCTCGTGGGCGAGGCGGGTGCGCGTCGACGGCTGGTAGAAGGCGGTGAGGAGCGTCTTGCCGGTGAGCAGGTCGGTGTTCGCCCGGCGGCGGGCGATCGGCTCCAGCTCGTCGGCCGTCTGGAAGACGTGCTCGAACTCGGCACGCTCGAAGTCCTTGAGGGACAGGATGTCCCGCCCGGCGAAGCTGCGCATGGGTGAACCTCCGTATCGGTGTCGTCGGGGTCACCTTCGCCCGACGGCGGTCGGCGGGCCAGGGGAGGAAGTCACGCCGGGGCGGGCCGAGGGGTGCCCGCTACCCGCTCAACGGCCGCGCCCAGATGTTGCGGTAGCGGACCCGGTCGCCGTGGTCCTGCAGGCGCAGCGGACCCTCGGGAGCGTGCGGCTCGTAGGCACCCACCTGGCGGTGCTCGGTGGTACCGAGCAGCTCGGCGGCGTGGTGCACCACGACGCCGTTGTGGAAGACCGTCATCACCGCCGGGCGCACCGCCTTGCCGCCTTCGAACACCGGCGCCAGGAACACCGCGTCGTAGCTCTGCCACTCCCCCGGCGGGCGGGAGGCGTTGACCAGCGGCGGGTACTGCCCGTAGATCGCAGCGGCCGACCCGTCGGCGTACGTCGGGTTGTCGTGGCTGTCGAGCACCTGGATCTCGTAGCGGCCCATGAGGAACACGCCGCTGTTGCCGCGGCCCTGGCTGGAGCCCGACACCTCGGCCGGGGTCGCCCACTCGACGTGCAGCTGGCAGTCGCCGAACTCCGCCAGCGTCTCGATGTCGCCGGCGCCGGGCACCACCTCGGCGTACCCGTCGGCGACCCGCCACCCGGCCGAAGCGCCGCCGACGGCCCGCCAGCCCGACAGGTCGCGGCCGTCGAACAGGGGCACCGCATCGCCGGGCGGCGGGCCTGGGGTCACCACCGGCGGCTGGGGACGGGCGGCGTCGTGGACCCGCCACTCCCCGCCCGGCAGGTACGGGGTGTCGTCGTAGCCGCGAGGCGTGTCGCCGGGCATCGCTACACCCCCAGCCGGACGGGCGCCCGGCGCTCCGCCGAGCGGTAGACGGCCTCCGTGAGTCGGGCCGTGTCGTAGGCGTACCAGGCCGGCTCGTATCCCTTGCCGCCGTTGCGCATCCACTCGAGCCACGACCGGTCCGGCGTCGAGTCGGGCACCCGCGCCGGCACCTTGACCGGCTCGTCGTCGAGCAATAGAGACCGGAACCCCCACTCGTGCATGTGGAGCACCAGCGACCGCTCGCTACCCGAGATCGCCAGCCACTCGTCGTGCCGCCCCGCCTCGCCGAACGAGCTGAGCGAGCCGTGGGCGCCCTGGTCGAACACGACGTGCACCACCACGTTGGCGTCCACCGGCCACGATCGGTTGTCGACGCTGGCGTCCACCCGCCGGGGGCGCAGCCCGGTCACCCAGAGGGCCGAAGCCACGAGGTGGCTGGCGGTGTCCATGAACATGCCCCCGCCGGCGGCGTGGGGGTCGTGGCGCCAGCCGCCCACGTCGAACCAGCCCTGACTGATCGACCCAGCGACGCCGCGCACCTCGCCGATGTTGCCCTTGCGGACCAGCTCGCGGGCGTACGCGTACGCCGCCATGTGGTGCCGCTGGTAGCCCACCACCAACAGCCGCCCGCCCCGGTCGGCGCGCTCCAGCAGCGCCTTGGTGCGGCGCGGCGAGATCGTGAGCGGCTTCTCCACCAGCACATGGCAACCGGCTGCGAGCGCGGTGCGGACCTGCTCGTAGTGCAGGTGGTGGGGTGTGCTGATCACCACGCCGTCGGCGCCTACCTCTCGCAGCAGGCGGCGCCAGTCCTCGAACCGAGGGACTTCGGCGCCCCAGCGATCGGCCACCCGGCGGGCGGCGGCGGCATCCGGGTCGGCCACCCCGACGAGGACGACACCGCCGTCGGCCAGCAGCCGGGGCACGTGCGCCTTCAGCATGTTCTTGCCGCACCCGATCAGGGCGACTCGCAGCTTCTTCTTGGCCATGCGGCCCGGAGGCTAGGTGTCTGCTGAGTGATGCCGTTGCGCAGATCGGCGTCCAGGCGCGCCAATCGCAAGGACGCAGGTTCCGCCGCTATCCGTGCGATGACGGCGGGACCGCGGACACCGCGAGTGGCGATGACTGGGGCGTCGAGATGCGTGACATGTATTGCTCAGCGGGCACCTAGTGTTCTGAGTCGTGAGTCCGTGCGGTATTTCGCCGAGGCATCGGCGTTCCTGGCAAGGACGCACAACGAAGGCGCATCGGTAGATGCGTCGAGGCGGAGGACGCCGCCAGGGGCGTCGAGGGCCGGCGAAATCCGTGCATGACTTGCGACTCGGGACACTACACCCCTGCCGCGATCCGGTCCCGCTCCTTTCGCTCCACCGCTGCCGGCTCGCCGGCGGCGCTGCGGGACAGCCAGAGCATGGCCCCGCCGGCCAACAGCACCACCACCCCGCCGACGATGATCGTCTGGATGATCGGGGTGAACGCGACTGGGCGCAGCGTGTCGTAGTTGTCCAGGTTGTTGTTGAACGTCTCGACGAACGTGCCGAATCGCCCGAGCGTGTCCGGCATCGCCTGCATCGAGGCGGCCAGCGCCGGGAAGTTCTCCCCAAGGAAGCCATCGAGCTGCTCCGGGGCGAGCCCGAGCTGGGTCGCGAGCGCCGGGAGCATGTCCTCCTGCATCTCGGTGGCCATCGCCGACACGGTGCCCAGCGCCTCCTGGGCGCCCAGCACGGTCTCGACGGTGTAGACGGGCTCCAGGTTGTCGTTCAGATCGTCGGCGCCCGCCGACTTCTGGGGCAGCGACAGGATCACCGGCACCGCCACCAGCAGGACCCCGAGGCTCATCACGAACCAGGCGCCCCACGGCCGCCACTGGAACAGCAGGGCGCCGGCGGCGATCACGGCCAGCCCGGCCAGCAGGATGCCCCACGGCACGGTCGTGGCGGGCAGGTCGGCGGTCGGGATCTCGTCGGCCGATGCGAACAGCTCCTGCTGGTCGGCCAGCAGCCCGACGAGCCCGGTGAACTCCGCTCCGATGTCCGGCAGCGCGGCCGCCCCGGTCGCAACCGCCGGGAAGTCGCGGCCGAGCATCGCCTGGAACTCCTCCGGCGCCATGCCCAGCTCGACAGCCATCGTCGGCACGACCGCCGACTCGAACTCGGCGCTGACCGCGCCCAGCCCCTCCAGGTCGGCCTGCGCCTGAGCCAGCGCCTCGTCCTGGAGTAGCGGCCGGAAGTCGTCGATCATCTCCTCGAACGCCGGGCCCACGGCGAACAGGTCGTTGGTGAAGGTCGTCGTCAGGAACGCCAGGCCGACCAAGACGACGACGGCGGGCAGGAACCATCTCAACCAGGGGCGGCTCCGCCCAGTTGCACGCGCGGACATGGCAGGGGACCTCCTCGAAGTGCGTACTCCCCGCATCGAACTCCTCGCGACGGCGCCCTCCTAGGGCCGCACGTCCCGACGTATTCGCCAATGTGAATACACGGCCCCAGCCGCCCGTGCGGGGCATACTGCACGGCATGGACGCCGCGATCCTGCTCGTCGAGGACGACCCTTCGATCCGGGAGGTCACCAAACGTGGCCTGGAGGAGGCCGGCTTCAGCGTGCAGACCGCCGTCGACGGTGAGGAGGCGCTCGACCGCTTCGCCAAGCAGCGGCCCGACGCGGTGGTCCTCGACGTGATGCTCCCGCGCAAGGACGGCCTCGAGGTCTGCAAGCAGATCCGCAGCACATCGGCGACGCCGGTGGTGATGCTGACCGCCCGCAGCGACACCATCGACGTGGTGGTCGGCCTGGAGAGCGGCGCCGACGACTACGTCACCAAGCCCTTCGCCATGCCGGAGCTCGTCGCCCGGGTGCGGGCGGCGCTGCGGCGAGCCCAGCACCTCGAACCGGCGGAGACCGTGTCGCTGGGCGACGTGATGATCGACGTGCTCGGGCATGTCGCCACCCGCGCCGGCGAGGAGCTGGCGCTGACCCCCACCGAGTTCCGGCTGCTGCTGGAGCTGGCCCGCCGCCCCGGCCAAGCCTTCACCCGGGAGATGCTGCTGGAGCGGGTGTGGGGCTACGGCTACCTCGGCGATTCCCGGCTGGTCGACGTCGCCGTGCAACGGCTGCGCGCCAAGGTGGAGGCCGACCCGTCGCAGCCGGCGCTGATCCAGACGGTGCGGGGCGTGGGGTACCGGGCCGCCAGGTGATCCGCAGCTTCCGGGCGCGCCTGGTGGTCACGGTCATCGGTCTGGTGGCGATCACCGCCGCTGCCCTCTCGGTGGGCGCCTACCTGCTGGTCCGTCGCTCCCTGCGGGCCCAGGTCGTCGACGACGCGCTGGCCCGCGCCCAGTTCAACGTCGGCGTGCTCGCCGACGCCGAGGTCCTGCCGACTGGGGCGGGGCGTCCCGAGCTGGAGGCCAGCGGCCTGGTCGAGCGCTTCCTGCTGCGCGGCACCGACGGCGTGTTCGTGGAGTTCCCGAGCGGCGGCGAGTCGTTCGCTTCCGAGCTGGCGCTGGTGGACACCCCGGAGCTGGTGGACGCCGGGCTGCGCGAGCTCGTCGACGGCGGCGTCCTCGCCTATCAGTTCCTCGACGTGGCCGGCGAGCCGGCGCTGGTGACCGCTGCCCGCCGCCCACCGGCGGGACCCGACTTCTACTTCTTCTCGTCGACCGCCGAAGTCGGCGATGCGCTCGGCAACCTCCGCCGCGCCCTGCTCGCCGGCGGCCTGGCACTGGTCGGCATCGCCGCGCTGGCGGCCGGCGGCATCAGCCGCCGGGTGCTGCGCCCGGTGCGGCAGGCATCCGCAGCGGCCGAGGCGATGGCCGGCGGCGACCTGTCGGTGCGGCTCCCCGCCGGCGGCCGCGACGAGTTCGCCACCTGGGCGGAGGCGTTCAACCGGATGGCCGCCAGCCTCCAGGAGAAGGTCGCCGCGCTGCAGGCGGCGCGCGAGCGGGAACGCCGCTTCGTCGCCGACGTGTCCCACGAGCTGCGCACCCCGCTCACCTCGCTCATCAACGAGGCGGCGATGGTCCGCGACCACCTGGCGGCCATGCCCGGCGCCGACCAGCGCCTGGGCGAGCTGCTGGTGGCCGACACCGGCCGCATCCGCCACCTGGTGGAGGAGCTGCTGGAGATCTCGCGGCTCGACGCGGGAACGGTCGCCGCCGACGCCGATGCCCCGCCCCTCGACCTCGCCCGCTTCGTCGAGGCCGTCGCCGCCGAGCGCCACCCGGCGGCACACGTGGCCCTGGACCCGCTGCCCGCACCGCTGCATCTCGACCGGCTGGCGCTGGAGCGGATACTCGGGAACCTGCTGGACAACGCGCTGGCTCACGCCCCCGGCGCCCAGGTGCAGGTCGCCGGCGGCCTCCACGGCGGCTGGCTCCAGCTGGTCGTGGCGGACGACGGTCCCGGGGTGCGGCAGGGCGACCTCGACCGCCTCTTCGACCGCTTCTTCAAGGCCGACGCTGCGCGAGGCGGCGGCAGCGGCCTGGGGCTGGCTATCGCCCGCGAGCACGCCCGGCGCCTCGGCGGCGACCTCACGGCTCGACAGGGCGAGCTTGGCGGGCTGGTGTTCGAGCTGCTGTTGCCCGTAACCCAACCGTTACCGGCAGGTGATCCCGCTGCGACCGTGGTGCTGGAACCTGGGGTCGAGCGAAAGGACACCTGACATGCGCAAGCTCGTCCCTCTGCTGGCGATCGTGGCGCTGCTCGCTTCAGCCTGCGGTGACAGCAACCCGGTCGGCGTCGGTCCTGTCACGACGCAGACCGTCCCCGACGCCGGGACTGCTCCGCCGGCCACCACTGCGCCGCCCACCACGGCGCCGCCCGGCGGCGACACGACCACCACGAGCACCACGACCACCGTGCCGGCCGCCACCCGCACGGTGAGCATCTACCTCTTCGACGACGACCCGGCCGGCCCGTACCTCGTGCCGGTGGAGCGCGCCATCCCCGACACGCCGGAGGTGGGCACCAACTCGCTGCAAGCGCTCCTCTCCGGGCCCACGCCGGCCGAGCAACCCGAGTTCTCGTCCGAGATCCCCGCGGAGACGCTGCTGCTGGGCCTCGCCATCGCCGACGGGCTGGCCACCGTCGATCTGTCTCGCGAGTTCGAGGCCGGTGGCGGGACCTTCTCGATGACCGGGCGGCTGGCCCAGGTCGTCTACACCGTCACCCAGTTCCCCACCGTCGAGCGGGTCGAGTTCCGCCTCGACGGCCGGCCCGTGTCGGTGTTCTCCGGCGAGGGCATCATGCTCGACGAGCCCGTCGACCGCAGTGACTACCGCGACTTGCTGCGCCCCGGCTTCGACGACACCCCGGTGGCGGTGCCGCAGCGCTGGGAGCAGGACGACCTGCCCGCAACCGCAGGCGTGCCGCCCGCCGAGTTGAGCCGGGTGGTGCTGGTCGCCTCCGACGACGTCCTCAACGTGCGCTCCGGCGCCGGCGTCGACAACGAGGTCGTCGGGATGCTGGCGCCCACCGTCACGGTGCGCCGCACCGGCCGCAACGCCCCGGTCGGCCGGTCGACCTGGGCCGAGCTGGTCACCCCCGACGGCACGGGCTGGGTGAACGCCACGTTCCTCGGTGCCGTCGTCGATGAGGCCAGCTTCGCCGCCGACCCGGCCGCCCGGAGCCGCCTCGACGACCTGGCCGAGATCGTCGCCACCGACGGCGACCTGCGGGACATCGTGTCGGAGCGGGGCCTGTACGTCGCCCACCATGCGGGCCCCCGGCGGTTCAACCCCGACGAGCTGGCCGGCATCCTCACCGACAGCACCACGTACCAGTGGCCGTCCAATGCCGCCGACCTCGAGGACGTGCCGTTCCGCACCTTCGCCGAGGCCGTGGCGGACCGCTACCTCCAGGCGTACGACGACCCCGACGTGGTGGTGCAACCCAACGAGCCGATCGAGGCCGGCAACGGCCGCCCCGCCGAGTTCGCAATCCCCTTCGAGTTCCAGAACTTCAACTACTTCACGGTGTACGACCCGGGCGACAATCCGGACTTCGGCGGCCTCGACTGGACGATCTGGTATGTCAGCATCGACTACGAGGACGGCCGCCCGGTGATCGTGGGCCTGACCCTGGACGAGTGGGCGCCGTGACATGGCCGCCAGGCGGGCGTCGGATTACGGCTGCCGCGTCCGGGGCCCGCCTCGCGGCGGCTGCCGCTCCTCCTGGACCTACGTCGGGGCTCGGCCGCAGGCCGAGCCTGGAGCCAACCCCGCCCCGCGTGACCGCTGGCGCTGCCGTAATGCCTCCCCTGCGTAGGTGTAGGCGGGGGGAGCAACCGCTAGGGGAAGTCCCCGCTGAGCGGGTGGCTTCGATCCGGTTAGCTCTCGGCTGGCCTGGGTACCCTGCCCAGCAGCATGAAGTCCTTGTTGAAGCTGATGGTCTACGCGGCCGCCGTGCCCGCGTTCATCCGCACGGTGCGCAACCCGCCGGTGCCCGAGCCGGAGGCCGAGCCGGCGGAGCCGAAGACCTTCTTCCAGGACTTCAAGGAGGAGGCGAAGAAGGACCGGCTCACCGTGATCGCCGGGGCGCTGGCCTACTACGCGCTGCTGGCGCTGATCCCCACCCTCATCGCCCTCGTGTCCATCTACGGGCTGGCCTTCGACGCCGCCGACGTCGAGCGCCAGCTCGAGGACATCGCCAACGTCCTCCCCGACCAGGCCGAGGAGCTGATCAACGAACAGCTCAAAGCCGTGGTCGAGAGCAATGCCGCCGGGCTCGGCATCGGCGTCGTCGTCAGCATCCTCGCGGCACTGTGGAGCGCCTCGAGCGGTGTGAAGGCGCTGATTGCGGCCACCAACCTCGTGTTCGACGAGGACGAGACCCGGGGCTTCGTGAAGGTGCGCGGGCTCTCGCTGCTGTTCATGCTCGGCGCAGTCGTCGTCGCCGCCATCGGTCTGGGCTTGATGGTGGTGCTACCGCGGGTGCTGCCGTTGGGCGGGCTTGCCGAGACCCTCGTTTCGCTGGCCACGTGGCCGGTGGTGGTCATCGTCGTGGCTCTGGGCCTCAGCGTGCTCTACCACTACGGCCCGGCGCACACCCAGCCGAAATGGGAGTGGGCCAGCGTCGGCGCCCTGGGCGCCGCAGTGGGCTGGGCACTGCTCACGCTGGTGTTCGGGTTCTACGTGTCGACCTTCGGCAACTTCTCGGCGACCTACGGCTCGCTGGCCGGGGTCATCCTGCTGCTGCTGTGGTTCTACCTGTCGGGGCTGGTGATCCTGCTGGGCGCCGAGGCCAACGCGGTGCTGGCAGAACGCCGCGCAACGAGCTGAAAGCTCAGCCCTCCGCCCCTACGTCGACCTGCCACGCCTCGTAGACGACGTCGGCGCCGAGCTGGCGGTGGCGGGCGACCATCGTCATCAGCTCCAGCACTGCGGCCCGCACCTCGTGGGTCCCGGCGCCGTGGCCAGGATCGACCACGTCGAGCACCTGGTCGACGTCCTCCAGCAGCTCGCCGTGCTCCTGCCTGATCCGCTCGACCTCGGATTCGAGGTGCGGGGCGTCGGCGATCACCCGAGCCAGCAGCCCGCTCGCCCCCTCGACCTCGTCGACGTGAGCGATCAGCGCGGTGCGCACATCATGCAGCCGGGCGCTCATCTCGCTGCGCCACCCCGGCGCGCCGGCCGGCGCGGCGGCGGCCTGCTCCAGGTCGGTGACCGTGCCCTTCAACGTCGCGCGCAGCGTGCGCGCCGACCCCAGCGGATCGCTCACTGGGAGATCGGCGGTTCGGGCTCGGGTGGCCGGGCCTCGTGGAGCTGGGCGCGGGCGGAACGGATCTCCTGCAGCAGCTCTCCGAGCACGGTCTCCGTCTCGGCCAGCGTCTGCTCGGCCAGGTCCTCAGCCTCGAGCCGAGCGCGCCGCGCCTCGCCCTCGGCCCGCCGGACCAGCTTGTTGGCCTCCTCGACCGCCTCCTGGACGATGTAGCTGTCCGACACCAGCTCCCGGGACCGGGCCTGGGCCTTCTCCAGCAGCTCCCGGGCCTTCTCGTTGGTGCGGCTGACGAACGCCTCGCGCTCCCGCACCATCCAGCGGGCGGCGCGCAGCTCCTCGGGAAGCTCCTCGCGGAAGCGGTACAGGCGGCGCAGCATCTCCTCCCGGTTCACCATGACGTTGTTGGACAGCGGCACGGTGCGGGCCTGCTCGACGTCGGCGATGATCTGCTCCAGGACGTCCTGGAGCTGGCCGGGCGTGGGCGGCGGCGCCTTGTGGGCGGCCTGCGGCGCAGGGGAGGGCTGGGGGCTCGCCACCTCGCCGACGGCTTCCGGCGGTGCGGCGGGGGGCGGGGGGACCGGTTCCAGAGGCGGGGGGTGATGGTCGTCGGTCACGATCCGAGACGCTCCTTCAGCTTGCGGGCAACGTTGTCTGGCACCAACGCGTCGACGGGGCGCCCGAACAGCGCGACCTCCTTGACGAGGGACGACGACAGGTACCCGAACTCCGGCTTGGTGGCGACGAAGAGGGTGACGATGCCCGACAAATGCCGGTTCATCTGCGCCATCTGCAGCTCGTAGTCGAAGTCGGTGACGGCCCGCAGCCCCTTGACGATGACGTCGACGCCCCGGGCGGTGGCGAAGTCGACGAGGAGCCCGTCGAAGCTGTCGACCTCGACGTTGTCGCACTCCGTGCAGATCTCGCGCAGCATCGCTACCCGCTCCTCGATGGTGAACATCGGCGACTTCGATGGGTTGGCGATCACCGCCACCAACACCCTGTCGAAGATGCCCGCGCACCTGGCCACGATGTCCTGGTGGCCCTTCGTGGGCGGGTCGAAGCTGCCGGGGACCAAAGCGGTGATCACGCTGCCAACCCTTTCTGGTAGCGGTACAGCACGCTATCGCCGTAGCGACGCAGTGCGGCCGGGTCCCACGACGGGGGCGCCTCCGGCGCCGGCTGCCCGGCCCGGCGGTGCACCACGATCGTCGCGCCGGGTGCGAGGCGGTGGTCGAGGAGGCGCAGCACGTCTGTGAGGGACGCTAGCGACACCGCATACGGGGGGTCAACGAACGCCAGGTCGAACGGGCCACACTCCCCCGATAGGAAGTCGGCGACGTCCCCGGCGACCACCTCCCCCCCGAGGCGCACCTCCTCGACGTTGCGACGCAAGGCCGAGAGGGCTCCACGGTGCCGCTCCACGAACACCGCGGTCGCGGCGCCGCGGCTCAGCGCCTCCAGTCCCAGCGACCCCGTCCCGGCGTAGAGGTCGACCACGCCGGCGCCGGCCACGCCGGCGCCGAGACTCGAGAACAGCGCCTCCTTGGCCCGGTCGGTCATCGGGCGGGTGGCGCCACCCTTGGGGCCGGCCAGCCGCCGGCCTTTGGCAGCGCCGGCTATCACCCGCATGCGGTCACGACATGAACAGCCACGCCACGTCCTCGCCGAGCATCGCTTTCACCTCGTCAGCCACCTCGGGATGGCTGGCGAGGCTCGGGTCCTCGGCCACCAGGGCGAACGCCTCGTCACGGGCCGCCACGAGGGTGGAGGCGTCCCGCAGGATGTCGGCCAGCTTCAGGTCGCCCAGCCCGGCCTGGCGGGCGCCGAACACCGTGCCCTGGCCGCGGATGCGGAGGTCTTCCTCGGCCAGCCGGAACCCGTCGGTCGTCGCCACCATCGCCGCGATGCGCTCCTCGCCGTCCGGGGTGGTGGGTTCGGCCACCAGCACGCAGGTGCCGGGGTGGCGGCCCCGGCCCACCCGGCCCCGCAGCTGGTGGAGCTGGCTGAGCCCGAACCGGTCGGCGTCCTCGATGACCATCACCGTGGCGTTTGGGACGTCGATGCCCACCTCGATCACCGTCGTCGCCACCAGCACGTCGAGGTCGCCGCCCCGGAACGCCGCCATCGCTGCTTCCTTGTCCTGCGGCGAGAGCTGGCCGTGGATGAGCCCCACCCGCAGGTCGGGGAACACGCTGCGGGCGAGGCGTTCGTACTCGGCGGTGGCCGACTTGGCGTACACCTTGTCGCTGTCCTCGACCAGCGGGCACACCACGAACGCCTGACGGCCGGCGGCGACCTCGGCCCGCACCAGGTCGTAGACCGCCTCGAGGTCGCGGGGGTCCTTGCTGCGGTGCAGCGTCCGCACGGGCGTGCGGCCGGGCGGCATCTCGTCGAGGAGCGTGACGTCGAGATCGCCGTAGAGGGTCATCGACAGTGTGCGGGGGATGGGGGTGGCGGTCATGATCAGCAGGTCGGGTTGGGCTCCGCCGCCCTTCTCCCTCAGCTCCACCCGCTGGTGCACGCCGAAGCGATGCTGCTCGTCGACGACCGCCAGGCCGAGCCGGTCGAAGTGCACGCCCTCCTGGATCAGCGCGTGGGTCCCGACCACCAACCCCAGCTCGCCCCGGGCGATCCACTCCAGCAGCTCTTCCCGGCTGGTCGCCCCCTGCGGGCGGAAGTTCACCTCGGCCTGGTTCGAGGTCAGCAGCCCCAGGGGGATCGCCGGCCCGGTCGCCGAGTCGGCGGCCGCGAACAGGCTGGCCGTGCCGGCCGCCCCGAGCCGGTGCTCGAGCGGCGGGGTCATGCCGGCCCGGTCGAGCAGGTCCCGTATGCCCAGGTAGTGCTGGCCGGCGAGCACCTCGGTGGGCGCCATCACCGCGCCCTGGTAGCCGCTCTCCACCGCGGTCAGCAGCGCCGCAACCGCCACGACGGTCTTGCCCGACCCCACCTCGCCCTGCAGCAGCCGGTGCATCGGATGGGGGCGGAGCAGGTCGGCGCCGATGGCCTCTATGGCGCGTCGCTGGGCGCCAGTGAGCGGGAACGGGAGCGCAGCGACGAACGCGGCGGCGAGCTCGCCGGGGCCCTCGTGGGCGATGCCGTGCTGCTCGTCGATCTGGCGATGCTTGGTGAGCGCCAGCGCCACCTCGATGCGGAACAGCTCGTCGAAGACGAGGCGCTGGCGAGCTGCCATTGCGGCGGCCAGGCCCTCCGGGAAGTGGACGTCCTGGAACGCGGTCTCCCGCGGCACCAGGTCGTGGCGGGCGAGCACGCCGTCGGGGACCACCTCGGCGATCGGCTGCGCCTTGAGCAGGGCGTTGTGGATCCAGCGGCGGATGTAGCCGGCTCCCACGCCCCCGGCCACGGGATGGATGGGCACGATGCGGCCCACGTCGAGCGTCTCCGCCCGGCGGTCGAGCACGTCGAGGCCCGGCGACGTCATCTTGAGGGCGCCTTGGAACCGTTCGAGCTTCCCCGACACGGCCACCTCGACCCCCGGCTGCAGCTGCTTGGCCCGGTACGGCTGGTTGAACCACACCGCTCGCATCCCGGTGGTGCCGTCGTGGATGGTGGCCTCCACGATCGACCGCTTGTTGCGGGTCCTCCGGACCGACGGCTTGCCCGCGACGGTGCCGATGATCGTGACCTCCTCCCCCAGAGGTGCGTTCTCGAGCTGCGCCTTCTGCGTTCGGTCGACGTAGGTGCGGGGCACGTGCAGCAGCAGATCGGCCACGGTCTCAACGCCTGCGCGGCGGAGCTTGGCGGCGCGGGTACCGCCCAGCCCCGGCACCAGCTCGATCGGCTTGGCCGCCAGCTCCGCGAGCGTGTTGCCGCTCACTCGACGCTGACCAGGTACGCGTACACGGGCTGGCCGCCGGCGAGCACCTCCAGCTCGGCGCCGGGGCGGTGCTCCTCGAGCCACGCCGCCGCCGCCTTGGTGGCCGCCTCCTCGGCGCCGTCGCCGGCGAGCAGCGTCACCAGCTCGGCGTCGGCGGTGACGAGCACGTCGAGCAGCGCGGTGAGGGCCCCGCCCACGCCGGGCTGCGCCGTCACCACCTGGCCATCGGCGACCCCGAGCCAGTCGCCTAGCCGCACCGGGCCGACGGGGGTGGTCGCGTCGCGCACCGCGGCGGTCACCTCGCCGGCGCGCACGTCGTGCGCGGCTCCCGCCATCGCGGCGGCCAGCGCCCCGGCGTCGGCCACGTCGGTCCGGTAGGCAACCATCGCGGCCAGCCCGTGGCCGATCGACCGAGTCGGCACGACCAGCACTCGCTTGGCGGTCACCTCCCCCACCCGCTCGGCCACGGGCACGATGTTCTTGTTGTTCGGGAGGACGATCACCTCGCCGGCCGGAGCGGCGTCGACCGCAGCGGCGAGGTCGGCGAGCGCCGGGTTCATGGTCTGGCCGCCGACGACGATGCCCTGCACGCCGAAGTCGCGGAACAGGGCGACGACTCCGTCGCCGGCCGCCACCGCCACGACGCCCACTGGGGCAGCGACCGCCTCCGGCAGCGGCGCGAACGGCGGCGGAGCGTGGTACGCCTCGGCGGCGACCTGCTCGGCCAGGTCGGTGACCCGGATCTCGTATGGTCGGCCGGCGACGACGCCGGCCTCGACGGCAGCGCCGATGTCGTCGGTGTGGACGTGGCAGTTCCACGTGCCGCCGCCACCCACGACCACGATCGAGTCGCCCAGCTCCGCCCATGCCTCCCGGAGGCCGGTGAGCGCCTCGTCGGCCGCGTCGAGGAGGAACATCACCTCGTAGCGGGGCGACACGTCGTTCCGGGCGGCAGCCGTCTCCACGGGAGCGCGAAGAGCGGCGGCAGCCAGCACCGCGGCGGGGAGTCCGACCTCGCGGCCGGTGACCTCCTCCACCAGCGCGGCGAGCAGCAGCAGGAACCCGGCACCGCCGGCATCCACCACCCCAGCGTCCCGCAGCACCGGCAACAGGTCGGGGGTGCGTTCCAGGGAAGCGGTTCCGCGGGCGTACACGGCGCCGAGGAACGCCGCGAGGTCGGTGCCCGCGTTGGACGCCGAGTCGCGGGCCGCCGCGGCGGCCTCCCGCAGCACGGTGAGGATCGTGCCCTCCACCGGACGCATCACCGCCTCGTAGGCGGCAGCGGAGGCCAGCTCGAGGGCCTCGGTGAGCTCGGCGACGTCCAGAGCGGTCGAGCGGCGCACGACGTCGGCCACCCCGCGCAGGATCTGCGAGAGGATCACCCCGCTGTTGCCTCGCGCCCCCAAGAGCGACCCGCGGGCGAGCGCATCGGCCAGCTCCGCCATCGTGTCGGCGCCGGCCGCGGCGGTCATCACGGACTCGACGGTGAGCGCCATGTTGGTGCCGGTGTCGCCGTCGGGCACCGGGTAGACGTTCATCCGGTCGAGGTCGTCGCGGTGGCGGCGCAGCCGGTCGTGGTAGCGCTGCATCGCCCGCTTCAGGGCGGCGGCGGAGAGGGCCATGGCGGGGACAGTACCGCGGCCTGCGGATTCCCCGTGCCCACGACGCGCTGCTACGCTTTCGCCCGCTCCAACCGGAGGACTCTCCCGTGTCGAACCGTTGTGACGTCTGTGGCAAGGGACCGTGGGTCGGGAAGCAGGTGAGCTTCTCGCACAAGCGTTCCAGCAGGCGCTGGCTGCCCAACATCCAGCGCGTGCGGGTCAAGCACGGCTCCAACTCCCGCCGGATCCGCGCCTGCACCGCCTGCATCAAGGCCGGCAAGGTCGAGAAGGTCTGAATCCGGTGCAGGGCGTCGTCAAGATCTACGACCCCACGACCGGCGTCGGCGTCATCGTGAGGGACGACGACCGCAGCGACGTCTTCCTCCGCCCCGGGTCGCTGCGCGACAGCGTGTTCCGCACCCTGCGGCAGGGCCAGCGGGTGATCTTCGACACCACCGAGGAATCCGGCCGCCTGTTCGCCCACTCCCTCCGCCTGGGGGCTGACGGGTACTAGGGCAGAGGCCAGGGGTATAGTCGCAGCGACGCTCCGTCGATCTCTGAGGAGGCAAGGTTGGTCGCGGCGTACGTTCTCATCCAGACCGAGGTCGGCAAGGCGGCCCAGGTCGCCAGCCAGGTGGCCGAGATCCCAGGCGTGGCATCGTCCGAGGCGGTGACCGGCCCCTACGACTGCATCGTCTTCGCCGAGGCCGAGGACATGGATGCGCTGGGGAAGCTCGTCGTGGCGAAAGTCCAGGCCATCGAGGGGATCACCCGCACCCTCACCTGCCCGGTCGTCAAGCTGTAGCGCCGGCGCGGCGCCGCAACCGGAGACCTCATGCTCGGCTGCGGATCGGCCGATGACTCGTAGGCGACCTGCCGAAGCGAGGCCATCGTGACCGCCGCCGACCTACCGGCATCTCCCGACCCGCACGACGTCGTGTCGTCGGCCCATCGCCTGCGGGTCGTCTACGTCGGGCTGGGCATCACCTGGGTGCTGCTGGCCCTCTTTGCCGTGGAAGCCGGCCGCCAGGGCGCGCTCGACGAGGCCGCAGTCGGCGTTCCCCTCGCTGCGTTGGCAGCCGGGGCGCTGGTCGTGACGGCACTGCCGTGGAGACGGCTCGCCACGCAGGTGTTGGGCGACTTCGTCGTCATGGCCTGGTCGGCAGGCCTCGTGGCCGGGCTCGTCGCCGCCAACGGCGTGCGGGATGCCCCCCCGCTGCTCGCCGCCTTCGCGGGCGTGGTGGTGCTTGCCGCTGCGATGCTGCTGCCGCCGACGATGCTGGCGACGGTGGCGGCGCTCACGGCCGGTGGCTACCTGCTCGCGGTCGTCGACTCGACGGCCGAGGTCACCGGCGGCGAGCTGGCCGCCGGCCTGACCACGCTCGCCGTCGTGGCGGCACTGGGGCTGCTGCTGTCCTGGACGGTCCGCCGCCACGTGGCCTCCAGCGCGGGCCAGCTCGAAGAGCTGCGCCGCCGCCAGCACGAGCTGAGCGAGAGGGAGGCCAGCCTCAACCGTCTCTATTCCGTCGCTCGGACGATCGGCGAGGGCACCGGGATCGACGAAGTGCTCCCGGAGCTGGTGAGCCGCGTGGCCGCCTCCGTCGGGGCGCGGGTGGGGGTGGTGCTGTTCTACGAGCCGAAGGAGCAGGCGCTGGAAGTGGTGTCGCCCATCTGGGTGTCGGGGCACGCCCTGCGAGCCGAAGGCTATCGGCTGGGGCTGACCGACGAGGGCCTGGCCCAGCGGGTGTTCATCTCCTCGGACGCCGGGATGCTCAACGAGCCCGACGGGTTCGCCGAAGACCCGCTGCTGGGCGACCTGGCCGACGACAACGTCGCCGCCGTGCCGCTGCGGCTGGAGGCGCACACGATGGGCGTGCTCCTGGTCACCGACAAGCGGGACGGCGACTTCACCCGGGAGGACCTCGAGATCCTCGAGTCGCTGGCGACGCCCGCCGCGCTCATCCTCAACCATCTCGCCCGGTTCCAGGAGGCCCAGGACACGAGCCGGCGCATGACCGAGATCGCCCGGCTCAAGACCGACTTCGTGTCGGTGGTGAGCCACGAGCTGCGGACGC
>JBFJZV010000033.1:0-19396 GCA_041621915.1 Acidimicrobiia bacterium | reverse complement strand
TGATGCAGGCGAACATGCTGCAGCGGACATTGGAGCTGCCCGCCGCCCAGGCCGCCGAGACCGCCACCGGTGACGTGGTCACCCGGTTCCG
Organism: Acidimicrobiia bacterium; assembly: GCA_041621915.1. Lineage (GTDB taxonomy): Bacteria > Actinomycetota > Acidimicrobiia > Spongiisociales > JAOTWH01 > JBFJZV01. The sequence continues at coordinate 19,305 of JBFJZV010000033.1, read as the reverse complement.
GGACGACACCAAGCACATGTGGGAGACGGTGATCTTCACGGTCGACATGGTCGGTGCCGCAGTCCTGGCTGCGGTGGCCGCGGTGCTCCTGTGGCGCGTCGACCCCACCATGACGATCGTGGTGTTCCTGCCGCTGGCCGGCGTGGTGTGGCTCACCCAGCTCCTCGGCAGCCGGCTGCGCCGCTACCGGTGGCTCAACCGCGATGCCACCGGGAGGGTGACCGAGGCCATCGGGGAGGCGTTCGGCGCGGTGCAGGCCATCCAGGTGGCCGGCGCCGAGGCGCCCGTGGTGCGCCACCTGCAGCAGCTCAACGCGGTTCGGAAGCGGTTCGCGATACGCGACAAGGTGCTGGAAGAGGCGCTGGAGTCGACGTATTGGAACATGATCAGCCTGGGCATCGGGCTCGTACTGGTCATGGCGGCGAGCCGGCTGGGCAGCTCCCTGTCACTCGGGGAGTTCGCATTGTTCGTGTTCCTCTCGGGGATGGTGACGGATGCCGTGGCGCACTTCGGGCTCTTCCTGGCCCGGGTCCGCCAGGCCGGGGTGTCGATCGACCGCATGACCGAGCTGCTGGGCGGCGACCCGCCACGGCGATTGGTCGCGCCGATCGACCTGGGCCTCGGCAAGGCCGGCCTGTCGCTGCCTTCGGTGCCGCCGCGTCAGCCGCTGGAACGGCTCGAGGTCACCGGCCTCACCTACAAGTACCCGGCGAGCGGGCAGGGGATCGTCGACGTTGACCTCGCGTTGACTCGGGGCACGTTCACCGTGGTGACGGGACGGATCGGGTCGGGCAAGACCACGCTGCTGCGGGCGCTGCTCGGCCTGGTCGACGCCGACTCGGGTGAGATCCGATGGAACGGTCGGCGGGTCGAGTCGCCCCGCCAGTTCCTGGTCCCGCCGCAGGTCGCCTACACGCCCCAGGTGCCGCGGCTGTTCTCGATGACCCTGCGCGACAACGTAAAGCTCGGCACGCCGGCCGGCGACGACGACGTGCTCGCCGCGCTCGGTGCGGCGCAGCTCGCGCCCGACCTCGCAGGGATGCCGCACGGCCTCGACACCGAGGTGGGTCCGCTCGGCGTGCGGTTGTCGGGCGGCCAGGTGCAGCGCACGGCGGCCGCCCGGATGCTGGTGCGGCGCCCCGAGCTGCTGGTGTTCGACGACCTGTCGTCGGCGCTCGACGTCGACACCGAACGGAAGCTGTGGGAGCACCTGCTGTCGCAGCACGGTGGCGTCTCCAGCCTGGTCGTGTCGCACCGGCGGCCGGCGCTGCGGCGGGCCGACCAGATAGTCGTGATGAAGGACGGTCGGGTCGACGCGGTCGGCACCCTCGACGAGCTGCTGCCGGTCAACGCCGAGCTGCAGCGCCTCTGGGCTGAGTGACCCAGCGGCGGGGACTGCTTGGCGATTCGCCAGCGGTGATCGGGCGCGACACGTGGTTGGCACCAGGCCCGGCCTGCGGCCGGGCCACGACGGGCCACTGCTTCGAGGCGGCAGCCGCATTCGGGCGAGCCCCGGCGGGGTGCAACTTGAGCCGCGAGCTCGCCCGACTGCCATTTCACGGCAGCGGCGGCACCGCCGTCTGGTAGAGCCATACGGCGAGTAGGTCGTCGAGCGCCGCCCCACTGACCTCCTCGGCGACGGCCACGAAGTCCTGTGTCGCGGCCACCCCGGCGGCGTGCCGTTCGTGATACGCCCGCAGCGTGGCGAGGAAGGGGCCGTCGCCGATGACCTCGCGGACCGCGTGCAGGGCGAGAGCGCCCCGCGTGTAGACGGATGGGCTGAACAGGGCGCTGCTGCCGGGGCTGCCGGGCGGCGGGTAGCCGCCGGCGACCATCGCCTCGTGCGCCGCCGCCACCTGCTGCTCGTAGGCCTCCCGCCCCTGGCGGTTCTCCAGCCACAGCCACTCCGCATAGGTGGCGAAGCCCTCGTTGAGCCAGATGTCCTCCCACGTGGCCGGCGACACGCTGTTGCCGAACCACTGATGCGCGGCCTCGTGGACGACGATGCGCTCGAGGAAGTCGCTCTCGGCCAGCTCCCGGGAGAACAGCGACAGCGTCTGGCCCTCGGCCGCCACCGGGAAGTCGTCGAGGACGATCGAGCCGTACACCTCGAACGGGTAGGGCCCGAACCGGCTCTCCAGGAACGCCAGCACCTCGGCCGTCAGGTCGAACGCCGCCGGCGGATCGGCCGCCAGGTCGGGCGGGTAGTAGCTGCGCAGCGGCAGCCCGCCGGGCCCCGTCTCGTCGACCCGCTTCAGCACGCCCACGTTCACGGTCGCCAGGTAAGTGGCCATGGGGTCGCGGGCTTCCCACACATAGGTGGTGCGGTCGCCCCGGTCCACCGTGTCGACGAGGACGCCGTTGGCCGCCACGGTGAACTCGTCGGACACCGTGACGCGGAAGGTGAACGTGGCCTTGTCGGTGGGGTGGTCGTTGGCGGGGAACCAGCTGCGAGCGCCGTCGGGCTCCGAGAACGTCCAGATGCCGGATGGCCCGGCCCGCCAGCCGATTGGTATCGGCAGCCCGGCTGACGCCTCCGGGCGGGGCTGGCCGTCGTACCCCACCGCGACCACGAATCCGTCACCGTCGGTGAGCGGCTCGGCCGGCGTGACGACCAGCTCCTGGCCGTCCCGGGTGAACTCGGCGCGGGTGCCGTCGACCGTGATCGACTGCACCTCGAGGGCCAGCAGGTCGAGGCTGAAGCTGGCCAGGTCGTCGGTGGCGACCGCTTCGATCGTTGCCGACGTGCCCGGCAGCAGCCGCCCCGACGCCACCTCGACGTCGAGGTCGAGCGTGTAGTGCTGCACGTCGTAGCCGCCGTTGCCGGCGGCCGGGAAGTAGGGGTCGCCGACGCCGGTGGCGCCTGCGAATGCACTCGGAGGCGGCGTGGCGGCAGTGGTCGTCGGCGGCGCACTGGTGACCGGTGTGCGCAGCGGCGTGGTGCCCGGGGCCGTGGAGATCGTGGCCGCATCGCCGCATGCCGCCGCTACGAGCAGCAGGGCGATCGCGAGGCGGCGCATGCGTGGAACCTACCGGCCCGCGGCCGGTATCCACGCCGCGCCGCCGTCGCGACGACCGCCTACTGCACCGACGTGAGGATCCGCCCGTCCTGGTAGTACAGCTCGCCGTGCTCCCCGAGCGACAGCGAGTCGCCGCCACGGAGGTGCAGGCCCATCCGGTACCGCTCGCTGCCCAACGGCTCAGAAGCACTGAACGTGCGTCCGGGCCCACGCGGCGATGAGGAGCGGGTCGTCCTCGTCGACGAAGAAGCAGTGGTCCTGCAACACGACCGGGGCGTGGATCGGCACCGCCGGGAACCGGGTGTGGATCAGGCGACTCCAGCCGTGGTGCCACTGGCTGTGGGACGATTGCGGGCCGGCCGCGTCTGACGACCCTGTGGCGCCCTCGTCGTTGCACCGCACCGGCCAGCGGTACCCCCGTCGTCGAAGGCGCGGAGCACGTGCGGTGCGTCGGCCGCCTCCAGTTCGGGAGCCGCGCTCCCGGCCATCTCGATCGGCTCTTCGCCGGCCGGCTCCAGCTCGGGTCGCTCCATCTCCTCGAGCAGGTGATCGAGCGGCTCCTCGGCGCTGCGGCCGGCGTCGTCCAGCGCGCGGCGCAGAGCGGCGGCATCGACGGTCGCGACTTCGTCGGACATGGTCGTCCCTCTTCCGCGGCCCGACGGTCATTTCCAGACACACCGTCGGCAAACACGGTGTCAGGTCGAGAGAGGATCTGGAAGGTATCTTTCGCGACCCGGGTGGGGGTGCCGGAACGTGAAGGCCTCCGGCGACGGGCCGTCCGCCCGCAGCCGCTCCAGGCGCTCTTTCGCCTCGTAGAGGGTGGGCACCGTCCCGGCCGGGACCCACCACAGCACCACGTGGGCCTCGTCCATCCGCTCGAACCACTCGGCCCGCCGGCGCATCACGGCGGTGTGCGCCGACCGGTAGGTGAACGCCCGCAACGCCTCGATGCTCTCCCACACGCTGAGGTTCACCAGGATCAGCGGCTCGGGGAACACCCGGATGGACGTGGCGTCCCCGTCATCGGTCTGGAGGCGCCACACGAAGCCGGGGGAGCGGTCGGCCAGCGCGTTGATCTCGTCGAGCCGGGCCACGAACTCCGCCATCACCGAGTCGTCCATCTCGGCCCGGGCCCGGGCGACGTTGAGCTGGGCGAGATGGCGGGTCCACGTCTCGAGAGCCGGTGGAGCCGTGCATCTGACCGTCACACGGCCGCCCCCACCAGCGACCCCATCTCGACAGTGCCTACTTCGCCACCGAAGTCGCCGGTCCGGTGCCCGGCAGCCAGCACGTGCTCGACTGCCCGCTCCACCGCCGCCGCCTCGTCGGCGAGGCCCAGGCCGTGGCGCAGCGCCATGGCGGCCGTCAGGATCATGCCCAGCGGGTTGGCGATGCCCTTCCCGGCGATGTCGGGCGCCGACCCGTGCACCGGCTCGAAGAGGCCGGGCCGGCCTGCGCCGAGCGACGCCGACGGCAGCATCCCCAGCGACCCCGGCAGCATCGACGCCTCGTCGCTGAGTATGTCGCCGAACATGTTCCCGGTGACGACGACGTCGAAGTCGCGGGGCCGTGCGAGCAGGTGCATGGCCATGGCGTCGACCAGCACCACCTCGTACTCGACGTCCGGGTACTCGTCGGCCATCACGCGCGCCGCGACCTCCCGCCACAGTCGCGACACTTCCAGCACGTTGGCCTTGTCCACCGACGTGACCTTGCCGCGCCGTCCCCGCGCGGCGTCGCCCGCCACCCGGACGATGCGCTCGACCTCGGGCACGGAGTACTCCATCGTGCTCCAGGCCCGGTCGCCGTCACGCCCGGACGGCCCGAAGTAGATGCCGCCGGTCAGCTCCCGCACGAACAAGATGTCGACGCCGCGGACGAGCTCCTCTCGAAGCGGCGACGCGCCGGCGAGGGCCTCCGGGACGACGATCGGCCGCAGGTTGGCGAAGAGGCTCAGCTCCTTGCGGATGCGCAGCAGCCCGGTCTCCGGCCGCAGCCCGCCGCCGTCCCATTTGGGCCCGCCGACGGCGCCGAGGAGCACAGCATCGGCGGCCCGGCACATCTCGAGCGTCGTGTCAGACAACGCCTCCCCGGTGGCATCGATGCTCGCCCCCCCGATCAGCCCGTACTCGAACGAGAAGGCGTGGCCGAACTGCTCCGCGACGGCACCGAGCACGGCGGTCGCCGCAGCCGTGACCTCGGGCCCGATCCCGTCCCCGGCCAGGACCGCGAACGAAGCATTCACGTCGGGAGGCGCGCCCGCGCCCGCCCCCTCCGTCCCGGCGCCTGCGGCGCCGGGCCACCTCCCCCGCATGGGCGGGGGAGGAAAGTCACTCGAACACTCCGCCTGCCACCTGGGTGCGGCGGGCGGCTCGGTTGAGGGCCTCCAGCAGGGCGCGTGCCGAGCCCTCGACCACGTCGGTGTCGACGCCGCGGCCCGAGTACGACTCGTCGCCCACGATGATGACGACGTTGACCTCGGCCATCGCGTCGGCGCCCGCGGTGATGGGCACCACCCGATAGTCGACGAGGCGGGCGTCGAACCAGAACGCCTTCTTGAGCGCATCGAAGGCGGCGTGCACCATGCCGTCGCCGGTGCCGCTGAGCTTCCGCTCGCCGTCCGCGGTCTCCACCGTGATCTTTGCCTCCGGGGTCACCTCGTCGCCGCCGACGAGATGCATGCGCACCATCCGCACCGGGCCTTCCCCGCTCGGCTCGTCCTCGACGATGGCCCGCAGCTCCTCCTCGGTGATCTGCACCTTGCGGTCGGCCAACTCCTTCACGCGCCGGAAGGCCCGCTCGAAGTCGTCGTCCTCGAGCACGATGTCCAGGTTGCGCAGCGCATCGGCGAAGCCGGCGCGCCCGGAGTGCTTGCCCAGCACGATCTCACTGCGGTGTCCCACCGACTCGGCGTCCATGATCTCGTAGGTCTCCCGGTCGGCCAGCACGCCGTGCTGGTGGATCCCCGACTCGTGGGCGAACGCGTTGCGGCCGACCACCGCCTTGTTGTACTGCACCGGGTAGCCGGTGAGGCGGGCCACCAGGCGCGACGTCTCCAGCAGCTCGGTGGTGTCGGCGCCGATCTCCACCCCGAAGTAGTCCTGGCGCGTCTTCACCGCCATGATCACCTCCTCGGTGGAGGTGTTGCCGGCCCGCTCGCCAATGCCGTTGATGGCGCCCTCGATCTGGCGGGCCCCCGCGTTGATCGCCGACAGCGAGTTGGCCACCGCCAGCCCCAGGTCGTTGTGACAGTGGGTGGAGATGATCACGTCCTCGTTGCCCTGCCGCACGTCGGCGTACACCTTGGTCATGAGGTCGACGAAATCGGCGGGGGTGGCGTACCCCACCGTGTCCGGGATGTTGATCGTCGTCGCGCCGGCCTGCACCGCCGCCCGGCACACCTCGACGACGAAGTCGGGGTCGGACCGGGTGGCGTCCTGTGGGGAGAACTCCACGTCGGCCACGTAGCGCCGGGCGCGCTGCACGGCCTCCCCGGTGGCCTGCAGCACCTCGGCCGGCGTCATCTTCAGCATCCGTTCCATGTGGATGGGCGACGTCGAGATGAACACGTGGATGCGGGCGCGCTCGGCGGCCTCGAGCGCGTCCCAGGCGCGGTCGATGTCGTCGGGGTGGGTGCGGGCCAGCGAGGCGATGACCGGGCCGCGCACCTGCTTGGCAATGCGGGAGACGGCCTCGAAGTCGCCTTCGGATGAGGCCGCGAACCCCGCCTCGACGACGTCGACCCGCAGCTTGGCCAGCTGGCGGGCGATCGCCAGTTTCTCGTCGGGGGTCAGCGCGATACCGGGCGCCTGCTCGCCGTCGCGCAGGGTCGTGTCGAAGATGATGAGCCGGTCGGACATGGGGATGCTCCTCGGACAGGGGGTCGGGAAGTCGTGGCTGGGCGGGGGCCGGGTCGGCTAGTGGCCGCCCGGCCCGCTAAGCGCGAGCCGCTCCGGGAGCAAGGTCATACGTCGTCTTCCGGGGTCTTGTCGACGAGGAACGGCATCATAGCCCTGAGGCGCGCCCCGACCTCCTCGACCGGATGGCTGCCGTCGGCCTCCCGTGCCTGGCTGAGCACCGGAACGCCGGCGGCGTTCTCGGCCATCCACTCCCGGGCGAACTCGCCGGAGCGGATCTCGCCGAGGATCGCCCGCATCGCCTCCCGCGTGTCGCCGGTGATGATGCGGGGGCCGCGCGTGACGTCCCCGTACTCGGCGGTGTCCGACACGGAGTGGCGCATCCAGCGCAGCCCGCCCTCGTAGAGCAGGTCGACGATCAGTTTCAGCTCGTGCAGCACCTCGAAGTACGCCATCTCCGGGGCGTAGCCGCCGTCCTCGGTGAGCGTCTCGAACGCGGCCTTGATGAGGGCCGACACGCCGCCGCACAGGATCACCTGCTCGCCGAACAGGTCGGTCTCGGTCTCCTCGGCGAAGGTCGTCTCGATGACCCCCGCCCGGGTGCCGCCGATGGCGTGGGCGTACGACAGAGCCAGGGCGTGGGCGTCGCCGGTGGCGTCCTGGGCCACTGCCAGCAGGCACGGCACGCCGGAGCCCTCGACGAACTGGCGGCGCACGAGGTGGCCTGGGCCTTTGGGGGCCACCATCGCCACGTCGACGTCGGGTGGTGGCTTGACGTAGCCGAAGTGGATGTTGAACCCGTGGGCGAACAGCAGAGCGTCGCCCGAGTGGAGGTTGGGGGCGATGGCGCTCTCGTACAGCCGAGCCTGGTGCTGGTCGGGGACGAGCACCATGATGACGTCTGCCCAGTCGGCGGCGTCGGCGGGCTCCACCACCTTCAGTCCCGCGTTGGCGGCGGCCGCCTCCCGCCGCGATCCCGGGCGGAGCCCCACCGCCACGTCCACCCCCGAGTCTTTGAGGCTCAGTGCGTGGGCGTGGCCCTGGCTGCCGAAGCCGATCACCGCCACCTTGCGGCGGGTGATCAGGCTGGGGTCGGCGTCGGCTTCGTAGAAGATGCGTGGCGGCATGTGGGGGCCTTCTCTAGTTGACGGCCCGCAGGTTGCGGGTCTTCGGGTCCTTGGCGAGCGCGATCCGGCCCGATTTCACCAGATCCACGATGCCGTATGGCCGCACCAGGTCAAGGAAGTCGTTGAGCTTGTCCGGCGAGCCAGTCACCTCGAACGTGATCGTGGTGGCGCCGACGTCGACTGGCTTCGCCTTGAAGATCGAGGCGGCGTCCAGGACCTCGCCCCGGGACTGGGGCTCGGCGCTCACCCGCACCAGCGCGATCTCGCGCTCGACGGCGTCGCCCGGGGCGAGCTCAGTGACCTTCACGGTGTTGATGAGCTTGCGTAGTTGCTTGACCACCTGCTCCATCTCGGGCCCGTCGACGACCACGGTCATCAGCGACTGCCCCGGCTCGGTCGACGGCCCCACGGCGAGCGAGTGGATGTTGAACCCCCGCCGCGCGAACATCGAGGAGATCCGCGCCAAGACGCCCGGCTTGTTCTCGACCAGGACCGAAAGTATGTGCTTAGACACGGGAAAAGCCCCTCCGCGCAACACGCGGCACGTGGTTGGCGCCAGGCCGGCGCCTCGCGCCGGCCCCCACGTAGCGAACAGCCCGGCGGCAGCCGCCGCCGAGAGGGCCCCCGACGCGAGAAGCGCAACCCGACGCCCGGGTCGGCGGCAATGTGAAAGCGCTCATCGCCGGAGGTCCTCCGGCGACAGCGCCACGTCGTCGTTCGATGCGCCGGCGGGGACCATCGGGAAGACCATTTCCTCCGGGTCGCAGCGGAACTCCACCACCACCGGTTCGTCCTCCACGGCGAGCGCCTTCTCGATGGCCGGCGCCACCTCGTCGGGGTTGGAGGCGCGCAGCCCCACGCAGCCCATGGCCTCGGCGAGCTTCACGTAGTCCGGGGTGTGGTCGGTGAGGTCGATGGCCGAGTACCGCTGGCCGTAGAACAGCTTCTGCCACTGCTTCACCATGCCGAGCGAGCCATTGTTCATCACGGCGATCTTCACCGGGATGCGTTCGGTCGAGGCCGTTATCAACTCCTGGCACGTCATCTGGAAGCACCCGTCGCCGTCGATGGCGAACACCACCTCGTCGGGCCGGGCCACCTGGGCGCCGATCGCCGCAGGGACGGCGAAGCCCATGGTGCCCAGCCCGCCCGAGTTGATCCACGAGCGGGGCTTGGTGAACTTCCAGAACTGCGAGGCCCACATCTGGTGTTGGCCGACCCCGGCCACCACGATGGCGTCACCGCCGGTGATGCGGTGGATCTCCTCGATGACGTACTGCTGCTTCACGGGCCCGTCCGGCTGCTGGTCGTACGCCAGTGGGTAGTCGCGTTGCCAGCTCCGGAGCGTCTCCAGCCACGCCGACCGGTCGGGCGGCGCATCCTCGCCGAGCACTCGCTCCGTGACCCGCAGCAGCTGGCCGATCACCTGGCGGGCGTCGCCGACGATCGGCACGTCGGGAGCGCGGACCTTGCCGATCTCGGCCGGGTCCACGTCGACGTGGACGATCTTGGCGTCTGGGGCGAACGACGCCGTGTCGCCCGTGACCCGGTCGTCGAACCGGGCGCCCAGCGACACGAGCAGGTCGGCTCGCTGCATCGCCATGATCGCGGTGTACGTGCCGTGCATGCCCGGCATCCCCAGCGCAAGGGGGTGGGTGTCGGGGAAGGCGCCCCGGGCCATGAGCGTCGTCACGACCGGGATGCCGGTCCGCTCGGCCAGGGCCAGGAGCTCCTGGTGGGCTTCGGCCTTGATGACACCACCGCCGACGTACAGCACCGGCCGCTCGGAGGCCATCATCAGCTCGACGGCGGCTTTCACCTGGCGGGGGTGGCCTTCGAGGTTGGGCTTGTAGCCCGGCAGGTTGATGGTGCCCGGCTCGTGCCAGTCGAGCGACGCGGTGAGCACGTTCTTCGGAAGGTCGACCAGCACCGGGCCGGGACGGCCGCTGGCGGCGATGTGGAACGCCTCGCGTATCACGTCGGGGATGTCGTCGACCTCGGTCACGAGGTAGTTGTGCTTGGTGCAGGGCATCGAGATGCCCCACGTGTGCGCCTCCTGGAAGGCGTCGTTACCGATGGCGTTGGTAGGCACCTGGCCGGTGATCGCCACGATGGGGACCGAGTCCATGTAGGCGTCGGCGAGCGGCGTCACGAGGTTGGTGGCGCCGGGCCCGGAGGTCGCCACCGCCACGCCCACCTTGCCGGTGGCTTGGGCGTACCCCTCGGCCATGTGGCCGGCGCCCTGCTCGTGGCGGGCGAGCACGTGGCGAATGGGGCTGTCGAGCATCGGGTCGTACGCCGGGAGGATGGCGCCACCCGGTACGCCGAACAGCACCTCCACGCCCTCGTGCTCGAGGGCTCGCATCAGTGCTTGGGCTCCGGTGATGGTGTCCATGGTTCCTCCCGGTTCCGTCGACCGGTCCGGTATACAGAAAGCCCTCTGCGGGCGCAGAGGGCGGGCGCACATGCCGGTGAGGCACGTGCGCTAAGCGATGAGTACCAGGTTCGTCGACGTCATGGCTAGACGAGTATCGGCCATTCCGGGCCTAGTGTCAATCTCAGGTCGTCCTCGGCGGGTCGGAGCCCCCTCATGAGCGAAGCGTCCCGGCTGCTCCCTGCGCTGCTCGCGCCGGCCCTGAAGGCGGCCCGGGCGGCGCTGCGCCGCCTGGAGCCCGACGAGATCCCGGCATCGCTGCGTCGCGTCGCCGCGTACACCGGGGGCCGTCTCCCACCCCCGCTCGCTTCGAGCCTGCTCGACGAGCTCGACGGCAATGAGTGGCTGCGAGCGAAGGCGCTGGAGGAACTCGCCGACGACGAGGCCTTGGGACGCCTGTACCTCGAGCGGCCGGCCGGGTGGGCGCGAGAGCTCGCAGTGGCATCCGCCGCCCTGGCGGCGGACGGCGCCACCGAGGAGCTCGCCTCGGCGCGGCGGCTGGTGAAGGACGCCGAGGAAAGGCTCGCGGAGGCCCGGCGGCGGCTGCACGAGGTGCGGAGCTCGGAGTCGTCTGCCGCCGCTGACGGAGAAGCACGCGAATTGCGTCGCAAGCTCAAGGCCGCGCACCGCCGCGCCGAGGCGGAGGCCGAGCGTCGCGAGGCCGAGGTGCAGGAAGCTGCGGGTCGGGCTATGGCCGCCGACGAGGCCGCCGCCGCCCTCGCGGCCGAGGTGCATCGGCTGCGCAGCCGGCTGCGGCGCACCCGGCGTGATCGGGCACGGCTGGTTGCCGTCGCCCAGACGGCCGCCGCCGGCGGCGCGCTGCGCCCGCGCCGACCGGTCGAGGTGGCGCGCGACCTCGACGACGCCGCCCGGCTGCTGCGGGCAGCGCCGTCGCCCGCCGGCGCGGCCGAGGCCCCGGCGGCAGCCGGCCCACTCGAGCTGCCCGCCGGTGTCCGGCCAGACGACGCAGCTGCCATCGACTGGCTGGTCGCCCAGGCCGAGCCGCTCCTGCTGCTGGTCGACGGCTACAACGTGACGTTCTCGCTCTCCGAGCGGGGCTTTGCCACGCCGGAGGCTCGTAGCCGGCTGAACGCCGAGCTGGGGCGGCTGGCTCGCCTCGCCACGGCGCTGCGGGTGGTGGTCGTCTACGACTCCGACCAGGATCACGACGCTGCGGTGGCGGCGGGCCCGGGCGGTGTCGAGGTGGTCTTCGCTCCCGCGGACCTGCTCGCCGACGAGGAGTTGGTGTCCCGCGCCGAAGCCGCCCAGCTCCCGGCGGTGGTGGTGAGCACCGACCGCGAGGTACGGGAGGGCGCCGAAGACGCCGGCGCCCTGGCGCTGTGGGGCGAAGCCCTGGTGAGCTGGATGCGCCGCAGAACTTGAGCCAGATGTTGCTCCCCCGCGCATACGCGGGGGAGGCAAGGCGTGCCCAGGCGACCCGCGCTGCTCAGAACCTGAGCAGCGCTGTCTTCCTGGCTCTTCGCCTGACGGCTCATCGCCGTGTCGCCCGGGGGCCCCAGCCCCAGGCGACCCGCGCTGCTCAGAACCTGAGCAGCGCTGCTGCCCAGTGGAAACCGGCGCCGAAGGCCGTGAGCAGCACCAGGTCGCCGGGGTCGATCCGGCCTTCGTCGCGTGCCTCGGTCAACGCCAGCGGCACCGACGCCGATCCGGTGTTCCCGTAGCGCTGCAGGTTGGTGTACACCTTCTCCTCGGGCAGGCCCATGGCTTTGCGCACCGCGTCGATGATCCGCAGGTTCGCCTGGTGGGGGATCACCAGCGCCACGTCCGACGGCGCCACCCCCGCCTGCTCCAGCACGTCGCCTGCGGCCTGGGACATGCGCGCCACTGCGTTGCGGAAGACCTCCCGGCCGTTCATCACGATCTTCTGGTGGAGGTTGGCCTCGGCGATCTCGATCGAGAACGGGTTGCGAGCCCCGCCGTAGGGCAGGCCGAGAATCTCGGTCTGACTGCCGTCGGTGCCCGCGGTCAGCGCCAGGATCTCCACGGCGTCGGGTCCCGACCCGATGACTGCGGCGCCGGCGGCGTCGCCGAACAGCACCGCCGTCGACCGCTCCGACCAGTCCATGATCCGGGTGATGACCTCCACGCCCACCAGCAGCACGTGCCGCCCGCCGGCGGCCCGGCTGCGGGCGATGTCGAGTCCCAGCACGAACCCGGCGCAGCCGCTTCCCCCCAGGTCGTAGGTGGGGATCTCCCGCGCTCCCAGCATGTGCTGCACGTAGGCCGACGTGTCGGGCGAGAACGTCTCCGGCGTGTCCGTCGCGATGATGATCTCGTCGATGTCGTGCGGGGCGAGGCCCGCGTCGGCGATCGCCTTGCGAGCGGCAGCGGCCGCCAGGTCCGCGGTGCTCTGGTCCTGTGCCGCGATCCGGCGTTCCTTGATGCCGGTCCGCTGGGTGATCCACTCGTCGGACGTGTCGACGTGCTGCGCCCAGTCGTCGTTGGTCATCACCCGCTCCGGCACGTACGCGCCCAGCCCCATCAGCCCGGTCATGCGGTGAGTGTATCCCCCCGGCCGGGGCCGGAACGTGTCACACCCGGCTGATACGTTGCCCCGGAGCGCGAAAACCAGGAGGACGGCGATGATCATCGACTGTGACGACTGCCGGATGCAGCACACGGAGGCGTGCCGGGACTGCGTCGTCAGCTTCGTGCTGCACGACCTGGCGGGCCCGCTGGAGCTCGACGACGAGCAGGCGGAGGCACTCGACGTGCTGTCGGGCGCCGGACTGGTGGCGCCGCTGCGCCTGGTGCCCCGCCGCGACGGGGAAGCCGCGGTGGGGTGACTTCGGGCGCAGCGGCGCCCCTCGGGTATCGGCCGCTGCATGCGAGTCCCCCGGGTAGGGTGCGGCCATGCTGCACCTGGTCGAGAACCGCCACGAGACGGCTGATTGCCCACTGCGGTCGGAAGAGAACCGCGAGGCGCTCGTCCCGGCGCTGGAGAGCCTGGATCACGCCGCTGCGGAGCTGGGCGCTTCCGTCGAGGGGGCCTGGGTGAACCCGGCGGGCCACGTGATGTTCTTCCTGATCGACGCTCCGAGCGCTCACGCGGTGGACGAGCTGGTGCGAGCGGCCGGCCTGGCGGGGCGCACTGCGATCCGCACCTACCCGGTCGTGACCCTGCGGTCGCTGCTCGACTCGCTTTGACGCGTCTGCCCCCGGTACCCGCCGGCCGGGCAGCGGTGGAGGCGTGGGTACAGAATCACCTCGGCGATCTGGCGAGCGACGAAGTCGCCGGCTCGGCGGCATTCGGCGGGGGTCAGCGCGCAGCCGACGCGGCGCTCGCCGACTTCGACGTGGCCGGCTATGCCGCCGGCCGCAACGAGGTGTTGCCCGCAGTAGCCCGCGGCGCCTCGCGGCTGTCGCCGTACATTCGCCACGGCCTGCTCCAGCTCCGCCGGGTGTGGGACCACGTGGAGGGTGGGCCGGCCCCGGACGTCCGCAAGTACCGGTTCGAGCTGCTCTGGCAGGAGTACGCCCGCCACTGGTACGCCCGCCTCGGGTCGGCGACCCGGGAGGGCATCCGCTATGGCCAGGCCGACCCGGCGCCCGGTGTCGACCCGTGGGATCCCGACATGGCCTGCATGGAGGCGAACCTCGACGAGCTCCACACCGACGGTTGGGTCGTCAACCAGGCCCGGATGTGGATGGCGTCCCAGTGGGTGGTACGCGGCGACGCACGTTGGCGGGACGGGGAGGACCGCTACTTCCGGCACCTGCTCGACGGGTCCCGCGCCGCTAACCGGCTCGGGTGGCAGTGGACCGGCGGGCTGTCGAAACAGCAGCACTACGGCTTCTCCCGGCGGCAGGTGTTGCGGCGCGCGCCCGGGTTGTGCGACACCTGCAAGTTGGGGGACGACTGCCCGATCGTCTCGTGGCCCGACGGGCCGGCCCGCACCCGGGCCGACGAGCCAGCCGGGCTGCGCGCCGACCCCGATCCGGCGGCGACCGCCGGGCCGGACCAGGTGGCGACGCGCCGGGACCCGCAGGCCGTGTGGGTCACCGGCGAGTCGCTCGGTGACGCCGACCCCGCGCTGGCCGCCCACCCCGGCTTGCCGGCGCTGTTCGTGTTCGACGAGCCGCTGCTTGCGAGGCTCCAGCTATCGGGCAAGCGGCTGGTGTTCCTCGCAGAATGCCTCGCCGACCTGGCGAGCCGGCGAGAGCTCGAGGTGTGGCGGGGTCGGCCGGCCGTCGTGGTGGGGGAGCGCGACGTGGCCGTTACGTTCGCCCCCGTGCCGGGGTTCCGGCGGCTGGCTGCCCACCTCGACCTGGCCGAGGTGCACCCGTGGCCCTGGCTGCGGCGCCCGGACGGGCAGAGCGTGGCGTCGTTCTCGCAGTGGAACCGGGCCGGCGAGCAAGTCCGGTAATGTCGGAGACCATGGAAGAGGCTCACCGCTGGACGCTCGGAGCGATTCAGCACCCCGTGCGCGGCCTACTGCACGGTTCGGCCACCCTCGCGGCGCTGGTGGCGGCGATCTGGCTGATCACGGACAGCCCCGGGGGCGGGGCGCGCCGCCTGGCGCTCGCGGTCTTCGGCATCACCCTCGTCTGCCTGTTCGCCGTGAGCACGCTGTACCACAGCGTGCCGTGGCGGGCCAGGTGGAAGCGACGGATGCTACGCATCGACAACTCCACCATCTTCGTGTTCATCGCCGGCACCTACACGCCATTGGCGCTGATCGTGTTCGACGGCTGGCTGACCTGGGCGACGCTCGGTGCGGCCTGGGGCATCGCACTGCTCGGGATCGCCCAGCTCGCGTTCTTCCCGCGGCCGACCACCGCGGTGTCGGTGGTGGCGTACGCGATCCAGGGCTGGATGGGGCTGCTACTGCTGGTGCCGCTGGCGCAGCGGCTCCCCTGGACCGCGGTGGGGCTGGCCGTGACCGGTGGGGTCCTCTACTCGATCGGGCTGGTGATCGTCGTCCTACGCCGTCCGCGGCTGTGGCCGCGCGTGTTCTCGTATCACGAGGTGTTCCACTTGTTCGTGATCGCAGGCAGCGCCGCCCATTTCGTGCTGACTGCCCGGTGGGTGGCGCCGTTCTCCGGGGCGGCCTAGCGCTCAGCCGGCCAGGTCCGCCACTCCGAACACCACGCTGAACCGGACGCACCAGATCACCACTCGTGAGTGGCGGTCGAGGTCGACCGATTCGGGGATGTCGTAGTTCTGGCTGCCGATGTTGCCTTTGAGGTCCCCGAGGTCCACGAAATCGTCGTCGAAGTCGCGGGGCGGGGCGTCGAGCGGCGCGCTCGAGAGGTAGACGTTCAGGTCGGGACCGTTCGACGTCTCGAAGTCCTCGAAGCGCAGCACGCGACGGCCGCTGCCGTCGGTGAGGACCTTGGCGACGCCCGCCGTGCCGTGGCTCCGGTCGACGAAGTCGGCGCGGGCCAATTCGGCCGGGTCCGGCATGTCGTCCATGCCCTCGTCGATCTCGTCGGTGGCGGCGATGCCCTCGTCCTCCATGGCGTCGTTCATCGCGTCCGCCAACTCCTCGCTGAGCGCGTCCTCCTCGATGCCCGACGGCGCCGCCCCGGCTGCGAACACCGGCGGCGCCTCGTTGACCTTCTCGTCGATGAAAGCCGTGTGGAAGCCGAAGAAGCCGAAGAACAACCACGCTCCCAGGGCGATCGCTCCGATCGCCGCCGGGAGCGTCAGTTTCCAGTTGCGGGTAGCCCACTGCCAGATGCGTGTCATGTTCCTCCTCACCGTACCGGGAGGGGAACGCCGGCGCCCGGCAGGTCGTGCCCGAGTTCTCGCAGTCTTAAGAGACGTGCTCGCGTTCCAGCATGCGGACGCGCAGCCGGAGGTCGGTCATGATCTCCTGCAGGTTGGCCACGGCCCGCTGCAGGCTGTCGATCTCGCTCTCGACCTTGGCGAGCTTGTTCTTGTTGGTGGAGATGCGCCGGCTGACCCGGCCCATCGGTTTCTGCGTCCCTTCGGCCATCAACCCTCCTCGTAGTCGGGGGTGTTCTCGACGACGTCGGCGTTGACGGCGAGCCGGACGCCGTCGTCGGTGACGGATGCGACCCAGGCGGCCGGGACCAGCTTGCGGTGCTTGAAGAGGATGCCCTCCTCGATCACCAGATGGGTGGTGGTGCCGGGGTCGCCTGCCGTCAGCACCTCCTCGACGTCGCCGAGGTGCTCGCCGTCGGCGCTGGTGACCGGGGCGCCGGTCTCCAGCGACACCTTGCCTTCGGGGACGTTGCGCACGATCGCGGGCGGTCCGGTGTCGATGTACGCCGGCGTTCCCCAGTCGCCGACCGGCGGGAAGAAGATCAGCGTGGACCCTTCCAGCGACGGCTGGTAGGCGCGGGTGTCGGGGTCGAAGGGCACGTAGGTGCGCTCCTCGAACGGGGGGAAGTCGGCGGCGTCGTTGCCGGGGTCGAGGTATGCGTCGCCGTCGTCGGTCTCCTTGATGGCGCCGGCCGGCACCACGTGGTCCTCTTTGAAGAAGAAGCCCTTCTCCACCACGACGTGGCTCACGTCGAGGCTGACGGGGTCGAGCACGACCCGCTTCACGTCGCCGACCTTCTCGCCGTCGGCGTCATAGACGGTGAGTCCTGCTTTGAGATGCATGTGCTGTGCCTCCTGCGCGGATAGCGGTCGCGAAGACCTACCCGGCGCCCCCCCGCCGGAAACGATCAGCCCTTGGTGGCGGTGAACAAGCCGACGTCTCGGTCGACCCGGAGGAAGCCGTGGCGGTCGATCTCGGCCTGGATCTCGCCACGGATGTGGTCCCGTTGGTCGGCGTCGAGATCCGTGTACGACGCGAGGTAGTCGACCGCCGGCTCCGCTTCGGTGATCTCCAGCCACGACGGGTACCGCTCCAGGCGCACCGATGCGAAGTGGCGCACCAGGCACTCCGCACCGATCTCCAGCGTGAACGGCAACGACAGCCGCGGGGCGGCCCGGTACGCATCGAGCTGGCGCATGTGGCGGGCGCCGTTGGTGGCGGCGAACAGCCGGCCGCCGGGCCGCAGCACCCGGGCGATCTCGGCCAACCCGGCGTCGAGGTCGGGGACGTGGTACAGCATGTGGTTGGCGATCACCACGTCGCACCAATCGCTGGGCAGCGGCAGCCGCCGCGCGTCCGCGACCGCAACCGGCAGCCCGAGCGGCGCGACCCGGGGGCGGGCCTCGCCGGCCATCCCGGGCGAGGCGTCGCTCAGCACCGCGAACGCACCGGTGGGCAGCCGGTCGATGTTCTCGACCCAGAGGTCGCCCCGGCCGCAGCCCACCTCCAGGGCTCGCTCGCCTGCCGCCGGCGCCTCACGGTCGAACAACCAACGAGGGAGCGGCTGCGGCGCCACCCCGAAAGTGGCGTGGAGGTACTGGCGGGAGGACAGGCGGGCACCGTCCCGGTACTGCGTCGCAACGTGGTGGGGGGCGGACACGTCTTCGGCCACGCGTCGGACTCTACGGTGCGTGAGGTGGCGGCGGCGCAGCCGTACACTCCGCGGGTGCACCGTTCCCTCCTTCTCGTCGTGCTGGCCGTCGCCGCCTCCGCTTGCGTCGGCGCTGAGGGCACCGCGGAGTTCGTGCCCGCCACGACTGCTCTGACGGCGGGCGATGCTGCCGAGGCGCCTTCCGGCGACCCGGTGACCACTGTGCCCTCGACGCAGCCCGTCCCGCCGGCGCCGACCACGACCACGTCCACGACCACCACCGTCCCGCTCCCGCCGCCGGTGCGGTTCAGCGACCGGCGCTTCGTCGGCCAGCCGCACGGCAGCGTCGACGGCCTCGTGATGTTCCGCGGGAACCCCACCCGCAGCTGGTACGGCACCGGGCCCGCGCCCACCGACCCCCGCGTCCTCTGGCGCTACCCCGACGCGGCGATGTGCGGCGCCTCCACTTTCGGAGGAGAGCCGCGCACCTGGTGTGGCACCGGTTGGACGGGCCAGCCGGTCGTGTGGGAGCGCCCCGACGGCATCACCGAGGTCATCTTCAACTCGTACGACAGGTCGGTGCACTTCGTCGACGGAGCCACGGGCGAGCCGACCCGCCCGCCGTTCCGCACCGGCGACATCGTCAAGGGGTCCGTGGCGCTCGATCCCGACGGCTTCCCACTGCTGTACGTCGGCTCCCGCGACAACAAGTACCGCATCGTGGCGCTGGACCGGCCCGAGCCGGTCGAGCTGTGGTCGCGCGACGCCTACGAGAGCCGGATGGTGTGGAACGACGACTGGGACGGCAACCCGGCGATCGTGGACGACGTGATGTTCCTCGGCGGGGAGAACTCGTGGTTCTACGCCTTCCGGCTCAACCGGGCTCTCGACGGAGACGGCCTCGTGACCGTCGCCCCCGAGGTGCTGCTGGAGTTCCCCGCCTTCACGGACGAGCTGCTCGCGACGATCGGGCGGGAGCAGAGCATCGAGAACTCGGTGGCGCTCTACGAGGGCCGCGCCTACTTCGCCAACAGCGCGGGCCGCGTCGTCGGGCTCGACGTGGAGCGCATCGACGAGAGCGAGGCACCCGTGGTGTTCGACTTCTGGGTCGGGGAAGACGTGGACGCTTCGATCGTGATCGATGCCAACGGCCTGCTGTACGTTTCGATCGAACAGGAGCGGTTCAACGCTCGCGGCCGGGAGGTCGGCCAGCTCGTGAAGCTCGACCCGTACGCCCCGGACGACCCGATCCTCTGGAGCGTGGCCGTGCCGCCGCGCGGCGGGGGAGACGGCGGGCTGTGGGCGACTCCGGCGCTGGGTGACGGCGTGTTGTACGCCCCCACGCACCCTGGCGAGCTGCTGGCCGTGGACACCACCACCGGCGAGGTGGTCTGGCGGGACGAGATCGGCTTCCACGCCTGGTCGTCGCCCGCGATCGTCGACGGCACGCTGATCGTGGCCGT
>JBFJZV010000032.1:0-19633 GCA_041621915.1 Acidimicrobiia bacterium | reverse complement strand
AGCGCCCGGACCTTGTCCTCCTCCTTGGCCTTCCACTCGATGAACTCCTCGATGTCGGGATGGTCGAGGTCGAGGATCACCATCTTCGCCGCCCGGCGGGTGGTGCCCCCGGACTTGATCGCTCCGGCCGCCCGGTCGCCCACCTTGAGGAACGACATCAGGCCCGACGACTTGCCGCCGCCCGACAGCGGCTCACCCTCGGCTCGGATGCGCGAGAAGTTCGTGCCCGTACCTGAACCAACTTTGAACAGCCGCGCCTCCCGCACCCACAGGTCCATGATCCCGCCCGGGTTGACCAGGTCGTCGTCGATGCTCTGGATGAAGCACGCGTGGGGGGCCGGCCGGGAGTACGTGTCCGGCGAGGGGACCGCCTCTTCGGTGTCGGGATCGACGTACCAGAAGCCCTCCGGGGTGCCCGTGATGCCGTACGCGTGGTTGAGGCCGGTGTTGAACCACTGCGGGCTGTTGGGGGCCGCCATCTGGTGGACGAGCATGTACTTCAGCTCGTCCTCGAACGCCTGGGCGTCGTCGCCGCTGGCGAAGTAGCCGTGCTCCTCGCCCCACCACCGCCACGTCTCGGCGAGGCGCCCGATGGTCTGGCGGGCCGACCGCTCCGGGCCCAGCACAGGCTCGCCGTCCTCGTCGAGCAGCGGCTCGCCCGAGTCGGAGAACTGGGGGACGCCGGCCTTGCGGAAGTACTTCGACACCATGATGTCGGTGGCGACCTGCGACCAGGCGGCGGGCACCTCGGCGCCGGTCATCTCGAACACGATCGACCCGTCCGGGTTGGTGATGCGGGAGTCCCGCCGCGCCCACTCGACGCTCTCGAACGGGTCCTGGCCCTCGGTGGTGAAACGCCGCTCGATCCGCAGTCCGCTCATTACTCGCTCCTCCGGGCCCGGAGGCCCACACTCACCCGTCCGCCTGACGGCCCCTCAGCCGTTACTTATCCACAGGCCACTAGATGTTGTGGTGGGGAAGCGCAGGGAACCACGATATCTGGGGCTTGGGCCGACATCGTAATCACGTCGGTGTAGTTCCGTCAAGGTTCTTACGCCGGGGGAAGTTTGTAGCGGCATGCACCACCGGAGGGCAAGCCAGAACGCGCCTTTTCTTTCGCGGGACAGTGGGCATAATCGCGGTCCGATGGATCACGACGCCCTCGCCGCCTGGCTCGACGCCTACCAACAGGCGTGGGAGGAGCGGGACCCCGACCAGATCGTTCGCATCTTCACGGAGGACGCCGTCTACCGGGAGCGCACGTGGGAGCCACCCGCGGTCGGCCACGACGGCATCCGGGCGTACTGGGAGGACGCGACGGCTCCGCAGCGGGACGTCCACTTCGGCGCCACGATCCTCTCCATCGACCCCGCCGTCGTCCACTGGACCGCCGACTTCGCCCGACCGGCGCACGGCAGCCGCGGCCAGCTCGACGGAGTCTTCCTCCTCGAGTTCGCCGGCGACGGCCGCTGCTCCCACCTCCGCGAGTGGTGGTTCTTCCGAGAAGTCTGAGTTTCACCCCGGGGCCCCCCGGGTACCGCGCGCCCCTATGTCCACGAGAACGACCCCCTCGCTTCGCGTCGGCATGGTGTCGACCTACCCGCCGTCCCGTTGCGGCATCGCCCGGTTCTGTTCCTCCCTCGCCGACGCGCTGCGGTTCCAGGACGCCGGCGTCGAGGTCGACGTCGCCCGCGTCGTCACCGGGGACGAAGGCCCCACCCTGCCGGGACGTGCCGCCGTGGAGTTCGACCCGGTGTCCAACGTGAGCCGCCGGGTCGCCGCCCGCCACCTCGACCGCTGCGACGTGGTGCTCCTCCAGCACGAGTTCGGCCTCTACGGCGCCGACGACGGCGCCGCCGTCCTCGACCTGGTCGACCAGCTCCACGCCCCGCTCGTCAGCGTCCTCCACACCGTGCTGCCCCGACCCACCGCCAACCAGCGCCACATCGTCGAGCGGCTCGCCGCCGCCGGCGCGCTGGTGGTCCCCTCGCACGCGGCCCGGGCCACGCTGCTCGACACCTACGACGTGGCGGCCCGGGACGTCGCCGCCATCCCGCACGGCGCCTACTGGTCGCCGGCCCCGCCGCCGGCCGCCCCCCACCGCACGCTGATCTCCTGGGGCCTGCTCGGCCCCGGCAAAGGCCTCGAGCGCGCCCTCCACGCCGTTGCCGAGCTCCGGGACCTCGACCCGCCGGTCACCTACCGCATCGTCGGCCAGACCCACCCCAAAGTGCTCCGCTCCCAGGGCCAGGGCTACCGGGAGAGCCTGGAGCGCCTCGCCGCCGACCTCGGCATCGCCGGCCAGGTGGAGTTCGTCAACCGCTACGTCGACGACGACGAGCTCTACGGGATGGTCGCCGCCGCCGACGTCGTGCTCGTCCCCTACGACAACGACGAGCAGATCTCGTCCGGCGTCCTCACCGAGGCCGTCGCCGCCGGCCGCCCCGTGGTCGCCACCCGCTTCCCCCACGCCGTGGAGCTGCTCGGCGACGGCGCCGGCCGCTGCGTCGACCACGACGCCGGCCGCCTCGCCAAGGAGGTGCGGGCCCTGCTCGACGACCCCGCCGCCTACGGCGCCTCCGCGGCCCGGGCCGCCGCCCGCAGCGCCGACCTCGCCTGGCCGGCCGTGGCTGCGCAGTACCTGCGGCTCCTGCGCATCCGCGTCGACGGTCTCGCGGAGATCCCTGCCTGACACCGGGCCGGGAGCCACAATGTGCCCTGCGTGATCGAGGTCACCCGCAGCCCGCTGCACGTCCTCCCCGACCCGTCCCGGGTGGTCGCCAGGCCGTTCGTCCCCGGCACCACCAACTTCGGCGGGACGCCCGACCGCCTCGACCGCATCCTCGACCGCATCCTCGACCTGCCCGCCGCCGAGCGCGCCGCCATGCTCGACCAGGCCCGGACCACCGCGGCGGGAAGGCACCGGGACATCGAGGGGACCTGGCGCCGCCACCACCGGCTGGCCGCCGACCGGTCGCCCCTCGCCGCCCGGCTCGACCGGGACGACGCCCGGCTGCTGGTCGGCGCCTACCTCACCCAGGAGTACGCCTACGAGGCCGCCGCCCTCACCAACCCGTCGATCGTCCCGTTCGGCGCGCCCGGCGAGTTCGTGCTGAGCGCCCGGGCCATCGGCGAAGGCCACATCTCGTCGATCGCCTTCCTGACCGGCCGCGTCGGCCCCGGTCCCGGCATCCACCTCGACGAGCGGTCGCCGTTCACCACCAACGGCGATCGCCGCACGCCGTCGTACGACAAGGTCGAGTTCGCGGCGCGCCTCGACGAGATGGGCGTCGCCAACAAGGTCGCCGGGAGCGTGCTCGCCGAGCTGGGTGACGCGTTCACCGACGCGGAGCTGCAGACTGCGCTGGACCACGCGGCGGCGAGCGGCGCTCGCGGGCCCAGCGTCGATGACACGCTGCGGCGCATCCGCTGGCTCGCCAGCTCCAACTACGTCGTGGAGTTCGACACGCTGTCGCTGTCGGAGCGGCTCATCTCCCCGGCCGGCCCCGCCGAGAGCCGCGGTATGGAGGACGCCCGCTTCACCCTGTTCACCAACGACGACGGATCGGTCACGTACTGCGCCACCTACACCGCCTACGACGGCAGCACGATCCTCCCCCAGCTCATCGAGACGTCCGACTTCCGCCGGTTCCGTATCGCCACGCTCCGGGGCCCGATGGCCCGCCACAAGGGCATGGCGCTGTTCCCCCGCCGCATCGACGGGCTCTATGCGGCCCTGTCGCGCCACGACCAGGAGCGCACCTACGTGATGCTGTCCGACCGGCTGCGCGACTGGCGCAACGCCGAGCTGGTGCTCGGCCCCGAGGAGGGATGGGAGGCGGTCCAGGGCGGCAACGGCGGGTCCCCGCTGGAGCTCGACGACGGCTGGCTGGTGATCACCCACGGCGTCGGCCCGATGCGGCGCTACGCCCTGGGGGCCGTCCTGCTGGACAAGGACGAGCCCGCCAAGGTGCTCGCCCGGCTGCCGGGGCCGCTGCTCGAGCCGGCGCCGGACGAGCGTGACGGGTACGTCCCCAACGTGGTCTACACCTGTGGTGCGATGCTCCACGACCGATGGCTCGTCCTGCCGTACGGCTTCTCGGACCGGGGCATCGGTTTCGCCACGGTCGAGGTGACCGCGCTGCTCGACGCCATGGTCTGAACGCCCCCCTTGCAAGCGGTATGCGAGTCGCATACCGTATCGGTATGATGATCGCCGTGGCCACCCAACAGATCGCGATCCGGCTCGAGGAGACCCTGCTGGCCTCGCTGGACGACATGGTCGCCCGCGGCCTGTTCGACAGCCGGGCCGACGCGGTGCGGCGAGGCGTGGAGATGGTCGTGGGCGCCGACGAGCAGCGTCGCATCGACGACGCCTACGTAGCGGCCTACGAGCGGGCGCCCCAGGATCCGTCCGACGACGCGGCGGCGCTCGCGTCGCTGCGCGAGTCGATACTCGAAGAGCCGTGGTGACGCCCCGCTGGGGGGAAGTCTGGTGGGGAGAGATCGAGGGTGTCGGCCGGCGTCCCTACTTGGTCCTGACCCGCTCGGCGGCCATCCCGGCACTGCGGCGGCTGGTGTGCGCGCCGCTCACCCGCCACCGCCGGGGCAGCCCAGGCGAGCTGGCGGTCGGCCCCGACGACGGCGTGCCCCACCCGTCGGTGGTGAACTTCGACGACGTGCGGGCCGTCCCGAAGTCGCACCTCGTCGACCGGTTGGCGGTGCTCACCCCGGTGCGGATGGTGGAGGCGTGCTGGGCGCTGCGGCGGGCGACCGGCTGCTGAGCACCCGCTCGTACGCGGCGGCGTAGCCGGCCGCCATCGCCGCGTCGCCGAACCGGCGCTCGGCGTCGGCGCGGCACGCGGCCCGGTCGAGGTCCGCCAGCTTCGCCACCGCGGCGGCGGCGCCTGTGACGCCGTCGACCACGAACCCGGTCTCGCCGTGGCGGACGATCTCGGGCATCGCCCCCCGCCGCCACGCGACCACCGGCGTGCCAGCGGCCAGCGCCTCCACCACCACCAGGCCGAATGGCTCGTCCCACCGCAGCGGCATCACCAGCCCGGCGGCTCCGGCGAGCAGCCGCGCCAGCTCGGGCCGCTCCAGCGGGCCGGTGTACTCGACGCCGCCGACCAGCCCGGGCCGCACCGCGACGTCGAAGAACTCCTGGTGCTGCGGCTCGACGATGCCGGCCATCCGCAGCGGGATCCCCGCCTGGCGGGCCACCTCCACCGCCAGCTCGGGCGCCTTCTCCGGCGCCATCCGCCCGACGAACGCCAGGTAACCGCCGGCGCCGTCACCGAGCGGGAAGTCCTGCACCCGGATGCCGTTGGGCACCGTGGCGACGTAGTTCAGCTCGGGCAGGAAGCGGCGCTCGGCGTCGCTCAACGACACGAACGGCCGGGCTGCGTGGCGGCGCAGCAGCCGGTGATGCTCCTCGTTCCACGCCGCCCCGTGGAGGGTGGTGACGATGGGACAGGGGAGGAGCGGCGCGAACGCCAGGGCGTGGACGTGGAGGTGCGAGTGCAGGACGTCGAGGGCGCCGCCGGCCGCCGCCGCCATGGCGACTGCCAGGTGCTCCTCCTCGGCGAGCCGGCAACCGCCTGGCTCGGGAACGGTCGGCACCAGCCGGGCCGCGGTCTGCGACCCGGCGGGGGCGAACAGCGTGACGTCGTGGCCGGCGGCGACCAGCGCCTCCGTGAGGTCGTGGGCCACCCGCTCCCAGGGGCCGTAGCCCGGCGGGGGGTAGGGATGGCTGATCGGGGCCAGCATCCCGATGCGCATGGCTCAGCAGATGCGGCGGGCGGCCTGCAGCGCGCCGAGCGCCGCGAGCGTCGACTCGGCGCCCCGGTTGCGGTTCACCCCGCCGGCCTGCAACCCGTCGTAGCCGGCCCCCGTCTCGGGGTCGTAGAGCACGGCGCCGGCGTCGTTGCGGCCGAGGAACCACTCGGCGGCCAGCCGGGTGCGCTCCGCCCACGCCCGATCGCCGGTGACCGCGAAGGCGCGGGCGCATGCGTCGGCCATCGCCCACGCCTCGATCGGCTGCTGGTCGAAGGCGGGCCCGTGCTCGCCGGGGCCGCGGCCGCCGACCGGCGTGAAGCTGAAGCCCGCGTCGCCGGTCTCGACGTCGACGAGCCACGCGAGCAGGTCGAGGCCGGCCGCGAACAGCCCGTCGTCGTGGAGGGCGGCCCCGGCGGCGAGCAGCGCATCGGGCAGGCGGGCGTTCGCGTAGGCAAGCCGGTCCTCCGGCCACCGCCACGCCCCGGGCCGGGGCGGCGGCACCCGGGCTACGAACCGGGCGAGCGGCGCCCGCAGGTGGGGGGCGCCGGATGCCCCGTAGGCGGCGGCCACACCCAGGGTGGCGTAGGCGTTGGCGCGCGGCGACCACGTGTCCAGGTCGCAGCCCGCCACCAGGAACGGCAGGACGTCGGCGCAGCCGGCGCTCGCCGCCACCCCCAGTCCCCACAACGCCCGGCCATGCGCATCGTCGGAGCCTCGCTCGTCACGCCACTTCCCGCCGGCCGACATCCGGTTGTGCCAGCCGCCCGGTACGCGCCCCGCCCGCACGAACCGCAGGCAGCTCGCGAGCAACGCCTCGTCCTGCGGCGCCACGTCGTGATCCTCGCCGGCGACGACCACGATCACCCGCGCCTGGTCGTCGGTGCAGTAGCCGTGGGCGACGCGGGGCTCGTCCAGCAGGGCATGCTCGAAGACGCCGTGCTCACCGCGCAAAGCGTGCAAGTGGTCGAACCGGACCGGGGCGAGGAGTGTTGCTGCCGACATGACGCCCGGCTTACCCGGGCGCCGCACGTCCTAGTCCACGACCTCGCGGTGGGTGACGCGTGGCCGGAGCGTTTGCGACGCAGAGTTGCCAAGAGCCCAACAGAATGCAGGTATTTCCTGCCGAATCCGCCCGCCTCGACCACTCCGGGCGGTTAGGGTCGGGCACTACGTAACCGGGAAGGGGGTCGAGCGCAAATGGCTTCGACGCGACGGTGGTACGGGCTGGGGTTCACGGCAGCGATGCTCGCTGCCCTGTTGGTGCCGGTGGTGGCGGGGGCGGCGCCGGCGGCGACCGTTCACGGCGACCGAGTCGGCGCGTACGACCCGGCGACGTCGTACTGGAGCCTCGACGGCGGCGGGAGCTTCCTCTACGGGAACCCCGCCGACGCGCCGTTCATGGGCGACTGGAACTGCGACGGCATCGACACGCCGGGCCTCCACCGGCCCGTCGACACCGCGCAGGGGCCGGCCGGCAAGGTATACCTCCGCAACTCGAATTCCACGGGGATCGCCGACGTCGAGTACTTCTTCGGCGACCCCGGCGACATCGCGTTTGCCGGCGACTTCAACGGCAACGGCTGCGACAGCGTCGGGCTCTACCGGCCTGCGACCGGCCAGGTGTTCCTCACCAACCTGCTGGGCTCCCGCAACCGCGGCATCGGCGCCGCCCAGGTGACCTACACGTTCCCGGCGCAGGGTCACGACCTCACCGGCGCCCGCGTCATCGCCGCCGACTTCGACGGCGACGGCATCGACACCGTCGCGCTTCACCTCCCGGCCACCGGCGTCGTGCTCGGCGTCGGGGCGACCCCCATGACCTTCGGCAACCCCGGCGACCAGCTCGTCGCCGGCGCCTTCGGCGGCAGCGTCGACTCCCTGGGCGTGTACCGGGGCGGCAGCTTCCTGCTGAGTGGGCCCGGCGAGCTGACGGCTTCCTCGGCCAGGTCGCTGCGCTCCGGCGCCGGCACCGTGGCGCTGTCGTGGTCCGCAGCGGCGGGCCCGGCGCCGCGCTCGAGCCACGGCGGCCCGTGCGCCGGCCCACACCCGAACCTGATCGTCGGCACGCCCAACGCCGACGTCATCAACGGCGGCAACGGCGACGACGTCATCGACGGTCGCGGCGGCAACGACGTCATCGGCGGCAAGAACGGCAACGACACGATCTGCGGCGGTGACGGCGACGACATCCTCAACGGCGACCGCGGCAACGACACCATCTACGGCGACGCCGGGGTCGACAACGTCAACGGCGGCGACGACAACGACACGCTGCACGGCGGCGAGGACGGCGACATCATCACCGGCGACAAGGACGACGACACGCTGTTCGGTGACGGTGGCGCCGACAACATGAACGGCGGCAACGGCAACGACTTCCTGGATGGCGGCGACGGCGACGACCTGATGTCCGGCAGCGGCGGCGACGACACGCTCCTCGGCCGCAACGGCGCCGACGTGATCAACGGCGGCCCGCAGTTCGACACCTGCGACGTCGGCCCCGGCGGCGCATCGGCCACCAAGTGCGAGAACCAGCGGCCGCAGGCCTTGAACCAGTCCGAGACCGTGCAAGAGGACGATGGCGACCGAACGTTCGCATTCGCCACCGTCGATCCCGACGGCGACCCGACCATGTACGTCGTGCAGTCGGGCCCGACGCCGAACAAAGGCGTGCTCACCGTCAATAGCACCAACGGCACGTTCACCTACAACCCGGCCGGCGCCTTCGAGAGCCTGGCCGTCGGCGAGCACGCGTTCGTGACGTTCACCTACGACGCCACCGACGTCTACGGCGCGGTCAGCGACGTCGCCACGGTGACGATCAAGATCGAAGGCAACAACGACGCCCCCACCGCCGGTGACGACGCGGCGAGCACCGACGAGGACTCGGCCACCGTCACCGGCAACGTGCTGGCGAACGACACCGACCCCGACACGACCGACGTGCTGTTCGTCTCTGCCGTCGTTGCGACGTCGGCGAACGACGTGCCGATCACGAACAACGGCGACGGCACGTTCGGGTACGACCCGAGCGGCGTGCTCGACCACCTCGACCAGGTTGACACCCTGCTCGACACGTTCGAGTACACGGTCAGCGACGGCAACGGCGGCAGCGACGTGGGCAAGGTGACGGTCACCGTCACCGGCCTCGACGACCCGCCGTTCGCCGGCGACGACACTGCGTCCACGGACGAGGACACGGCGACCACGATCGCCGTGCTGGGCAACGACGGCGACCCCGACGCCGACGACACCGTGTCGGTCATCGCGCCCGTCAACGACCCGACCGGGTTCTCGAGCAACGCCGGGGCGGCCATGGTCAAGACCGGCAACACGTTCTCGTACGACCCGGCGACCGCGTTCAACTACCTCGCGGTCGGCGAGTCGGCCACGGACACGTTCACCTATGAGATCGCGTCGGACAACGTCGGGACGGCCAAGGCCGCGGTCACGATCACCATCGCCGGCCGCAACGACGCGCCCACCGCCGACGACCAGACGGTGGCGGGGACCGGCACGTTCGTGATCACCTTGACCGGCAGCGACCCGGACACGAGCGACGACCTCGACTTCTCGGTGCCGGACACGACCACGGCCGGCGGGACGCTCGCCAACCTGGTCGACACCAACGGCACGTGCGCGCCGGCGCCGTGCACGGCACCGGACAAGAACTCGGCGACCGTCGAGTACAAGGTGCCATCGGGCGGCGCAGTGCCCGACAGCTTCGCGTTCACCGTCGACGACGACAACGGCGGGATCGCGACGGGCACGGTGACGATCAACCCGGACCCGGCGGGCGACCCCACGCCGCCGCCGACCGACATCACCAACATCGTCGCAAAGGACGGCAGCGTCGAGGTGGTGGCCGGAACGCCCAAGGAGATCGTCATCCAGGCCGCCGCGCCCGGGACGATCGACGACCTGACCTTCAGCATCGTCTCCGGGCCGCCGGCCGGTGAGGGCTCGATCACCGCCGGGCCGACCGACATCATCCCCAACGACCCGAGCGACCCGGTGCGCAGCGCCAAGGTCACGTACGACCCGGGCGCGTTCGTCGGATCCCCGCTGACGTCTCCGGACACGTCGTTCACGTTCCAGGCGTGCGAGGTGGCGGTCCCGGCGAACTGCGACCAGGCCGTCATCAGCATCGACGTGGCGGCGGCGACGCCGGCGGCGCCACCGCAGGCGGGCCCGCTGAGCGGCACCGTCAACACCAACTCGACGGCGACGATCAACCTGGCCGACGGCCTCGGGGCGACCGAGGGCGAGGACGACGGGCTGCCCAAGGGGCGGTCCCACACCGGCAACGACCCCGACATCTACATCCTGGTCGACGTGACCGGCAGCATGTCGGACGACCTCGACGGCATCGAGAACGACATCGGCGCGCTGATCGCGTCGGTGAAGACGGTGTGGCCGAACGCCCACTTCGGGCTCGGCACCTACGACGACATCGACACGACCAACAACCCGCTGCCGGGGCCGTTCCCGACCCTGTTCGACAACCTGGTGACGCTCAAGCCGGACGACGGCAGCTCCGGCGGCACGTCGGGCGACGTTTCCGACGCGATCGGCGCCCCCGGGCAGCAGCTCGTCAACAGCTTCGCCGGCGACACGCCGGAGGCGCAGTTCTTCGCTCTCGAGCGGCTCGCGTCGACCTCCAACCCGGCCGGGTTCAACCCCAACACGCCCAGCGTGATCGTCTACATCGGCGATGCGCCGGCCCACGACCCGGTCTGCGAGGCTGTCCACGGCGTGGCAGGCCTCGGCGCCATCACCGAGCAGTCGGTGATCGCAGCCCTGCTGGCCGAGGGCGGCGCCGGCATCTCGGTCGTGGCCAACAGCATCGACGGGGCCGGGCTCGACGCCGACCCGAACGGGTTCGGGCCGAGCGACTACGACGATGGCACGGCGCCCGACTGCACGCCGGTCGGCGGCGACGCAGGCCAGGCGACGCGGATCACGTCCGCCACCGGCGGCAGCTTCCACGTCGACGCAAACTCGGCGACGCTCGCATCTGCAGTGCTGGCAGCGATCGACGGCCGGCCGGCCGAGTTCTCGTACCAGGTGCTGGTGCCGGCTGGCTTCGCCGGCACGCTGACGACGTCCACGGGCGCCACCGTCCCGGTCGGCGTGCTGACCACCCTGCCCGATGCCAAGGTCGTCTACAACTCCACCGGCATCACGCTGGGCACGCAGACGCAGTTCCAGTACAAGGTGACGAGCTCGGTCACAGGACTCTCTGTCATCCAGGACGTGTTCATCGCCGTGACCCAGGTTGGGAGCTGCGAGGTGAGCGCCGACTTCTGCGACGACGGCCGACCGTGAGCTGACCGGCGCCACGGCCCGCCGTGCTTGCATAGCGGGCCGTGGAGCCCACTTACGTCGAGCTGCGCTCGCAGTTGACCGCCGGACGTCTCGGCCGGGGAGGGCGGGAGGTCTGCGCCGCCCTCACCGATTCGATGGACGGCTGGCTCGCCCAACTCGCCGGCGGCGGCGACGGGGTGGCGGTGGTCGCGGTCGGCGGGTACGGGCGCCGCGAGCTGTGCCTGTGGTCGGACATCGACGTCATGCTGCTGCACGGCGGGCGGCTGCCGCCGGACGCCGTCCAACGCATCCTCTACCCGCTGTGGGACGCCAACCTCACGGTCGGCCACTCGGTCCGGACCGTGAAGGAGGCGCTGGCGGCCGCTCGCGAGGACCCGGTGACCCTGGCCTCCCTCATGGACGCCCGCCTCGTCGCCGGCGACGCGTCGCTCCTGAACGAGCTCGACGCCAAGCTCGGCGACCGGCTGCGCAAGGGCAAGCTCGACCTCGAAGCGGCGCTGCGGCGCGCCGTGGCGGCCCCGCGCGAGGCCGAGCCGTTCCCCGTGCAGGACGTCGACGTCAAGGAGGGTCGGGGCGGGCTGCGGGCGCTGCACACGCTCCACTGGCGGGCTCAGGCGGCGCGGCTCGCGGGTAGCGAGGCGCCGGGCCCCGGCCCCGAGCTCCGTGAGGCGGCCGAGGTGCTGCTCGCCACCCGCAACGCGCTGCACGCCACCGCCGGCCGCCCCGAGAACCGCTTCGTGTTCGGCCTGCGCGCCGGCGCCGCCCGCTGGCTGGGCCTCGACCCGGACGAGGCGGCGCGCCGCCTCTTCCTGGCGGCCCGGACGGTCGACCGGGCGGTGTCGCCGCTGCGGGCCGACGATGGCGCGGGCCTTCTCGACCTCGTTCGCCGGGGCCGGGCCGGCTGGGAGGACTTCGAAGCCCGGCGTGTCGCCGGGTGGGTCGACGCCGAGCTGCCGGAGTGGCGGCACGTCGTCGCGGCGCCCCAGCACGTGCCGTTCCATGCCCACCCCGTCGACGCCCACCTCTGGCGAGCCGCCACCGAGGTGCTGGCCATCACAGCCCCCGGCAGCGACGAGACCTGGGCCCGGGAGGTCGCCGCCGACCTCGGGGGCACCGACGACGCCTTGCTGGCGGCCCTCCTCCACGACATCGGCAAGGGCCGCGGCGGCGACCACTCGGTGGAGGGCGAGGCGCTCGCCCGGTCGGTGTGCGAGCGGCTGGGGCTGGCGCCGGAGCGCACCAGCCGCATCGCCCGGGCGGTGCGGCTCCACCTGCTGCTGCCCGACACCGCGACCCGGCGCGACCTCGACGACCCGGTGATCGTCTCCCAGGTGGCGGACTCGGTCGGCAGCCTCGATCTGCTGCAGCTGCTGTTCCTGCTGACGGTCGCCGACGCTCGCGCCACCGGCCCCGGGATGTGGACGGAGTGGAAGG
This sequence comes from Acidimicrobiia bacterium, assembly GCA_041621915.1. Lineage (GTDB taxonomy): Bacteria > Actinomycetota > Acidimicrobiia > Spongiisociales > JAOTWH01 > JBFJZV01. Next base: position 7,093 of record JBFJZV010000032.1, on the reverse strand, counting down.
CGGCGCTCGTCCGCACGCTCTTCGCCCGCACCGCCGCCGAGCTGAGCCGCCGCGACGCCGAGACCGGCCCCACTACCGACCGGTCGCGGCGGCTGGCGGAGCTGGAGGCGGCCGCCCTGCCCCGCTTCGAGCGGTGGGCGGTCCGCGCCCACCTGCGGGGCATGCCGCCCGAGTACGCCGACGCGTTCGGCGTGGCCCAGCTCCTCGAGCACCTCGCGCTGCTGGTGGATCCTCCCGGCCCCGGCGAAGTGCGGATGGCTGCCGAGCCGTTGGGCCCGTTCTGGGGGGTGACGGTGGTGGGAAGGAACCGGCCCGGGTTGCTCGCCGCCGTCGCCGGGGTGTTCACCGTGCACAACGTGTCCGTGCTCGACGCGCGCCTCTTCACCCGTGGCGACGGCCTGGTGCTGGACACCTTCCGCGTGGAGGATGCGCTCGGCAGGCCGCTGCGCATCGAGTGGGACGGCCTGGCGAAGGAGGTGGCTGCCGTGCTGGCGGGCGAACTGGACCTCGACCAGGCGATCGCCGCCAAGGCCCGGGCGTACCGGCGCCCGGGACGGGAGGTACCGCTCCGGATCGAGCACCATCCCGACGCATCGGGGGTCGACACGGTGCTGGAAGTGCACTGCGGGGACGAGATTGGCCGCCTGTACCGCATCGGCCACGCCCTCCACGAGCTGGGCCTCGACGTGCGGCTGGCCAAGATCGACACCCGCGGCGGCGAGGTCGTCGACGTCTTCTACGTGCGCAAGCCCGACGGCAAGCCCGTGAGCGATCGGGCGGAGCTCGACCGCGCCGTGGCGACCCTGACGGATGTGTTGGCGGCGACACGTCCAGGGCCTTCCAGGGCGGGCTAGCCTCGGAACCGCGCGTGGCTCCGAGGGGAAACAAACGGGTGGGTACACCCTGATGCAAACAGGCGCCGACATCTCGAACCTGCCTTTCGCCCGCTTCCGCCTCGACGCCGCAGGCGTCGTCGTCGAGGCCAGCACCGCCTTCGACGACCTCGTCGGCCTCGCGGCCGGGGCCTCGGCGGTGGGGCGCCCGCTGGTCGACTTCGTCGTCGCCGCCGACCGCGACGAGCTGTTCGCCGCCCTCGCCGCGGGCAACGGCGGGCGCGGGCTCGAGGCCTGGCTGCGGCGCGCCGACGGAGCCGTTACCAGGGTGGCGATCGGCGCAGCGCGCTGCGACGCCGGTGGCTGCGACGGCGTGATGCTCGACCTGGGCCGGGACCGGGCGGCCGAGCAGCCGATCCTGCGGTCGATCCAGGCATCCGACATCGGCATCGCCCTCGTCGGTCCCGACCAGCGGCCGCTGCTGGTCAACGAGGCGCTGCTCGCCATGCTCGGCCTCGAAGAGCCGGAGTTCCTCGCCGAAGCGCCGTGGTCGATCATGCGGTCCGAGGACGTGGAGGACGCCCGGCTGCGCGTGCGGGCGATGATCGCTGGCGACCTCGACCACTACGAGGTCGAGCGCCGCATGCGCCGCAAGGACGGCACCGAGCTGTGGGTGCTGGTCAACGCCTCGGCGGTTCGTGACGACGAGGGCAGGTTCGAGGCGTCGCTGACGCACTTCGTCGACGTGACGGCCCGCCGCCAATCGGAGGAGGCCCTGCAGCGCTCCCAATCGCAGAACCGGGCGCTGCTCGAGGCGATCCCCGACATGATGTTCCGCCTCGACGGGGACGGCTACATCCGCTGGTGGCGGCCCGCCCGCAACTTCCAGGCGGCGATGGACCCGGAGGAGTTCCTCGGCGCGCACATCACCGAGGTCCATCCCGAGATGGCAGACACCTGGCTGGACGTCTTCGCCCGGGTGGTCGTAACCGGTGAGAGCGAGCTCGTCGAATACGACATGGGGCCACGGGGCCAGCCGGGCAGCTTCGAGGCCCAGGTGGCGCCGATCCGGGGCGAGGAGGTGCTGGTGGCCATCCGCGACGTCACCGAGCGGCGGCGGCTGCAACGGCACCTCGAGGAGCTGGTGCAGGCCAAGGACGAGATGGTCGCCACCGTCAGCCACGAGCTGCGCACGCCGCTGACCAGCGTCGTCGGCTTCGCCGAAGAGCTGCGCGACCGGTGGGAGGAGCTGTCCCCCGAAGACGCCCGACAGATGGTGGAGCTGATCACCGACCAGAGCCGTGAGATGGCCGAGCTCGTCGACGACCTGCTGGTCGCGGCCCGCGGCGACATCGGCATGCTGCCGCTGCACTTCCGGGAAGTCGACGTCGGCCGCGAGCTCGGCGGCGTGCTCGGTGTCTGGCGCGGGCCGCCGGTGACGGTGGTGGAACCCGACGGCACGGTGCAGGCGACCGCCGACCCGGTCCGGCTCCGCCAGATCCTCCGCAACCTGCTCCGCAACGCCGAGCGCTACGGCCGCGGGCCCATCGAGGTGGAGCTGGCGCGAGCCGTCGAGGGCGCCCGGGTGCGGGTACGCGACAGGGGCCCGGGCCTACCCGAGGAAGAGTGGGAGATGATCTTCGACCCGTACTATCGGGCGCACGACCCGGGCGACCAGCCCGGCACGTTCGGGCTCGGCCTCACGATCAGCCGCATGCTGGCTTGGCTGATGGAGGGCGACCTCATCTATTGCGTGGAGGACGGCCAGAGCACGTTCGAGCTGACGCTGCCGTCTTGATGGCAGCCGACCCGGGCCCACGGTTGCGGTGTGTCGGGGTTCTCCCCCCGCTCGCGGTGGGAGTGGCTCGGCCCGCAGGGCCGAGACGAGGGGGGCGCGGATGTTCGGGGCCTGGTCCCGCGGGAGCGCAGCGCTACCCGCGCTCTGGGCCCTCCGGCCACACGGCGTCCAGGATGCGGCGGGCGTGGCCCGGCACGGCGACGACCGCGACGTCGAGTCCCGCCTGCTCGGCCTCCTGTGCCAGGTCGCGCAATGCCCTGGCGCCGGTGTAGTCGATGCGGCCCAGCGCCGCGAGGTCGATCACGAGGCCCGTCACGTCGGGATGCTCGGCGAGCGCGGCGAGCAGGGTGTCGTCGAGCGAAGGGGCCGACCCGAAGAACAGGACGCCCGCCGGCCGCAGCGTGAGCGTCGTCTCGTCCACGTCCAGCTCCACCCGCAGGCGCAGTTCTCGCCACAGGTGCACCAGCACGGCCAACCCGACGCCGATCACCACGGCCCGCTCGATGCGCGGGGCGAGGAACAGCGTCGCGGCGAACGTCACCGCCGCCACCGCCCCCTGGGGCCGGGAGGCGCGGACCACCTCCATCATGGGGCGGGGGTCCATCAGCTTGAGCACCGCCGCGATCACCACCGCGCCGAGGACGGCCCGGGGGAGGTCGGCGAGCACGCCGGCGAACGGCAGGAACGCCAGCACCACGAGCCCGGTGACCGCCCCGCTCCACCGGGTGCGGCCCCCGGTGAGCCGGGTGATCGCGCTGCGGGAGAACGAGCCACCCACAGGGAACCCGGCCGACACGGCGGCGGCCAGGTTGGCGGCGCCCTGCGACACGAACTCCCGGTCGGCACTCCACGCCGATCGGTCCTGCGCGGCGTACGTGCGGGCGATGGCGGCCGGCTCGGCGAAGCCCACCAGCGCGATCACCAGCCCCGGCAGCACCAGATCGGGAAGGTCGGACCAGGGAAGCGCCAGGGACAGGGGAGGCAGCCCCTCTTCGATGGCGCCCACCAGGGGACCGTCGAACCCGGGCCCGAGGCTCCACGCCATCCCGGCGGCGACCGCCAGCGGCACCGCCGGGAAGGCGGCGTGGATGCGTCTGCCCCCGAGGAGCAGTGCCACCGTCAGCACCGCCAGGAGCACGGCTTGCGGCTCCCAATCGCCCACGTGGCGCAGCGTCCACCACGCCCGGCCGAGCAGCTTCCCGTCGGGCGGCGCAACGCCCACGGCCGTGGGGAGCTGCGAAGCGGCGATGAGGATCGCCGCGCCGGCGGTGAAGCCCCGCAGCACCGGCAGCGACATGAGGAACGCCATGACCCCTGCCCGCACCAGCCCGATCCCCATCCGCACCACGCCCACCACCAGCGCCAGCAACGCCGCCAATTTCACGTACTCGGCGCTTCCCGGCGCCGCCAGCGTGCTCAGCGCCCCGAAGGTGAGCAGCGCGGTCATCGCCACCGGTCCGGTCTGCAAGTAAGGCGACGACGCCAAGAAGGCGGCCACCAACGGCGGCAGCGCCGCTGCGTACAGCCCGTGGACCTCGGGCATGCCGGCGATTTCGGCGTACGCCAGAGCCTGCGGGATCAGGATGAGGGCAACGCTGACGCCCGCGACGATGTCGCGCGCCGAGAACGATGGTGCGCTCAGGCGCTGAGCGCGCACTCGTTACGGCCGACCTCGAGCTCCCTGGTCTCGTCGGGCCCGGGCGCTTCCAGCCCGAGGTTCACCCGGCGGATCCGGTCGTAGACCGCCGGGGGCTCGCCGAGGTGGGCGACGACGTAGGCAACGAACTCCTCCTCGTCCCCGATCGACACGACCGGGTCATCGGTGAGCAAGTCGTCCAGCCGGCGGCGCAGCGTGCCGTCGTCCCCGGACTCCGTCCGGGAGGTGTAGTGGGCAGGGCACACCTCCAGGTCCGGGTCGAGGGCGGCGAGCCGGTCGTGGATCGTGTGATACAGGTCGCGGGCCCAGGGCTCGGTCTCGCCTCCCAGGTCGGGGCGGCCGACGCCCGACACGAACACCGCGTCCCCTGTCAGCAGGAACCGCCCCGCCACCTCCAGCGTCGTCGACCCCGGTGTGTGGCCCGGTGTGGCTATCGACCGAACGACGAGCTCGACGTCGCCGAAGGTGAACACCTCGCCGTCCCGAAGCGGCGTGAAGTCGAAGGCGGCTTCCTCGCCGTCGCCCGGGGACAGCCGGTACGTCGCACCGGTGCGGGCGGCCAGCTCCCGTCCCAGCGAGACGTGGTCGGCGTGCAGGTGCGTGTCGAACACGTCCGTGATCGTCGCGCCCAGGTCGGCGGCAAGCGCCAGGTAGGCGTCGGCGTCGGCGGCAGCGTCCACCACCGCCATGGACTCGCCCCGCCCCGCGACCACGTACGACAGGCAGGCCTTGGCGAGCCGGTCGAGCTGCACCACCACGCGGTCACCCTCGTCGAGCAGCGGCCGGGGGACCAGCGTCACGGCCCAGGCGTTCATGCCTCCGGCGAGGTTGCGGACGTTCGGCTGGTCGAGCTGGTCGGTCAGCATGCCCGACGACCCGCCGTGGGCGCAGACCACCACCACATCCTGCCCGGCAGGCAAGCGGGCGGCTATGCCGTCGAGGTCGCCGAACGCTTTCCAGTACGGCACGTTGAGCGTCTCGGGGCCCGCCTTGCCCTCGATGCGCCAGCGCTCGAAATCGTCGCCGGCGCGCACGTCCAGGAGGAACGGGGCCCGGCCCGGGTCATCGACGCGGTCGGCCAGTTCCGCCGGCGAGATCGTCCTGCTCACGGTCACCTCTATGAGTACATGCGGATAGGCGAATGAAATGCTACCCGCGCAGGGCCCCGCCGGGCAAGACCGGTCAGGTGGCGACGGGCGCGTCGAGCTGGTCGGCCATCACTTCGCGGAGCAGGTCCATCGCCCGGATGATCTTGTCGGACGACAGCCGGTAGTACACCCGCTGGCCGTCCTTGCGGGTGTGGACCAGCCCCTTGTCGCGCAGGATCGCCAGGTGCTGCGAGACGTTGGCCTGCGGCAACCCCACCGAATCGCAGATGTCGGTGACGGAGCGCTCCTCGTCGCGCAGCGCGTTGATGATCAGCAGCCGCTTGGGGTCGGCGAGGCCCTTGCACACGCTCGCGTGCAACTGGTAGAGCTCCCGCTGGATCTCGGACATGGGCCCACTATGCCACAGACGTCACCCGGGGCCAACGGCAGGCGCGGAGGGGCCGATGCCGCTTGACAGGGGGAGGGCCACCGACGAAGATGCGAGAACACGCATATACGTGCGCGCACCCGGGAGGAGACCCGCATGACCACCAAGGAGCTCGCGCCCGAGGCCGAGGCCGCTCCCGCCGAACCGGCCAAGGACAAGATGGTCCTCATCGCCGCTTCCGGCGATCTCGACAAGGCGTGGCCGGTGATGATCCTGGCCACCACCGGTGCCGCCTATGGCATGGACGTCACCGTGTTCTTCACGTTCTGGGGCCTCAACATCCTCAAGAAGTCGGAGGCCAACGGCAAGCCCGGCGACTGGCGCCAGCGGATGATGGGCATGTTCGAGCCCGGGGGCACCGACGGCCTGAAGCTCTCGAAGATGAACTTCGGCGGCATGGGCGCCAAGATGATGAAGGACCTCGCCAAGGAGCACAACGTCGCCTCGGTCGGCGAGCTGCTCGCGCTGGCGCAGCAGATGGGGGTCAAGCTGTGGCCGTGCCAGATGACCATGGACCTGATGGGCATCGACCGCGCCGACCTCATCGATGACCTACCCGATCCCGCCGGCGCCGGCTCGGCGATCAGCATCATGAAGGAAGCGAAGATCAGCCTCTTCATCTAAGGAGCACCTACCCATGGCAGACCTCGTCGTCGACGCCCGCAACCTGCAATGCCCGATGCCCGTGCTGCGGGTGAGCCAGGAGATCAACAACATCACCGTAGGCCAGACGCTGGAGCTCATCGCCACCGACCGTGGCTCGCTCAGCGACATCCCCGCATGGACGAAGGACATGGGCCACGCCCTCAAGGAGCAGTTCGAGGAGGGTGGCGAGTACCACTTCCTGATCGAGAAGAGCTGACCGGGCAACCCGTTCGACCGGGAGGGCAGCACACTGCGCTACGGCTTCGTCATCGACCAGCGCGCCTGCATCGGATGCCACGCGTGCACCGTGGCGTGCAAGACCGAGCATGCGGTCCCGTTGGGCGTCAACCGCACCTGGGTGAAGTACGTCGAGAAGGGGGCGTGGCCCGACACCAGCCGCTTCTTCTCGGTGATGCGGTGCAACCACTGCACCGACGCTCCCTGCGTGGCGATCTGCCCGACCCGCGCCCTCTTCAAGCGTGAGGACGGCATCGTCGACTTCGACACCGGCCGCTGCATCGGCTGCAAGAGCTGCATGCAGGCCTGCCCCTACGACGCGCTGTACATCGACCCGGGTGAGCACACCGCCCAGAAGTGCAACTACTGCGTGCATCGGGTGGAGGT
>JBFJZV010000031.1:0-19657 GCA_041621915.1 Acidimicrobiia bacterium | reverse complement strand
GTGGTGAGGGCTCCCATCGGAGCCCTCACCGCCGCATGCCGGCGGAGCGGCGGCAGCATCGAGAGGAGCAGACGGACGTGGGAACGCTACTCGTCCACATCACGCACGGACCGGAGGCGCCCACCCGGGCGGCGCTCGGCTGCACCATGGCCGAGGCCGCCCACGACGCCGGTCACGACGTGACCGTCTTCTTCGCCGGCGACGCGGCCTACCTCGTAAAGGACGAGGTGATCGACCACCTGCGCGGCATCGGCACCGGAGCCCTGGGCGAGGTCCTGCCGGCCCTCGTGGAGGGTGGCGTGCCGATCTACGTCTCCGGCATGTCGTCCAAGGCACGCGGCGTCACGGAGGAGGACCTGGCCGCCAAGAACGCCACGTTCGCCATGCCGGCCAAGCTCGTCGAGCTGACGTTCGCGGCCGACCGGGTGCTCGTGTACTGACATCGGTGCTACGGTCGAAGAGGAGCTACCAGAAGGAGATGCGACATGGCCTACTCGGTGACCTGCGCCGACACCGGCGCAGACTGCCCCGGGCAGTTCACGACGGAGACCAAGGAAGAGCTGCTGCAGCACTTGCAGCTGCACGCCGCCGAGGCGCACCCCGGGCTCGAGCTGTCGAGCGAGCAGGTGGCCGCCCTCGTCAAGCAGACCTAGCGACGGGCATCGACGCGTCCAGCCCGCAGGGCCGGTAGGCGGCGGAGGCGCCGCGACGTCGCGCAGGGCTTCGGCAAGATGCACCCTGCGGGTGGCCGTTTCACTCGTCGAGGTACCCGTCGCTCAGCGTTGCCAGGAACGACACGATGGCGGCTTCGGCCTCTTCGTCGAGCTGCAGGTCGCCCAGGGGCACGCCCTCGAGGATGTCGCGGTTGACGTTGGCATCCACCTCGGGCGGCGGCCAGTTCTCCTCGGGAACGTCCCGAGTGTTGTAGAAGTGGACGACCTCTTCCAGGCTCTTGAAGGCGCCGTTGTGCATGTACGCCTTGGGGAAGCCAGCGCCGGTGCGTAGGTCGACGTTGCGAACGGTCGGCACCTTGTGTTTGCCGTCGTTGTCGTCGGCCATATCTGACCACTCGGGCCGGGTGCGCAGGAAGGCTCCCAGGCCGAGGTCGATGAAATCGACGCCCAGCGGGTTGATGGGACTGCCGTCGCCGAGGAACACGTCGTCCATGTCGTAGAACGGGTTCTCCAGGTTCCTGGGCACGCCGATGTTCTCGAACGTGAAGTCGGTGAACAGCGGCGGCGTGCCGTCCGGGCCCGCCTCGTGGCTCACGTGGCACGCCGAGCAGTACTCCCCGAACTCGATGAGGCCGTCGAACTCCTGATCGGAGAGGATCGCCCCCGGATCGAGAACCGGCTGGTCACCCTCGGCCAACCCGCAGTGCTCCGGGTCGTTGCCGGCGTCCAGGCAGGCCGCCCAGTAGGCGTCGAACTTGGAGCTGAACGGGCTCACCTCCGGCGACCCCTCGTACGCAGCGATCGACAGCCCGATGCGGTCGTAGGTAGCCTCGAATCCACCCAGGCTGCAGTCGAGCGAGCCGGGACCCCACACCGCCTCGAACAGGCCGGCGTACTTCGAGTCCGCCACCGCCTCGCACACCGCTTGCTTCGACGGCATGTTCTGTTCGACCGGGTTGAGGAACGGCCCCAGCGCCTGATCTGCGGCCGGGTTGCCCAGCATCTCGCCGGTGGCGCGACCATCCCAGAAGTTCCCACCGACGAACTCGGCTCCGTCGAAGTGGAAGACGGGACTGAACGTTGCGTACGCCGTCGAGGGAGGCTTGCGGTCACCGAATCGCTGTGGGACCGCGCCCCGATACACCGCGCCGTGGAGGTTGATCCCGGCGATTCGTCCCGTCCAGCCGACCTCTGGCGTGTGACAGGTAGCACAGGACACCCATGGTGGATCCGAGATCTTGTCGAAGAACAGCTCCTTGCCCAGGGCCTCCTTGGGCGACAACGGCGTGTCGCCCTTCTTGGGGGCGGCGATCGCGCTCATCATGCCGGCTGCGAGCCCTAGCACGAGCAACGCGACGAACGTGTGCCGGAATGCGGTCCGACGCCCCGAGCCGTGCGTGCGTGGTCCTTCCACGGGTCCCTCCTCTCCCGTCGCGCCCAGCGTGCCGACCCGCCCCGCCGCTCACCAGGGGCGATGGTCCCCTCTCGACTGCTGCGTGTTCGCGTACCCGAGTAGGTGCGCCGCTTGGACGTCACTCGTCTCGATCGTCGTTGGAGCGAGGCGCCCCAGTACGGCCTCGTCGGCACACCCGAGGAGGCCCCCGCCGGGTCGGCTCGTGGTCGCGGTGGGAGTGATCGTCGGCCTCCCGGGCCAACAGCGTGCCGGCGCCGGGCCCCCCGATCGCGCAACGGGTCTCAAGCCGACCGGAGACAGGCCCGATGATCTCCAGATGGTCGTGCAGGCGCGCATGGATGTGCTCCAAGTACCGCCGACCCGTGAGAGCGAGTTACAGGGCATAGCTCGCAGCTTCGCGACGGCCGTTCTGGTAGCCGCACTTGCGCTCGCCCTCGTGCTTGCGGGGGCGGGCCTGGTCTCGGCCGGCCCCGGGCCGCGTATCGCCGCGCTCGGCGCCTTGGGTCTCGCCGTGCTGGCCGGCTACCAACTACACGTCCACCGGCTCCAGCCGGCGCTGCTGATCGCCGCGGGCATCGCCGTAGTCACGATCCTCTACCGCCCGTTCGTGTCCGTCACCGTGCTGCTCGGCACGACCATTGGTCTTGCGGTCGCCGCCGCTGCGCTCCTGCCGCTGGTCGCCGTGCGCATGCGCCGCAGCTATCTCATCCTGCTGGGGGGGCTCTGGATCTCTCAGGTGATCCCGGCAAGCCACGAGCAGGAATTGGTCGGCTGGCAGCATCTCGGCGAACGCGTCTTGCTGATGGCGATCCAACTGCTTCTCTTCGTCGGCGTCATCGTGATCATCGGCCGCGTGGCCGGAGCGCTCGGGCTTGCCGACCGCAGGTACCGCCACATCTACGAACGGGTCCCGATCTCGATATGGGACGAGGACTTCAGCGAAGTCGGAGTATGGCTCGCCGATCTTCGGGAAACGGGTGTCGACGATCTTCGAGCGCACCTGGAGGCCAACGAGCAGCTGATCGACCATGCGATTCGGCTCATACGAGTCAAGGACGTCAACCCGGCCGCCAAGCGCATGCTGGCGCTCGGAGCCGATGTAGCGGTGAGTGAGCGGATCGACCCGGCGACGCTCACCGATGAGACGAGGTCCTCGTTCGTGGATCAGCTGATGGCTGTCTGGGAAGGGCGCGACTACGCGACCACCAACGTGGTCGGGCAGAAGGTCGACGGCAGTCGGCTCGACGGCATCCTGCACTGGAGCGCCGCCTCGAGCCCGGGCGGGCTGAATCTGAGCGAGGTGATCGTCGCGATCGACGACGTCACCGAGTCCAAGGCGGGCGACCGGGCCAAGGCCCAGTTCCTGGCCAACATGAGCCATGAGCTGCGCACCCCTCTGAACGCGATCCTGGGCATGGCCGAACTGTGTCTCGGCACGACCATCACACCCAGCCAGCGCGAGTACCTCAGCACGATCAAGACATCGGTCGATGCACTCGTGACGCTGGTCAACGACATCCTCGACTTCTCGAAACTCGAAGCGGGGCGGCTCCGTTTGACCGTCATCCCGTTCAGCCTTCGAGATGTCGTCGCCGAGACGATCGCAACCATGCACGCCGCGGCGGCACGCAAGGGCCTCGAACTTCGATACACGGTGCCAGCGTCGGTCCCGGAGGGCCTTCTCGGCGATCCGGGTCGGCTGCGCCAGATCTTCGTCAACCTCATCGGCAACGCGATCAAGTTCACCCACGTGGGTCATGTGGTGGTCGCCGTATCGGTGGACGGGCAGCAGCCGGGCGAGGTCACGCTTCGCTTCGAGGTCGCCGACACCGGCATCGGAATCCCCCCCGACGACCACGACGCGGTGTTCCGCGCTTTCGAACAGGGCGACGGCTCGATGACGAGACGGTTCGGGGGAACCGGGCTGGGCCTGGCGATCACTCGGGAGCTCGTGGACCAGATGGGCGGTCAGATCGGGCTGGAGAGCGCCGTTGGCCACGGCACCACCTTCGCTTTCACGGCGAAGTTCGGTTTGGCCGATGAGGACGTGATGCTCGGCGTCCCGTCGATGGACGAGGATTTCGAGGGTGCTCGCGTCGTGGTGTTCGGTGAGAACCCGGCTCGCCTCCGCACCACGGCCGGCATGTTGAGAGACGGCGGTTTGGCTCCCACGGCATTCGAGGGCGGCGCAGCAGGACTCGAGGCGATCGGCACGGTGACCGGGGACGACTTCGGCGCCGTGATCGCAGACGTGGACAACGAGCCGCTCGCGGTCATCGAGGCAGTCAGAGCGCGGGAATTGCCCGACCATGTGCCGCTGATCGTGGTCACCGGGTCCGGATCGCGCGGCGACGGCGCGCTGTACTCGGACCTCGGAGTTGCCGCATACTTGGCCCACCCCTTAGATGCGGCCGATCTCATCGACGCTGTGAGGGCTGCAATGGCGGCTGCGCAGTCGGGTGAGAGGCTGCCGCTGATCACCCGGCATTGGCTCCGCCAGCACCGTCGCCAGCTTCGCGTGCTCGTCGTCGACGACAGCGCGACCAACCGCTTGTTGGCGACGCGCCTGCTCGAGAAGCGGGGCCATGTGCCCGAGGCCGTCGAGAACGGGCAGCTCGCCGTGGCTGCCCTAGCCGACCACGACTACGACGTCGTGCTGATGGACATCCAGATGCCGCAGGTGGATGGGCTCGACGCGACGCGGCTGATTCGGGAGCAAGAGGCCGACACTGGGGCGCGTGTTCCGATCGTGGCGCTGACCGCGCATGCTCGAGAAGAAGATCGCGATCGCTGCCTGGCCGCCGGGATGGACGCCTACATCGCAAAGCCATTCAACGCGCACGAGGTCTACTCCGTCATCGAGCAGCTCGCGCGACACGCCGGGCCGGAGACGCGAGCACGCGTTCCCCAGGCTGACGCAGCAATGATCGAGCCAGACGACGAGTTCTGGGGACTGCTGGTAGACGCCTTCGTCGCGGGGTACGAGACCGTACGGGTGGCGCTCGGCGAAGCCGTCGACGCCAGGGACTTCGATGAGGTAGCGGCGGCGAGCCACCGGCTGAAAGGCGAATTCGGTGCGCTCGGCGTCCCACACGCGCAGGAGATCGCGGCGGACTTGGAGAGGTCAGCACGTGACGGAGATCATGACGCCGTTGACGACGCGTGGCGCCGGTTCAGAGCAGTCATCGATGGAGAGGTCGTGCCAGGGCTGCGTGCCGCGGACGCCTGACCGCTGAGCTCGTCACCCCGACCAGGTGAGGCCCACCAAAGCCGGAGCTCCAGAGCCTGACCGCCGCCCGCTACCCAGGCGGCTGCGCTCTGCGTCGCTACTTGCCGTCGAGCTTCGCGATGTTGACCCGTTCGTCGGCGTCGGGGGCGGCGACGTCGAGAAACGCGTTCACGCAGTCGACCGCCACGGCGGGGGCGGTGCGCTTCAGGCTCAGTGTCAGCACGTTCGCGTCGTTCCAGCGGCGGGCGTTCTCGGCGATCCACGGCTCGTGGGCCTGGGCGGCCCGCACGCCCGGCACCTTGTTGGCGGCGATGGCGGTGCCGGTACCCGTCCAGCACATCAGCACTCCGAAGTCGGCCTCGCCGGCCGCCACCGCCCGGGCGACCGCCTCCGACATCTCCGGCCAGTGCTCGGGCGCCTCGGGCTCCACCACCTCGGCGCGCTCCCTCAGTGTGGCGAGCACGGCGTCGACGCATTCGTTGGTGTCATCGGCGGCGAAGGCCACGATCATGCCTGTGACGCTAGACCGGACGCTGCGTGCCATCATCCGCAGCCCCGGGGAGGAGCAGGCATGGACATCGGCGAGCGGCTGGCGCAGGGCACGGTGGTGGTGATGGACGGCGGCACCGGCACCGAGATCCAGCGTCGCGGCGGGCGCATGGACGACGCCGTGTGGTGCGGCTCGGCGCACATGGAGGACCCCGACCTCGTCCGCGGCATCCACGAGGACTACATCCGGGCCGGCGCCGAGATCGTCATCGCCAACACGTTCGCCACCACGAAGTCGGTCCTCGATTCGGCCGGGCGGGGCGGCGAGTTCGCCGACTCGAACCGGCGGGCCGTCGAGCTGGCCGTCCAGGCCCGGGACGCGACCGCCCATCGGCCGGTGTGGGTGGCCGGGTCGCTGTCGGCGATGCTGCCGCTGGATGACCTCGACGCCACCGACCCGCGGCGGGGGACCGAGGCCGCGCACCGCGAGCAGGCGGAGATCCTCGCGGCCGCCGGCGTCGACCTGCTCATCGCCGAGATGATGCTCGACCTGGCCGGCGCCGCCCCGCTGATGCGGGCCGCGGCCGGCGTGGGGCTCCCACTGTGGGTGGGGTTCAGCGCCTCCCGGGCGGCCGACGGCAGGTTGACCGGGTTTCAGACGCCCGGCGGCTACCTGGGGAAGCCGGCGGGCGACTTCGATGCGCTCGTCCCCCAGGTGCTGGCCCTCGGCGGCAGCCTGGCCGGGGTGATGCACAGCGAGGTGGGCGTCACCGGCCCGGCCCTCGAGGCGCTGGCCCGGCACTGGGACGGGCCGACGCTGGCCTACGCCGAGACCGGCTACTTCACCCGGCCTTACTGGCAGTTCGAGGAGTCGGCGTCGCCGGACGAGTACGCCGAGGCGGCCGCCGGCTGGGTGGCCGACCACGGCGCTCAGGTCGTCGGCGGCTGCTGCGGTACCGGCCCCGACCACGTGCGGGCGCTGGCGGAACGGCTGGCCTGAGCGAGGAGGCGACATGCGCTATCAGCTCCGCGACTATCGGGTGCAACCCGGCCGGATGGACGACTTCGTGGCGCTCTGGCGCTCGCAGGTGCTGCCGCTGCGCGAGCAGGTCGGCTTCACGGTGCACGGCGCCTGGTCCAACCCCGAGACCAACCGGTTCGTGTGGATCGTCAGCTTCGACGGCGACTTCGAAGCGGCCGACGCCGCGTACTACGGGTCGCCGCAGCGCCGGGCGATGTCACCGGATCCGGCCGCGCTGCTGGAGCACACGAGCGCCGAGTTCGTCACCCCGGCCCGCTGAGCCTCTGCCGCCGCTACCCGTCGGCGAGGTGGGGGAAGCAAAGGTCGCACCAGCTGTAACCCGCCGGGCGGCGGAGGGTCTGCAGACGGTTGTGGGGGGCGATGCGGCCGGCGTACCGGCACGGGCGTCGCAGCGAGTGCGTCCCCTTCGACCGGCGATTGGCCAGGAACCGGGGCGGGCTCGGGACCCCGCCGACCCCGCCCGGCCACCGAGAGCGCACGCCCCCGGAGGCGTACATGCTCCGCTTGGCGACCCTGCGGACGCGGCGGATGCGGGGAGCCGAGGTCGACCTCGTACAGGTCGAGCCAGTCCTCGCCGATCACGCTCGGGCCGCGGCTCGCCACGACGAAGCGGCGCCCGCCTGCGACGACCGGTTTGACAGACTGGTAGGCAGCCCAGTTGCCGTCGATCCAGTTGGAGCGGTCGGCGGCGTCCTTGCTCCAGTCGCCGACGTGCGTGAACCGGCAGTTGCATCGCTGCCCTGTCCGGAGGGCACGAGATAGGTGCAGCCGGCGTTCCTGGCCCGGGACCCTCCTCCCTTTCGCATCCGCAACACCTGTTATCCGTTGGAATGTCCCGCGGGCGGCGGCCGCCGGGAAGACCCCAATGCAGGCTCGCTCAGCGCCGGGCCGGCACCTCGAAGCCCGGCTGCGGCGGCTCGGCGTCGACCAGCTCGGCGGGAAACCCGGGCGCCCGCACCTCGACACCGGAGGCGTCCTCCAGCCGGCGGATGACGTTCGACGACTGCTCCCGGTCGCCGTAGCGGGCCCGCCCGTCGCGAAAGATCCGCAGCAGCAGCGGCGCCAGCTCCAGTCCGACGCCGGCCCCGTCGGCTATCTCCTGGAACAGGGTCAGGTCCTTGTCGACCAGGTCCATCGTGAAGTCGATCCGGCGGCTGCCGTTGAGGATCACCTGGCTCTCGGTCTCGTGCACGAACGAGTTGCCCGACGAGATGCGGATCGCCTCGAACGCGGTGGCCAGGTCGAGACCGGCAGCCGCGGCCACTACCCAGGCCTCGGCCAGCGCCGCCAGGTTGGCGGTGGCCAGGTAGTTGGTGAGCACCTTCAGCACCGACGCCGACCCGAGCGGCCCGGTGTGGAGCACCCGGCGACCCATGGCGGTGAGCAGCGGCAGCATCGCCTCGAACGTCTCCCGGCGGCCCCCGGCGAGGATCGAGATGTTGCCCGTGGCGGCCCGGTGGCACCCGCCCGACACCGGGCAGTCGATCGCGGCGCCGCCCTGCATCTCCACCAGCGCCCCCAGCCGCCGCACCTCGCCGCCGTCGGTGGTGCTCATCTCCGCCCAGATCGTGCCCGGCGCCAGCCCGGCGAGCACGCCGCCGTCTCCCTCCACCACCGCCGCCGACGCCTCTGGGCTGGGCAAGCAAGTGATCACCACGTCGCACGCCTCCGCCATGGCGGCCGGCGTCGCCCCGGCACGGGCGCCGGCCTGCACCAACGGCGACATCGCCTCCCGGCGCAGGTCGAGGACGGTGAGTTCGAAGCCGCTGCGCAGCAAGCTGGAGGCCAGCTTGCCTCCGACGTTGCCCAGCCCGATGAACCCCATCCGCATGCCGCCGCTCCTCTCGCCGCGAGGCGAATGTAGCCCGATGCATTCCGGCGGGCTCAGCCGTGCCGGATGGTCAGTTCGAGCCGCAGATGATGCCGCTCCAGTCATTCAACGTCGGGTGCGCGATGCCGGTCACGCAGTACGTCACCGCGACTCCGCCCTTCGCCGACCCGGAGGTCTGGATGACCGTCGTGCCGCTCGCGTCCGTCGCAGCGCTCGACACGCCCGACTCGTTGAACGTGCCGCTGAAGTCGCCGGTGACGACGGCGCCCTGCACCAGTCCGCCCTGATCGTCGACCACGACCACCGTCGCCTGGCCGCGCTTGAAGCCCTTGCCGACCCCGACGGTCGTGACCGTCACCGACCCGACGTCCACGGCCACCGGGCCGGTGCCCGGCGGGGTCGTCGCCCAAGCCACGTTCGAGTAGGGCGACTCGCCGCCGGCGTTGAACGCTCTCACCCGGTACCAGTACGTCGTCTCGGCGGCCAGGCCGGTGTCGGTGAACGCGGCGACGTCGGCGCCGACCGAGGCGACCTCGCCGAAGGCTGCGCCGTCCACCGACCGCTCGACGGTGAACCCCACCTCGTCCGTGGCGTTGTCTACCCAGGCGAGGCCGATCGCCGAGCTCGACACAGCAGCAGCGGTCAACCCGCTCGGCGCCGCCGGCGGCGACACCGCCTGCAGCGGGTAGTACTTGGCGTAGCCGGACCCGGCCGGGAAGGTGGGCGCCTCCGCGCCGCCCACGACGTTCATCCACGTCATCGCCCCCTGGTCCTCGTGGGTGAGGATGTGGCAGTGCATGATCGTGCGGCCCGCGTACGGCGAGCTGGTGGCGGTGTTGAGGTCGAACCGCACCGAGCAGTTGGCGGCCATCGTGTCGTAGTACTCGCCCTCCTCGAAGTCGCCGCCGCAGCCGCCCTGTGCCTGGAAGTGGTACACGTGCAGGTGGAACGGGTGGTTGCCGGCGCCCTTGATCGACCAGTTCTGCACCTTGTTGGCGTTGAGGGTGAGGATCGGCGTGTCGACGTCGAACTTGGTGCCGTTGACGGTGCGGGCGCCCATCGAGATCTTCTCGGTGTTCATGCCGGTCGCGCCCCGCAGATCGCGCAGGTACGCGGGCCGGGCCGCCGACCAAGACGACACGCCATCGTCCGCATACGGATGGGCCCCCGGATCGCCGGGGGTGCCGGCCACGGCGATCGTGGCGACGGTGGTGTTGCCCACGGAGAGCGCCGAGCCGCCTGTGCAGCGAACCGCCAGGTCGGCGCGTGAGGCGCCGGTCATGTTCACCGTGCGATCGGGGAGGTCCTTCGGAGCCACGGTCCGCCACACCCCGTCGCGGGCCAGCAGTTTCACGTCGCAGCCTGCGCCGATCGTCACGTCCTTGGTGCGGGCGTCGCGGTCGGCGAGCAGCACCCGCCAGTGCTGCCACGTGTCGGGCGGCACGACGATCTCGCCGCCGACCATCCCGTTCACCGTCCACCCGGCTGGCAGCGTCCCCGACACCAACGTGTCGCCACCGGTACCGGCGGCGTTGGTGTCCAGGTAGCCGATGAGTATGTGGCGCTCGCCCATCGCCGCCACGCTGGAGGGGATCTGGTCGCCGCCGTCGTCGATGACGATCAGCCCGAATCCGCCCGTGGACACCTGGAGGAAGGTCGAGCCGTGGTGGTGGGCGTGGTACCAGAAGGTCCCGCCCATGTGGTCGGCGGGGATGTCGTACACGTAGTCGCCTCCGAAGCCTCCTTCGAACATGCGGGTGACGTCGTCCCCTGGAGACTCGCCGGAGATGTGCAGCCCATGGGTGTGCACGTTGGTCACGTTCGGGTCCTTGAAGTCGTTGTGCACCGGGCTCGGCGGGTCGTACGGGAGGAGGTTGCGGAAGCGCAGGACGTAGGTGTTGCCCGGCGCCATGTGGATGGTCGGACCCGGGATCGAGTACTCGCCACCCGCCTGCCGGTAGGCCCGGGTGGTCAGCGTCTTGCCATCGATGCTGAACGTTGCCTCGCCGTACTCCAGGACCCCGACGTAGTGGTCGCCGGCGTAGGTCCACGCGAACGGGGCCGGGTCGAGGATCGGCGGCCGTTGCGCCTGGGTCGACGCCGGCACGAGCATGACGGCGGCGAGCGTGGCTACGACGAAGAGGCTCACGGTGAAGCTGCGCCTGGCCATGACGATCCTCCGGGATTTCGACGCCTTGCCCGTGGAGTATCTGATCGTCCGGTCCCACGGCTAGGGGCCAATGGCACGATTGCCGGCTTCGATGCGACCTATGGTTCTCAGTCGTTCGGGCGCGCCTGCGTCGTATGAGAGAGGGAGGGCCACGTGGCTGAGTGGTCGGTCGGGTCGCCGGGGGGTGCGACCGAGATCGCGATGCGCCTGGACGGCGGGCGGCTCGCCTACGACGTCGCCGCGTTCGGGACCGCCGTCGTCGACGGCGGGGCGCTGGGCCTGCGACGCGACGACGCCGACCTCGCTACGGGGCTGGAGCTGGTCGACGCCGGCCGCGTCGAGGCGGTCGACGAGCCGTACGAGGTGCTCCACGGCAAGCAGCGTTGCGGCCGCCTCCAAGCCAACCGGCGCCTCCTCGGCTTTGACAACGCCCGGGGCGACCGGATCGACGTGGTGCTGCTTGCCGCCGACGACGGGGTCGCCTTCCGCTACGTCATGCCGGGCGACGGCATCGCCACCGTCACTCAGGAGGCCACCAGCTTCGCGATCGCCGGCGACGGCCGGGCGTGGATCCAGCCCACCCAGGCCGTCGGCTACGCCGCCCCCGCCTACGAGAACCTCTACGCCAACGGCGTACCCATCGGCCACGAGACCGAGGCGCCGAGCTGGAACTTCCCCGCCCTCTTCGAGCTGGACGGCGCCTGGCTGCTCCTCGCCGAGTCGGACCTCGACGCCGGCTACTTCGGCGGCCATCTCGACAACCGGGGAACCGGCCGGACTTACCGCATCACGCTGCCGCAGCCCGCCGAGGGCGGCGGCGTCGGCGCGGTCGAGCCCACGAGCGACCTGCCCTGGTCCCTGCCGTGGCGGGTGCTGATCCTCGGGCAATCCGCCTCGGCGGTCGCCGAGTCGGCGCTCGTCACCGCCCTCGCCCGCCCGCCCGCCGGCGACTTCACCTGGGTCCGGCCCGGCCGCGTGTCGTGGAGTTGGTGGTCGGAGCACACCAGCCCCATGCAGCTCGACCGGCTCCGCGACCACGTCGACCTCGCCGCCGAGCTCGGCTGGGAGCACACGCTGGTCGACGCCAACTGGACCGTGCACAGCGACGCCGACATCCACGCGTTCGTCGACTACGCCCGGCTGCGGCACGTCGGGGTGTTCCTCTGGTACAACTCCGGCGGCCCCCACAACGGGGTCACGGAGCGGCCCCGCGACCGCATGCACGACCCGGCGGTGCGGGCCGCCGAGATGGACAAGCTCGCCGGCTGGGGGGTCGCCGGCGTGAAGGTCGACTTCTTCCACAGCGACAAGCAGGCCGGCATCGACCTCTACCTCGGCATCGCCCGCGACGCCGCCGCCCGCGGCCTGATGGTCAACTTCCACGGCAGCACCGTCCCCCGCGGCTGGGACCGCACGTGGCCCAACGTGATGACGATGGAGGGCGTGCGGGGCGCAGAGCAGTACGCCTTCGACGCCGCGTACCCCCAGGCCGCCCCCTGGCACAACACGATCCTGCCGTTCACCCGCAACGTGGTCGGCTCGATGGACTACACGCCGGTGACGTTCGGCGACCAGGCGTACCCGCACCTGACCACCGACGCCCACGAGCTCGCGCTGGCGGTCGTGTTCGAGTCGGGCCTTCAGCACTTCGCCGACTCGGCGGCGTCCTACCGCGGCCAGCCGGCCGAGATCCGGGAGTTCCTCGCAGGGGTGCCGGCCGTTTGGGACGAGACCCGCTTCCTCGCCGGCCGGCCCGGGGAGTACGTGGTGGTCGCCCGCCGCCACGGCGATGGCTGGTGGGTGGGCGGCATCAACGGCGGCGACGAGGCCCGCACCGTCGACCTCGAACTGCCTCGCGGCGACGCCGCCCTGGTGATCACCGACGCCGGCACCCGGCGCGAGCTGCCTGCTCAGCTCACGATGGCGCCGATGGGCGGCTTCGCCGCGCGACTGGGCAACTAACCCACCGCGTCGAGGGTCGTCTCCACGAAGGCGGCGAGGTCGCGGAACGATGCCATCCCCACCGGCCGCCCGGACTCGCCCAGCAGCGGAACGTGGGAGAACTCGTGCTCGGCCACCTCGCGGATCGCGGCGGCGATGGGGGAGCGGACCGGCAGCGCCACCGGGTCCGGCGTCATCAGGTCCTTCACCGCCACCGTCGACAGGTCGGCTACGCCGACGCCCACCTTGGTGAGCAGGTCGAACTCCGTCAGCATCCCGGCCAGCGCCCCGCGGTCGTCGACGACCACCACTGAGCCGATGCCCCGCGCCCGCATGTGGTGAGCGGCCACGTCGGCAGTGTCGTCCATGCCGACCGTCACCGGGTGGTGGGACGGCAGGCCGGTGAAGTCCACGAACGCCAGGGTGTGCTCCAGCTCCGGCTTGGCGGCGTGCTCGTCCAGGCGGCCGGCCAGCAGCCGGCCGATCTCGCGGATGATCGCGTAGAAGGTCAGGTTGCCCGCCAGCGTCCCGCCGGCGTGCAGCACCGGCACGTTGCGAACCCACCATTCGGTCATGAGGGCCAATCCATCGGCGACGCTCCCGTCGAGGCTCATGGTCCGGACCGGCGTGCTCATCTCCTCGGCGATCGGGCGGAACCACGAGGCCGGCCGGCCGATGATCCGCACCAGCACGTCCCGCTGCGTGAAGATGCCCGCCAGCCCGTAGTCGTCGACGACGCACGCGCACGGCTTCCCGGCGGCGGCCATCGCGTCGACGGTCTCGGCGACCGTCACGTCCGTCGGCACCTCCACGCCCCGGGACAGGTCGAGGGTCGACACCGGGGTGGCGGCCAGGGCTTCGGCGATGTTCATGCGGTCCTCCGTGTTCGGTCGCATGGCGACCGTATCAGCCCGCCGGACCTGCCACCCAGGGACGAAAGGCCCCGCCCGCCCTGGCTCGCCGACCCTCCGGCTCAGCCCGCTCCTACGACGGTCACCTTGGCCACGGCCTCCAGCGAGCCGTCCGCGTGCGTCACGACGTAGCCGAAGGAGTCCTCGAGCTCCTCGCCGGCTTGCAGGGCTTGATGGGGCGCAGCGCGTCGCGGGTCGAACGTGAACCCGCCGCCGGGTCCGACCCGTACGATGGCGCCGTTGGCGCTCGCGGCGTCGGACGACGTGACGCGGGCGTCGAGGAGTTCGGTGTGGTGCAGCAGCCCCGGTGCGGCGATGTTGAGGGTCACGTCAGCCGGGATGGACCACGCGCCGGGCCGGTCTGGGTCCTCGATCTGAAACGGCTCGGCCGGGCGCCACTCCTCGCAATGACCCCGCACTCGTTCGCACGCCGCATCGGCGTACGCCTCGGCGACGACGTAGGTGCCGGGAGCAAGCACCGCCACGGCCAGCGCCAGCCGGGCTACCGCTCGAACTGGGACCACTGCGGCGACCCAGGCGACGACGAACACCGCCACCTGGCCGATGGCGGTGGCAATGATCAGCTCGAAACCTTCGAGGTCCGGGAACGACATGTTGCTGCCCGCGATTGAGTCGCCGGGCCGCAATGCGTCCGCAAGCCGCGTCGCCGGCTCGGCTACGAGCGCTGCCGCCGCCCAGCCGACGAACGGCATCCCAACCAGGAAGAGGGACAGGCCGATCCCGACCGCGACCGGCAGCAGCAGCCCTGTCTCCCACCGCCACTTGCGCCCGCCGGTAGCAGGTCGAGCTTCGGGTGCCTCCACGCGCGGCCGCGCTTCGGTAGGCGGCATCTGACAGGTCCTTGGTCTGCATCCAGCCTATGGAGCCCGCACGGCTCCGAACCAGGGTCGAAGGGCCTCGCCGCCGGCCACCAGCGAAGGCTGCGGCGCCCGGGTCAGCCGGTCTGGCGCAGGTCCCGCCGCCGGAACGCCCACACCGCAACCGCCACCAGCGCCACGGCCAGCGCGGCCAGCACCCCAGCATGGCCCCAACGAAGCCCGTTCACGAGGGGATCGCTGGTGAGGAAGTAGTAGAACGGCGACCAGCGGGCCCACCCGGCGGTGGCGGCGTTGAGCTGGAGCAGCGAGTTGACGAGGAAGAACGCGAGCGCCAGCAGCGACGCGCCGTACACGGCCAGCCTCACCCGCCCCGTCAGGGCACTCAGCGCCAGCGCCACCCCGCCGAACACCAGCCCGAGCAGCGTCACCAGCAGCGAAGTGGCGGCAACGCTCACCGGGTCCATGCCCAGCCCACCCAGCATCGAGCCGACCACGGTGCTCAGCCACATCACGAAGCCCACCACCAGCGCGTGCACGGCCATCGCCGCTGCCTTCTCCAGCACCACCCGGGTGCGGCTCACCGGGCTCGCCAGCAGCAGCCCCATCGTGCGGCTGCGCTCCTCCCCGGCGAGCGCCCGGGCGCCGATGACCACCGTGATCGCGATGGCGGCGATCGGTCCCATGATGCTGAAGTGCTCCGTCTGGTACCAGCCCTCCGGCGTGCCCATGTCGGCGAAGCCCACCATCGCCAGCAGCGCGTCCGGAAGCTGCTCGGAGAAGGCGACCAGGTCCTGGTCCAGCAGCGCGTACATCGGCCCCAGCATCACCCCGAGGCTCAGCAGCACCAGGGCGGTGATGGTGGCGAGCCCCTGGTGGTCGGACACGGCCTTCACCCAGATGTGCGACACCCGAGCCGAGCCGGCCAGGCGCTCGGCGGCCCGCCCGGTCAGCGGGTTGCGGCGCAGCCGGTCGAGGATCGTCACCGGCTCGCTGCGCTCCCGCAGGTCGCGCCGGTTGACGCCGACCACCGCCAGGCCGGCGAACAAAGCACTCGACCCCAGCAGCACGGCGAGGTGCCCGACGTCGGCGCCGTTGGCGACGGGCTGGCTGCCGTTGAGGTAGTACCACGGGAAGGCGCGGGCGAGGTCGGCCAGGCCCTCGACGAGCGGCAGGATCCCGACCGCCAGGTACGACACCACCATGGCGGCGGCGGCCAGGCCGCCGGCGAGGGTGCGATTGCCGGTCCAGGCCCCGAGGACGATCGCCAGGAACCCGTAGAACACCGCGGTGGCCCACATGTGCAGCACCAGCGCTCCCGGCTGCATCCCGGTGACGTCCACGTCCAGCAGCTCCGGCACCGCCAGGCCCGCCAGCCACATCACCACCGCGGCGCCGGCGGTGAGCGTCACCAGCGCCCCGGCCTTCGAGGCCAGCACGTGGGTGCGGCTCTTGGGGTTGCCCAGCAGCAGCCCGATGGTGCCGTCGCGCTCCTCGCCGGCGATCGAGGCGCCGCCGATGGAGATCGCCAGCCCTCCCAGCGTCAGCGCCCCGGCGAAGCCGTAGACCGCGTCGTAGGCCAGCCGGCCGGCGTCGGTGAGGTCGGCGATGCCGAAGAGCTGGCGGAAGGTCTCCGGCAGGTCGGTGTAGATGGTGAGGTCGATCGAGCGGTACACCGACATGCCGTAGAGCAGGAACAGGGCCATGCTCACCGCCCCGACCGCGATGCCGATCCACCGGTCCCGCAGCGCCTTGGTGTAGACGGTCGCAAGCATCAGGAGCCGCCCGGCTCGTCCCGGTAGTAGGCGAGGAAGATCTCCTCCAGGTCGGCCTCCCTCGTCGAGATGTCGACGAGGTCGTAGCGGTCGGCGACCGTCTTCAGCAGCACGTCCATGCGGCCGTCGAAGGACAGCTCGACGCGGTGGTTCTCCACGGCCACGTCGCGCACGCCGGGCACCGCAGCGAAGGCCGCCGCCTCCACCGGGGTGTCGAACTCCAGCTCCACCCGCCGCATCGCCTTGTGGCGCAGGTCGCTCACCGCCTCCACCGCCGCCAGGCGGCCGTGGCGGATGATCCCCACCCGGTCGGCCACCCGCTGTACCTCCGACAGGGTGTGGCTCGAGAGGAACACGGTGCGCCCCTCGCCGGCCACCTCCCGCACCATCGCCTGGAACTCCCGCTGCATCAACGGGTCGAGGCCGGTGCTGGGCTCGTCCATGATCAGCAGCTCGGGGCGGTTCATGAACGCCTGGATCAGCCCCACCTTCTGGCGGTTGCCCGACGACAGGTCGCCCACCTTGCGGTCCAGCTCCGCGTCGAGACGGCCGGCCAGCTCGGCGACGAAGTCCCAGTCGACGCCGCCCCGCAGGTTCGCGAAGTAGGTGAGGGTGTCCCGGCCGGTCAGGTTGGGGTACATCGCCAGGTCGCCGGGGACGTAGCCGATGTGGCGGCGGATCTCCACCGACAGCTCGTGGCTGTCCATCCCCAGGATCTCCGCCCGGCCGGCGGTGGGGCGGATCTCGTCGAGGACCGTGCGGATCATCGTGGTCTTGCCTGCGCCGTTCGGGCCGAGGAACCCGAAGACCTCGCCGACGTGCACGTCGAGGTCGAGGCCGATCAGCGCCTTCACGTCGCCGTAGTGCTTGGTGAGGCCCTCGGTACGGATTGCGGGTGCGCCGGTCATGCCGTTCGGCATTGTACGAACCGGGCCTTCCCAACCGGCCGCTGCGTTGTTCTCGGCGGCGACGCTACTCGCCCCCGTCGGTGAAGGTCGCCAGCGCCCCGATGGTCAGCTTGCCGCCGCCGACGGTGATCGCCCGCAGCTCGGGGAGGCCCTCGAGGTCGACGACGAGCTCGGGGGCCACCAGGTCGTCGCGCATCAAGGTGACCGGGTCGGTGCCGCCGGCCAGGACCCGGGCGCCCGGCCGGGTCGCCAGCTCGACGGCCTCGCCGGGCGTGGCCGGCCTGGTATAGGCGAAATGGACGTCTATGACCATGCCGACCCTCCGACACGCGTCGCTACCCGTTCAACATCCGAACCCGTCGGCCCCCTAACAAGCCGAACGGCCCTTCCCGGCCACCGGGACCGGCGCGACGATGGAGGGTGGCTGGAGGAGTGGTAGGTGGCTCGTGGTCTCACCTGCGTCGTCATTGCCGTGACGATCCTGGCGACGGCATGCGGCAGCTCCGACGAACCTGCGGCCGTCGGGCTGGCGCCGTCGTCTACGACGACTGCGGCCGCGGCCCCGACCACGACGACCGTGCCGGCCACGCCGGCGCCGCTCCCGCCCGAGACGTCTTCGACCGAGCCGGCGAACACCGGCGTCCCGCTGCCAGAGGCCCAGGTCGATGAGCTGGCGGCCGAGCTCCACCTCCTGCTGCCACGAACTCCGGAGGCCGCCACCGTCCTCGGCATGGACCCCATCTACATGTGGTGGTTCCCGACCGGCTCGCCCGACGCGGTATTCCTCGAGCGTTGGTGGGACCTGCCGGCGATCGGATGCGGGGTGTACTCGAGCCGGGGGGAGGACCCGGAGGGCGTGGAAGCCGCGGTGCAGCTCGCGATCTACTCGACGCCTGATGCCGCTCGGGCGGGGGCCCGAGCAGCCGCCGGCCTGCCGCGGTTCGCCGCCGCCGCCGCCGAGCTGGCCGCCGCCCCCGGGTTCCAGGACGGCGCCGGGTTCGTGGTGATCGACAGGGAGGCCTGGTTCGAGGAGGAGGGCGAAGCGCCGCCGCCCGTCGTGCGGTGGTTCTCGATCGGCCGGATCGACCGGGTCGTCGCCATCGGTGGCATCCGTGTGGACGGCGAGCGGGACGTGAGTGCCGCGCTGACCGGGCTGATGGAGGCGGTCGCGGCCCGGGCCGCCCGGTACGCCGAGCTCACCGCTGAGCCCGATCCGCTCCCCGGCGGCTTCCCCCAGCCCATGCCGGCGATCCTGTTCGCCGGGCCCGACCCCACGTTCGACTCGCTCGGCATCGACGAGATCGAGGCGGGGCCGTGGAGCGTGCGGCGGTGCGCCGAGGGCGACTGCCGGGAGGTCAGCTTCGACGGTGACCCCTTCACGCACTTGGTGCTGGAGGCGTACCCGGGCGTGCCCCGGCGGCTGGTCGAGGGGCTCCGCGCCGGCCGGCCCGGCGAGGCGCTAGCGGAGTGGGTGGCAGAGATGTGGGGAGGCGAGGTCGTGATGTCGGAGGGCGGGCTGGTTCGCCAGCTCGAGGAGGACCCGACCGATGTACGGCTGGGGGCGTGGGGCCTGCATGAGACGTCGGTCGTCTGGATCGGGGTGGGCGACCCCGAGTTCGAGGCGCTCGACGCCGGCCTCGTCGTCGACTTCACGCCCGTCTTCGACGCCCTCATCGGCGCGGCAGCGGCGCCGGGGCCATGATCCGGGCGGTCATCCGATGAGGTAGCTGCCGAGTCCGGGGAGCATCGGAGCCATGACCAGCAACGCGCTGCGCAGGCGCTTCTCGGCGTTTCCCAGGTCGAGCTGCGACTCCAGCCATTGCCGGCGCGCGACCATCGTTCCGAAGCGGTGATCGTCCGCGGCGGCGATCGTATCGGCGTCCCGGCCCTCGCCATCGACGATGCGCCTGCCCAGCAGCGCCAGGCTGGTGTGGGCCGGGACGAATAGCACGGCGAGGGCCAGCGTGAGCATGGCGCCGTATGGGGGGAGCAGGATGGGGGAGGGACGTCCCCGATCTCCGGGTTGGCGGCGGCGTTTCGCAGCGCCCCGTAGGCGAGCACGGCCAGGGCGATCGCACCGCCCAGCACGGCGAGGCAGCGGCCGAGCTGCCGGTCGACGACCTGTAGGTCAGCGCCGGTGGATGTCGCCTTGGAGGCCGCCCGGTCCTGCGCGGATGCGGCCCTCGGGGGCGTACGCGCCGTAGCGGAGCACCTTGCCCAGGCCCTCGTTGAGCGTCCCGTAGGCGACGCCGCGGACGGCCGGCTGCTGCACGTGGCGTCGCCCGCCGAGGGCCGGCGATCACGCCCACGCACGTGGTCGTCACGGCCAAGACGGCCGTTAGAGTTGGCGCCCTGCGGGCCGGTCCGGGGGAGGGCCGGCCTGCGGCGCGCCCGCTCCACCGAGCGGCCGCTACACGGAGCGAGTGATGCCCCCGTC
>JBFJZV010000030.1:0-20290 GCA_041621915.1 Acidimicrobiia bacterium | reverse complement strand
GGCTCGCCCGCCAGCAGCCGCATGAAGTGCGACTTGCCGGACCCGTTGGGGCCGAGCACGGCCACCCGCTCGCCGTGGAACACGTCCACCGAGAACGGCTCGGTGAGCCCGACGAGCTCCAGCTCGTCGCACCGCAGCACGCGCTTGCCGCTCTCGGCTCCCGCCAGCTTCATCGACACCCGCTGCTCCGAGGGCGGCTCCGGCGGCGGGCCGGCGGCCACGAAGCGCTTCCAGCGGGTCTCGGCGGCGTCGGCCTTGGCGGCGTTGGCGTCGTTGAGGGCCGCCCGCTGCTTCATGGTCTTCATGTGCCGGTACAGGCGGCGCTCCTCGTCCTTCCACCGCGCTACGGCGTCGCCGAGCCGGGCGTTGCGGGCGTCGCGGGCGTCGTGGTAGGTGGCGAACGTGCCGCCGTGGACCCAAGCGCCGTTCGCCTCGATCGTCACCAGCTTGTCGACGGCACGCGACAGCAGCTCCCGGTCGTGCGAGATCATCAGCACCGTCTTGTGCGAGGCCAGCAGCTCGGCCTCCAGCCACCGCTTGGCGGGGATGTCGAGGAAGTTGTCGGGCTCGTCGAGGAGCAGCACGTCGGCGTCGGAGCGCAGCAGGAACTCGAGGGCGAGCCGCTTGCGCTCCCCGCCCGACAGCTGGTTGACGGGGCGGTGGGCGGCTTCCGAGAACGGCTGGCGCAGCACCGACGTGGTGCCGGCGTCCCACTGCGCCTCGATCTCGTACCCGTTCACCTCGCCCCACTCGGAATGGGCGGCGGCCAGCCGCATGCCGGAGTCCGTGCTGGCGGCTGCGGCGTTGGCGGTCTCGGCCTCCCACAGCGCGTGGGCCGCCTGCCGCACCCGGCCGGTCGCCAGCCGGGCGAGGAACTCGCGCACCGTCACCGGGTCGTCGTGCAGCCCGATCGCCTGCGGCATGTAGGCGACGGTGCCGTCGACCTGCACGTTGCCCTCCAGTGCTTCGAGGCGGCCGCCGACCACCTGGAGCAGCGTCGACTTCCCGACGGCGTTGTCGCCGATGAGGCCGACGTGCTCGCCGCTGGCGACCTTGAAGGACACCTCCCAGAACAGCGAGTCCCGCCCCGGGTACCCGAACTCCAGGTCGGAGGCGATGATGGCCATGGCCCGACCCTATCCGGCTGCCAGCCAGTCCTCCCACGTCGTGGTGCCGACCGTCCGATCGGGCGCGGTGTGGAGGCCGGCGCGGTAGGCGGCGCCGATGGGCCCGGGGACCGGGAACGGCACCACCCGGGCGGCCGGATCGAGCGCGCGGGCCAGGTCCTCGTAGCGGCGCACTTCGGGGCCTCCCACGTCGCGCACGCGCGCGCTGGGGCCGTCGTCCACCAGCTCGACGATCCGCGCCGCCACCTCGGCCGCCGCCACGGGCTGAAACACGAAGCCGCGGGGCACGAACTGCACGCGTCCCCGTCGCATCCGCCCCAGCAGCCAGGCGAGCAGCTCGTGGAACTGAGTCGCCCGCAGCACCGTCCACGGCAGGTGCGACCCCGCCACGGCCAGCTCGGCGGCGGACTTGGTCTTGTAGTACCGCAGGGGCACCCGGTCGCATCCCACGATGGACGGGTACACCAGGTGCGGGCGCCCCCCGGCGGCGAGCGCGTGCTCCGCCACCGCGCGGGTCCCCTCCACGTTGACCTTGCGCTGCTTCCCGGTCGGCGACGAGGCGGCGTGCACGATGGTGTCGACGTCGCGCACCGCCGCGGCGAGGCCCTCCTCGGTGGCCAGGTCGCCGCGCACCACTTCGACGCCGGCGGCCACCTTGGGCCGTTCGCGGCGCGACAGGACCCGCACCTGGTGGCCGGCGGCCTGGAGCCGCGGCACCAGCTCGGGGCCGAGGAAGCCGGTGGCCCCGGTGACGAGGACGAGGCTCAAGCTACGAGCGGGCCTCGTCGAACGCCTGCTCGTACAGCGCGTTGGTCTCGCCGAGGTCGGCGATGAACTCCAGGTTCTCGAACGTCTCGTCGGTCGGGTAGATCGAGGTGTCCTCGAGGATCTCCGGGTCGATCATGGCCTCTGCCGCCGCGTTGGGGCTGGCGTAGAAGTTGAAGTTCGTCAGCGCCGCCCCGTTCTCGGCGTCGAGGATGAAGTTGATGAACGCGTGCGCCGTGCACCGGTGCGGGGCGTCCGCCACGATCGCCATGTTGTCGACCCAGGCCACGCCGCCCTCGTCGGGGATGAAGTACCCGTAGTCCTCGTAGGCGTCGTAGTCGTCGGTGGAGGCGCCGTCGAAGGCGGCGAAGAAGTCGCCGTTCCAGCCGTGGGCGACCAGCGTCTCGCCGGCGACGAGCAGGTCGTCGAATGCGTCGGAGTCGAACGTCGCCAGGTTGGCGCGGGCCTCCCTGATGAGTTCGGCGGCTTCCTGGATCTCGGCCTCGTCGGTGGTGTTGAGCGAGTAGCCCAGGTACTTGAGAGCGGCGCCCATCGTCTCACGGGAGTCGTCGAGCAGGGTGATGAGGCCAGAGTTGTCGCCGGCCAGCTCCGGGTCGAAGATCAGGCCCCAGGTAGCCGGGAAGTCCTCGCCCGGCTCGCCGAGCTCGTAGTTGAAGCCGATGCCGGTGGTGCCCCACTGGTAGGGCACCGAGTAGGTGCCGTCGGGGTCGAACGGCAGCCCGGTGAAGGTGGGGTCGAGGTTGCCGAGGTTGGGGATGGCGCCCGTGTCCAGCTCCTCGAGCAGGCCGTCCTCGGCGAGTATCGCCACCATGTAGTCGGACGGCACGATGAGGTCGTAGCCGGCGGCGCCGGCCTGGAGCTTCGACCGCATCTCCTCGTTCGACGTGAAGAAGTCCTCGGTGACGCCGACGCCATACTCGGCCTCGAAGGCGTCGATCAACTCGGGGTCGATGTACTCGGTCCAGTTGTACAGCACCAGGTCGCCGTCGGTCTCACCTTCCTCGCAGGGCCCACCCGGGGCCGTCGTCGTGCCAGGGGCGGCGGTGGTCCCCGGCGCGGCCGTCGTCGGGGCGGCGGTGGTGTCGGTGCCGCTGTCACCGCAGGCTGCGGCCAGCAGCGCCAGCGCGGCCACCATCAGGATCAGCCTCTTCACGGTGCTTCCTCCCGGTCGTGTGCTCTGTGGGGTCACGTGCCTCGGCGCCGCTGCAGCAGCAGGGACGAGAAGACGAGGACCATCGACGCCGCCAACATTACTGTCGAGACCGCGTTGATGAGGGGCGTCACCCCCCGGCGCACCAGCCCGAACACGTACACCGGCAGGGTGGTGGAACCGGGCCCCGACACGAAGCTGGTGATCACGACGTCGTCCAGGGACAGGGTCAGCGCCAGCAGGCCGCCGGCGAGGACCCCCGGCATGATCAGCGGCAGCGTCACCCGCCGGAACGCCTGCCAGCGCGACGCGTACAGGTCGCGGGCGGCTTCCTCCAGCACCGGGTCGAGCCCGGCCAGCCGGGCGCGCACCACCACGGCGACGAACGCGATGTTGAACGCGATGTGGCTGATCGAGATCGTCGTGATGCTGAGGTTGATCCCGATCGGCTGGAACACCTGCACGAAGAACACCAGCAGCATCGCCGCCATCGTGATGTCGGGGATGATGATCGGCAGGTACAGCACCGCGTCGTACGCCCGCCGTCCGCGGAACCGGAACCGCTCGAGCGCCAGGGCGGTGGCGGTGCCGATGACGGTGGCGACCACCGTCGAGACGATGGCCACGACCAGCGAGTTCTGGATCGCGGCGATGAGCGGCTCGTTCTCGCCGATCGCCCGGTACCACCGCAGCCCGACCCCCTGGAACGTATTGACCCGGTTGCCGGTGTTGAACGAGTACACGACCAGCAGCGCGATCGGCGCGTAGAAGAACACGTACACCACCCAGCCGTGGGCGGCGAGCAGCCGCTCCATCAGGCCGCGAGGGCGGAGGCCGGCCCGGGTGGTCATACGGTTCGCGCTCCGGTGCGGAAGTAGATCACCGTGCCGACCAGCATCAGCGCCATGATCACGAACGACAGCGCCGACCCGAACGGCCAGTCGCTCACACCGAGGTACTGCGACTGGATGTAGCTGCCGAGCATCGTGGTCTGGGCGCCGCCGAGGATCTCGGGCGTCACGTACGCCCCGAAGCTGGGGATGAACGTGAGGATGACGCCGGCGATGACGCCGGGCATGGTCAGCGGCAGGGTGATGCGGCGGAACGCCTGCCAGCCCGACGCGTAGAGGTCGCGCCCGGCGTCGAGCAGCGTCCAGTCCATCCGCTCGATCGACGCGTACAGCGGCAGCACCATGAACGGGAGGAACCCATAGACGAGCCCGATCACGATCGCGGTTTCGGTGAACAGCAGCCGGACGTCGGCGAAGCCCAGCCAGTCGGCGACGGTGGACAGCGGGCCGTTGCGGCCGAGGATCACCCGCCACGCGTAGGTGCGCACCAGGAAGTTCGTCCAGAACGGGACCATCACCAGCACCAGCAGCAGGTTGCGTAGCCGGGCGGTGCGCGTGGCGATGTAGTAGGCGAAGGGGTAGGCGACGATCAGGCAGATGACCGTGGTCAGCACGGCCAGCCACAGCGACCGCCACATCACCCGCACCACGACGTCGTCGAACAGGCGCCGGTACGACTCGAGGTTCCAGCCCTCCAGCAGGGTGCGCCCCGTGGCGGTTCGGGTGCCGAAGGAGTACACGACGAGGATCGCCATCGGCAGCAGGAAGAACAGGAGCAGGTAGAGCGCGCCCGGCGCGGCGAGCCAGGCGCCCCGGCGGGCGGTGGCGCGCGCCGCGGCCCGTTCCAGGCCGGGGGTGGCCGGCGTGCCGGGCGCGGTCACTGGTCCAGCGCCACGGCCGAGGCCGCCTCCCAGGCGGCGACGACGTTCTCGCCCTCGGCGAAATGGTGGGCGCCCGGTGCGTTCTCCTGCCGGGATCGCACCACCACCGCACCGAGGTCCACGTCGTAGAACAGCGAGTTGCCCAGGTACACCCGCCGCGTGACGGTGCCCGGCAGCGTCACCGCGGGCGGACCGGGCTCGCCGCCGGGCGGGAACAGCACCACCTTCTCGGGACGGATGGTCATCGTCAGCTCCGTGCCGGCCGGGTGGCTCGCCGCGAGCGGCACCCGGGTGCCGTCGGCGAGCGCGACCACGTCCGGCCCGGCGGCGGTGACCGGCACGAAGTTCGTCTCGCCGATGAACTCGGCCACGAAGCGCGTGGCGGGGTGCTCGTAGATCTCCTCGGGGGTGCCCACCTGGAGGAGCTCGCCGCCGCTCATCACGCCGATGCGGTCCGACATCGTGAGCGCCTCTTCCTGGTCGTGCGTCACGTAGACGAACGTGATGCCGACCCGCTCCTGGAGCGCCTTCAGCTCGAGTTGCATGGCCTGGCGGAGCTTCAGGTCCAACGCCCCGAGTGGCTCGTCGAGGAGCAGCACCTTCGGCTCGTTGACCAGCGCGCGGGCGAGCGCCACCCGTTGCTGTTGCCCGCCGGAGAGCTGGCGGGGCTTGCGGTCCTCGAAGCCGCCGAGCTGGACGAGGTCGAGCACTCGCCCCACCCGGTCGGCGATCTCGGCGGTGCCGACGTCCTGCATCTGGAGGCCGAATCCGACATTGGCGCGGACGGTCATGTGGGGGAACAGCGCATACGACTGGAACACCGTGTTGACCGGGCGCTTGTTGGCGGGCCGGAGGCCCATCTCCTCGCCGTAGATCTCCACCGCGCCTGCGGTGGGGAACTCGAGGCCGGCGATCATCCGCAGCGTCGTGGTCTTGCCGCACCCCGAGGGGCCCAGCAGCGAGAAGAACTCGCCGTCTACGATGTCGAGGTCGAGCCCGGCGACGGCCACGACGTCGCCGAAGTGCTTCTCGACCCGTGCGAGGCGGACCGCCGGCTGCTCCACGCGCACCTCCCGTGCCCGGAGGCTACAAGCCCGGCGTGTTCCTACAGGTGGCTGGCGCGCAATCCGATAACCGGACCGTGGAGACCTCGCCACCACCGTCGACGCGCGATCGGGTTCGTGAGGCGACGTGGGCACGAGTCGAGCAGCGGCTGCCGGCGCCGATGCTCGTGTTCGCCCACGACGCCATCGGCGTGCTGCTCGCCGCCGTGTTCGCCGGCTTTTGGGACTGGAACGCCCAGAGCCGCGTCGAGGAGCGTCGCATCGAGGCGCTGCAGCACGCTGGGCACGAGGTTGCCCAGCAGGTGGCGTGGGCGCTCATCGACGAGGTGCTCATCTGCTTCACGGAGTGCCTGGTCACCGACGCCGCCGAGCACGGTTGGGGCGACCCCGCGTGGGTGGCGCGGGGCGCCCAGACCGTCGGCAACCACTTCTACGACGGCTACTGGGTGTTCGACGGGCGCAACGGGTATGAGCAGGCGCTGCGGTTCGGGAGGATGGCCGAGCGGCTGCCGTCCCCGGTGTTCCTCGCCGACGGCGCAGGCCGGATCGTGTTCGCCAACCGGGCGCTCGGCGAGCTGTTTGGGCTCGACGCCGAGTCCGCGATCGGGCGGGACCTCCACCAGCTCTTCGGCGACGAGCTGCGTCTCGCAGACGGCGCAGAGACGGACCTGGTCCTCGACCCCGGCGGCGACCACCCTCGCCACCTGCGGGTGACGGTGCTGGTGATCCCCGGGGAGCAGGAGTTCGAGTACTTCGGCGCGGTGGCCGACCGCACCCACGAGGTGGCGCTGGAGGTGACCCGCGACCAGGTGGTGGCGACGATCAGCCACGAGCTGCGTACCCCGCTCACCGCGGTGCTCGGCTACACCGAGCTGCTACTCGCCGGCGCCGAGGCGGATATGAGCGATTCCGAGCGGCTGGCGGCGCTGCGCACCATGCACGACGAGGCGGAGCTGCTGCTGCGGCTCGTCCACGACCTCGTCGACTACACCCACCTCGAGACCGGCCGCATCGAGGCCGATGCGTCGGTGTTCCTGCTGTCGGACGCGGTGACGGCCGCCATCCGCCGCACCCACCTCCACGAGGAGAGCCGCGCCCCGGCGGTGTCGATCCCGGCCGAGTTCAAGGTACGCGCCGACCGGCGGCGGCTGGAGCAGGTGTTCACCAACCTGTTCACCAATGCGCAGCGCTACGGCGGCGACCGGGTGACGGTGGAGGCCTGGCCCGAGAACCGGGCGGTGGTCATCCGGGTCGCCGACGACGGACCGGGCGTGCCCACCGACCGCCAGGAACGCATCTTCGACACCTTCTACCGCGCCCACGACGACATCGGCCTCGGCGCCGGCATCGGGCTCGCGGTCTGCCGGGCGGTTGTCCGAGCCCACGGCGGCACCATCCGCCTGGAGGACAAGCCCGGCGCCTCGTTCCGCATCGACCTGCCGGGTGCGGTCGTCTGACGGGCGTCACATTGCCGCCGACCCGGGCGTCGGGTTGCGGTGTCCGCGTCGGGGGCCCTCTCGGCGGGGGCTGGCGCTCCTGCTGGCGCCAACCACGTGCCGCGTGATGAGCTGGTCGCTTTCTCCGCGCAGCTAGCTTTTCCCTGTGAAGCAGGCTCCGTTTTGGACTGACGACTTCCCCCACCCTGGTGACGTCGGGCGGGAGCGGTTGCCTGCCGAGGTCGACGTGGCCATCGTGGGTGGGGGCATCACCGGGCTGATGGCGGCCCGCCGGCTGGCCCGGGCCGGGCGGGAGGTGGCGGTGCTGGAGGCGGGCAGGGTGGGGGCGGGAGCGTCCACGATCAGCGGGGGCATGACGATCTACGGGCCCAAGGCCGGCATGCGTCGCCTGGTGAAGGCGTTCGGCTGGGACACGGCCCGGGAGATCTGGCAGGCGAACCTCGACTGCATCGACCTGGTCGAGAAAGTCGTTACGCAGGAGGGCATCGACTGCGACTTCCGGCGCGACGGCGCCGCCTCGCTGGGGTACACCGACCGCGATGTCGCCGCCTTCGCCGCCGACGCCGAATACCTCCACGAGGAACTGGGGTTCGCCACGGAGCTGCACGGGCCGGACCGCATCGGCGAGGTGGTGGGCGGGCCTGCGTTCCGGGGGGCGCTGGTCGACGACTTCAGCGGCGGCCTGCACCCCGCCAAATACACGTACGGGCTGGCCCAAGCCGCCGTCCGGGCCGGCGCGCGGATCGTCGAACACGCCGAAGTGCTGGAGGTGGAGGGCGGCCGGCGGTTACGCACCGCCCGCGGCGAGGTGCGGGCCGGCGACGTGCTCGTCGCCACCAACGGCTACACCAAGTCGGGCGTGCTGGCCGGGCTGCGCCGCCGGGTCGTGCCCGTGGGCAGCTACGTCGTGGTCACCGAGCCGCTCCCGTCCGACCTGCAGGCGGAGCTGGTGCCGCGCAACCGGATGCTGTGGACCGCCCGCCGCTTCCTGAACTACTTCCGGCTCACCCCGGACGGCCGGCTGCTGATGGGGGGCCGCCACGACCTCCGCACCGGTCTGGACCTGGCGGCGAGCGCCGACCGCCTGCGGGACACGATCACGGGGTTCTTCCCGCAGCTCACCGGCACCGCCATCACCCACTCCTGGTCGGGGAGGGTGGGGGTGACGTTCGACCTCAACCCGCACATCGGCCACCTCGACGGGGCCTGGTACGCCCTCGGCTACAGCGGCCACGGCATGGCGGTGGCGACGTACGTGGGGGACCAGGTGGGCGGCCTGATCGCCGGGGAGGTCGACCGCAGCGTCTTCGCCGCCATCCCTCACCCCACCCGGGTCTTCTACAGGAATCGCCCATGGTTCCTGCCGGCTGCGGCGGTGCTGTACCGGATGTTGGACCGCGCGGGTCGCTGACTACGATTCTCGGGCACTTCCCACCACCAGGAGGACATCTGTGGCTGCCGACACGATCCCGAGCCGCGTGCTCCGCAACGCGGATATCCATGCCGACAAGCCCGCCTACCACGTCCGCACCTCGGCGGGCTGGCGGCCCACCTCGTGGGGGGAGTACGCCGGGCAGGTGCGCCGGGCCGGCCGCGCGCTGGTGGCGCTGGGCGTCGAGCCCGGCAACCCGGTCACCGTGCTGGGCTTCAACCGGCCCGAGTGGCTCATCTTCGACGTGGCGGCGATGACCGCCGGCGCGGTGCCGGCGGGCATCTACACGACGTCGTCGCCGGACGAGGTGGCGTACATCCTCAACCACTCCGAGGCCCCGGTGATCCTGGTGGAGAACGAGGAGCAGCTCGCCAAGGTGCAGGCCCGGCGCAACGACCTGCCTCATCTCCGGACGATCGTCACGATGGAGGGGACCTCCGAGGTGGAGGACCCGGCGGTGCTCACCTGGCAGGAGTTCCTCGCCAAGGGCGACGACGTCGACGAGTCCCAGCTCCAGGGCAGGGTCGCGAGTCTCGACCCCGACGGCGTCGCAACGATGATCTACACATCGGGCACCACCGGGCCGCCGAAGGCGGTGATGCTCAGCAACGACAACCTCACCTTCACCGCCGACCAGGCCGTGTCGCTCATCGACCTGGGCCCCCAGGACCGCATGCTGTCGTACCTGCCGCTGTCGCACATCGCCGAGCAGATGTTCTCGATCCACGCGGCGTCGACGTCCGGGTATCAGGTGTATTTCGCCGAGTCCATCGACAAGCTGGCCGAGAACCTGCAAGAGGTGAAGCCCACCGTGTTCTTCGCGGTTCCCCGGGTTTGGGAGAAGTTCCACGGCGGGATCATGGCGAAGATCGGCGAAGCAAGTGGCGCCAAGGCGAAGATCGCGCAGTGGGCGCAGCAGGTGGGCCGCGACGCCGCCGACCTGCGGAATCAGGGCAAAGAGCCGGCCGGCATGTTGAAGATGCAGGAAGGGCTAGCCGGGCGCCTCGTGCACGCCAAAGTGAAGGAGGCGGTCGGGCTCGAGCAGGCCAGGGTGCTCGCCAGCGGTGCCGCCCCCGTGTCGAAGTCGATCCTCGAGGACCTGGCTGGTTTCGGCATCACGGTCCACGAGGTATACGGCCAGTCGGAGGACACCGGGCCCACCAGTTTCAACGTGCCAGGGCGCACGAAGTTCGGCACGGTGGGACCCCCTTACCCGGGCGTGGACGTGAAGATCGCCGACGACGGCGAGATCCTCGTGAAGGGCCGCAACGTGTTCCTCGGCTATTACAAGGACGACGCCGCCACCAAGGAGACGCTCCAGGACGGGTGGCTGATGAGCGGCGACCTCGGCCAGTTCGACGACGAGGGCTTCCTCTTCATCACCGGCCGTAAGAAGGACATCATCATCACGGCCGGCGGTAAGAACGTGGCGCCCAAGCTGATCGAGAGCCCGTTGAAGGGTCACGAGTTGATCTCCGAGGTGGTGGTGATCGGCGATCGCCGCAAGTACCTCACCGCCCTCATCACGCTGGATGCCGAGCAGGCAGAGCGCTTCATCAAGGAGCGGGGCCTGCCGGAACCGCCGCACGAGGCGCCGGCGGTGCGGGAAGCCGTACAGGCGGCGGTCGACAACGTCAACGCCGGGCTGGCGCGCGTCGAACAGATCAAGAAGTTCACGATCCTGCCTCGCGAGCTCTCCATCGACGAGGGCGAACTGACGCCGACCTTGAAGGTGAAAAGGAACGTGGTGTCGGATCACTTCGCCGACGTCATCGATTCCATGTACGGAGAAACCTGAGGTCTCGCCCGCCGCAATAGCGCGCCGACCGACCAGGTTGCTTCAGCAAGTAGGCGCGCTCGCAAGACGTTGCCATTGCAGACAATTGCGGAGTAGGGTGACCCCGTACCTGGGGATCCGGCGCCATGCCGGACACCGGATACGAGCCGACGTGCGCACACACCCGGCCGAAACATGTGGCACAAGGAGCCGGGTCGGCGCCAATTGAGGAGGAACCACATGGCCATGTCCGACGAGCATCGGGCGGCTTTGAAGCGAGGGCGGCAGGAAGCGGCAGCGATTCGGCGTTATCTCGAGGCCGTTGCCAGCCGCAAGCCCGGGCGGCCGGTCACGGCCGAGAGCCTCAGAAAGCGCCTCGATAAGATCGAGCAACAGCTCGCCGAAGAGGACAACCCGCTCAAGGCCGTCGAGTTGGAGCAGCGTCGATTGGACGTCGAGATGCAGCTCGGCAACCTCGAGGAAGCGCCGGACGTCGAGGCGCTGGAGAAGGAATTCGTCCAGCACGCCAAGAGCTATTCCGGGCGCAAGGGCATCACCTACGCGGCCTGGCGCGCCGGCGGGGTACCCGCCGCCACCCTGAAGAAGGCCGGCATCAGTCGCAGCGGCAAGTAGGCCGCGTTCTGTCCGTTCGCCGCCGGCCTGCGGGCCGGCGGCGGCGCGCCCGGTGGTAGACAGCCTCATGGCGCCTCGTCGCTCGTTCTCGCTGCGCGCGGTGGTCGGAGTGCTCGCCGCCGGCCGGTTGCTCGTCAACAGCGCGCAGCGGTTCGTCTACCCCTTCCTGCCGGCGATCGCGCGTGGCCTGGGAGTGTCCCTCGGTCAGGCCGGCCTGCTGGTGTCGGCCCGCTGGCTGGCGGGGCTGGCCACCCCGGCAGTGGTGGCCGTGGCGGGCCGCGGCGAGGGCCGGCGGCGGCTGGCGATCACCGGGTTGGCGCTGTTCATGGTCGGCGCCGCCGTCACCGCCGGCACCAGCGTCTACATCGGCGCGCTGGTGGGCTTCGTGCTCATGGGCGTCGCCAAGCCGGCGTTCGACATCGCCGCCCAGTCCTACGTCGCCGACCGCACTCCTTACGAGCGCCGGGCCCGCTACCTGGCCGTCCTCGAGCTGACCTGGGCGGGCGCCCTGCTGGTCGGTGCCCCGGCCGCGGGGTGGCTGATCGACCGGCTCGACTGGCGGGCGCCGTTCTGGGTGCCGGCGATTGCGGTGATCGCGGTGGCGCTGGCGATCTGGCGCATGATGGATCCCGACGCGGCGCCGTCCCGCGCTGCCCGGGGCCGGCTCCGGGTCGGCCGGGAGGGAGCCGCGCTGCTGATGGTCACGGGGACCTTTGCGCTTGCGGCGGAGCTGGTCTTCGTCGTGTTCGGGGCGTGGCTGGAGGACTCCTACGGGCTGTCGCTACTGGCGCTGGGCGGCACGGCGACCATCGTGGGGCTCTCCGAGCTGGCGGGCGAGGGGGCGGTGCTGGCCTTCACGGACCGGCTCGGCAAACGGCGGTCCGTGGCCATCGGGCTGGCGGTGTCAGTGGTGTGCTTCGGGGCGCTGGCGGCGGAGCCGGCGGCGCTGTGGCTGGGGGTGGCGCTGGTGAGCGGCGGCCTGCTCGGGTTCGAGTTCACCATCGTGTCGGCCATCCCGCTGGCCACCGAGGTCGTGCCGGGGGCGCGGGCCCGGTTCCTGGCGTGGTTCATCGTCGCGATGAACCTCGGCCGGGCGTTGGGGGCGGCGATCGGGCCGGTGCTGTTCGACACGTTCGGCGTGGCGGGCAACATGCTGGCCGCGGCGGCCGTCGACGCCGTGGCGCTGGCGTTGCTGGTGGGCTGGCTCGGGGTGTCCGATCGGCCGGCCGAGTCGGTCCCGGGGTGACGGCCCGGGCTACTCCTCTTCCTCTTCCTCGTCGTCCGACACCACCAGGTGGGCCAGCGCCCGGTCGAGGCGCTTGATCGAGTCGTCCTCGTCGATGTCCAGCGCGAGCTGGAGCTCGCTGGTGAGGATGAGCCTGGCCTTGGCGAGCATGCGCTTCAGCGCCGGCCCCAGCGGCTTCGACTGCTGCGCGTAGGTGAGGTCGCGGACCACGGAGGCGACCTCGTAGATGTCGCCGCTGGCCATCTTGTCCTGGAGGAGCTTGAACCAGCGGGCCCACGTGGCGTCGGCGTCGACGGGGTCCTCCTTCAACACCGCGAACACCTTGCGGGCGGCGTTCTTGGTGATGACCGGCCGCAACCCGAGTTCGGTGGCCTTCTCGACCGGGATGCGCAGCGTCAACGGGTTGGTGACCGCTTCGATGACGAAGTAGTCGACCTTCTCCCCGCCGATCTCGCGCTTCTCCTTGCCCTTGATGATGGCGGCGCCGTGATGCGGGTACACGACGCGGTCGCGCACCTTGAACGGCGACTTGGAGGCGCTGCGGCTGCGCGGCTTCTTGGCCGGCTTGCCGGCAGGCTCCTTGGCCTTCGCCCGCGTCGAACTCGATTTCTTCTTGGTGGCCATGACCTACCCCGGTCGATCGAGAGCCAAGTATACGGCCGGCGGAGCAGGTCGCAGAAAGAGCGGAGCGGCGGCCGGCGAGGGGCACGACCGCCGCTCCGAGACCGGCACATCCGTCGGCCCGGTCCCGGGTCAAACCCAGGTCCAGCCGGTATCTGCCCGGCGGCGGCTCGAGAGCCGACGGAGGCACGGTTCGCGCATGCCGCCACCACGCCGGATGCACCGTCTTCGGGGCGATTGTCCGCTGTTACGGCGGCCGCGACTAGGGCTGAAGGTCCCGACCGGGTAGGTTGCGCAGCAGATGGGGACCACGCTGTTCGTGTGCACCGGCAACCTGTGCCGGTCGCCGATGGCCGAGGCGATCGCCCGCTCCATGGCGCCGGCGGGGTCGTACGCGAGCGCCGGAACGTGGGCGGGGCAGGGCAACCCCGCCACTCGGGAAGCGGTGGCGGCCGCCGCCGAGGCGGGCGGGAACCTCGCGGGCCACCGCTCGCAGCCGCTCACCCGCGACCTCCTCGCCGCCGCCGACCGGGTGTACGTGATGACCCGCTCCCACGGGCGGGCCGTCGAGGACCTGCTGCCTGCGGCCGCCGGCCGCACCGAGCTGCTCGACCCGGGCGGGGCCGAGATCGCCGATCCCTACGGCTTGCCGATCGAGCACTACCGCGTCTGTCGGGACCAGATCGTCGCCGCGCTCGAGGCCCGGATCACGCAGGGTCGATGACCACGTCCAGCCGGCGGTGCGCCTCGCGCAAGGCGGCTTCCACGTCGTCCGGTCGGGCGCCGCGGGCCACGAGGAACCCGAGGTAGCGGTCGCCCTCCGGCAGCGGCACCACCGGGCGTCCCGGCCCGATGGTGATCTCCAGGTCGACGATGCCGGGCACCGCCCGGGCCGCGGCCACCCCGCCCACCTCCCGCAGCACCCCCGCTTCCGGGATGGGCAACATCATCGCCCCGGCGGCGGGAGCCTGGGGACGGGGGCGCCGCGGCGGGAAGCCGAGCGCGTGGCGCAACAGGACGGTCTCCAGCGACTCGCCGAGCAGGCCGAAGCGCAGCGCCCGCCCGCAGAGGCCGCCGATCGACCGGGCCGCCACCTCCAGCACCACGGCTTCCCCGGCGGACAACCGCAGCTCGGCGTGCACCGGGCCGTGCGTCAGGCCGAGGGCGGCAACCGCGGTGGCCGCCGTCGACTCCAGCGCCGCCTGGCCGGCCGGGTCGACCCGGGCGGGGGAAACCAGCAGCGTCTCCTCGAAGTAGGGGCCGTCCAGCGGGTCCGGCTTGTCGAAGATCGCCAGCACGTCGAGCCGGCCGCCGGTCACCAGCCCCTCAATGGCGAACTCGGGGCCGGGGACGAACTCCTCCACCAGCAGCGTCGCCTCCGGGTCGGCGAGGAGCGTGCGGATGCGGGTCACCGCCGCCTCCAGCGCGGCGGGGTCGTCGCCCCGGATGACTCCGCGGCTGGCCGACAGCGTCCGCGGCTTGACCACCACCGGGAAGGACAAGCCGGCGAGGCCGGTGCCGGGGGGCAACAGCGCGAAGCGGGGTTGGCGCACCCCGGCGGCGGCCAGCCGGCGCCGCAGCTCGGCCTTGTCGCGGGTGGCGCCGACCGCATCCGGCGGGTTGTGCGGCAGCCCGAGGCGGGCGGCGGCCCGGGCGGCGACCTCCACGCCCTGGTCGTCGGCGGCCACCACTGCGTCCACGGGCCGCCGCTCGGCAAGTGCCGCGATGCGCTCCGCCGACCACGCGGGCCGCGCGCAGTCGATCCGCACGAAGCGGTCGCCCATCTCGCCGGCGAGCGCCTGGACGCCCTCGCTGGCCACCACCACGTCGGCATGCAGCGTGGCGGCGGCGGCCAGGAAGTCCGCGGCGCGGTAGGTGGCGGACGGCAGGATCAGGACCGCGGTGGGCATGGTCCCCATGATGGTGGCGGCAGCAGCACCCGCGGGAACGCCGGGGCCCCCGTACACTGAGCCGGTATGGCCGACGTGCTCACCATCACCGACAAGGCGCTGGCGAAGATCCTCGAGATCCGCAGCCAGGAGCCCGACGCGGCGGAGCTGGCCCTGTCGCTGCGCATCGCCGGGGTCCAGGGCGGCAGCTTCGGCTACGAGATGGCGATGATCCGCCTGGCCGACGCCCGGCCCGAGGACCGCGTCGAGCACCATGGCGAGTTGCCCGTGGTGATCCCCGCCGACTCGGTCGCCACCCTCCAGGGCGCCAAACTCGACATGTCCCGTGACCTGCTCAACCCGGGCCTGACCATCGACAACCCCAACTCGCCGAGCCCGGCGGTCGGCGCCGACGCCCCGCCCCTGAACCCCGACGACCCGGTGGTCAGCCGGATCCAGCAGGTGCTGGCCGCCCAGATCAACCCGGCGATCGCCGCCCACGGGGGCGTCGCCGAGCTGGTCGCCGTCGAGGACGGCGCGGTGTACCTGCGGCTGGGAGGCGGCTGCCAGGGCTGCGGCATGGCGACGGTCACGCTGTCGCAGGGCATCGAGCAGGCGCTGGTCGGCGCCATCCCCGAGGTCGACCGGGTGGTCGACGTCACCGACCACGCCTCGGGCCAGAACCCCTACTACGAACAGGCCAAGAAGTAGCCCACGGTTCTCGTGCGGGTTCTCACCGCGCTGCCGGGAGCGTCAGCTCGAAAACGTTACCGCCCTCCGCGCGGTACGCCAGGTCTCCTCCCATCAGCCGGGCCAGGCGGCGCGCGACCGTCAACCCGAGCCCCACCGACGCAGGCTGGCTGGGGCTGTCGTGGGCGCGGTAGTAGGGCTCGAAGATCATCTGCTGCTGCGCTTCCGGTATCGAGTCGCCGTCGTCCACGGCCCGCACCACGACGTCGCCGCCCGTCGAGTCGACCTCGAAGCGGACCGACTCGCCGCCGTAGCGGATCGCGTTCGTGAACAGGTTGCGGATGATCTGACGGGCGCGCAGAGGGTCGGCCCAGGCGACGCCCTCCGTTGCCGCGCGGACCTCCACGTGCTTGTCGTGAGGGAGCGACCGCACCACGCTCCGCACCTCGTCGGCCATGACGAGAGCGGTTGGGTGCACGGCCACGGCGTCGATCTCCTCCCGGGCGGCCACCAGCAGGTCGGCCACGAGGTCCGACATCTCGCCGGCGTCGGCGGCGATGAGCCCCAGCAACTCGGCCGTCTCGTCGGGTTCGAAGTCGCCCGGCCGGTCCCGGAGCTCGGCGGACAGCCCCAGCACCGTCGTCAGCGGCGTCCGCAGCTCGTGGCTCACGCCCGCGAGGAACTCGTCCTTCGAGCGCACCAGCTCCCGCAGCCGGGCGTGGGCGTCGCGCCGCGACCAGAACGCACCGATCATGTCGGCGGCGGTCTGCAGGAGGCGCACCTCGGTCTCGTCCCACTGCCACTCGATCTCCCGATGGGCGAACCCCACGAGGCCCGACCACACCCCGTCGACGAAGATCGGGATGTCGATCTCCGACGCAGTCGGATCGGGTGCAGCGTCGTACGTCGCTCGCTCGACGGGCCCCAGGTCGGCGAGGGTGAACGCAAAGGGCTCGCCCTGGCTCAGCCGCAGGAAGGAGTCCGGCAAGCGCGACCACGGCGTCAGCTCCCAGTAGGGCTGGACGGGGTGGCCGATGGAACCGTCGGGCGCAAGCGACGATTGGTACAGCATCTCCGTGCAGAGGCCCAGCTCAGGGTGTTCGACGTTCCGCTCGAGGAACGTCTCGGTGGCCTCCGTCACCCCCAGCAGCGCGTCCATAGCGGCGGGCAGCGCCCGCTCGTCGTCGGTTATCAGCAGCGCCCG
The DNA here is from genome assembly GCA_041621915.1 of Acidimicrobiia bacterium. Classification (GTDB taxonomy): domain Bacteria; phylum Actinomycetota; class Acidimicrobiia; order Spongiisociales; family JAOTWH01; genus JBFJZV01. Next base: position 3,482 of record JBFJZV010000030.1, on the reverse strand, counting down.
TGAGGCCTCGAACAGTGCGTGTTCGTAGCGGTTGCGGCGCTCGGCGTCGGCCACCGCGGCCTCCAGGCTCTCGAGCATCTCCTGCTTCTCCCAGAACGAACCGATCATCTGGGCGGCGGTCCGCAGCAACCGCAGCTCCGAGTCCGTCCACACCCGCTCCCGGTGCCGGTCGGCGAGCCCGACGAGTCCCGCCCACCGCCCGCGGACGAAGATCGGGGCGTTGGCTTCGGCTTTGATGTCGACGCCGCTGTAGGCCCTGCCCTCGACCTGACCCAGCGCGCTCACGTTCATCGTGAACACGTCGCCGGCCGCCAGCACCGGATGCGATTCGGGAAGCTCGGTCCACGGCACGAGCTGCCACCGCTCGAGGTCGACCTCGGCGCCCGGTTCGGACACCTCGTGGACCAGGCTCGTGCACAGGCCGAGCTCGGGGTCGTGCACGTTGCGCTCGACGAAGATCGTGGTGCCCTCGGCCGCGTCCCGCAGGGCGGTCAGCGCCGGGTCGAGGTCCTCGTCGCTTTCGGCTCGCAGCAGCACTCGGGAGCACTCGGCGATCGCCTCCTCGTAGCGCAGCCGCCGCTGGTTCTCGGCCAGGGCATCCTCCAGCCGCCGCCTGGCGTCGAGGGTCGCGGCCGCGCGGCCGGCAAGCTGCCCGGCGCGGCGCTCCTGCGCGAAGGCGATCGCCGTGGCCAGCCGGCGCTCGGCGCCGGACCCGTCCTTGGTGACGAACGCATCGGCGCCGAGGCGCGCCGCAGCCATCGCCACCGACTCGTCCTGGCGGTCCGCGACCACCACCACGGGCAGCTCGGGTCGCAAGGCCGCCGGTGCAAGCAGGGCCTCCAGCTCGTCGGGGGTCCCGGCGCCGACGTCCGCCACCAGGCACGCCGCGGGTTCGTGCCGGGCGCGGGCCCACCAGCCCCCCGTGACGGGCACGTGCTCCACGCGGTACGCGGTGCGCTGCAGCCAGTCCGCGCCCGGCTCCGCACCGACCACCAGCAGCGTCGCAGCCGGGGCGGTCGCGCTGGTAGGCATGAGATCCTCGCCTTGCCCGGGGAGAAGCCTTCTGCCCGGATCCGTCGGCCGGTGGCGAGGGGGCATTAGCGGTTGCGGGACCGGCCCGTCGCCTGGTTGAGCCCCCTGATCTCGCTCGCCAGCTCCGGCCCCGGCGACCCGGGGGCCATCCGCCACGCCCAGTTGCCGCCCAGGCGGCCGGGCAGGTTCATCCGGGCTTCGCTGCCGAGGCGCAGGAAGTCCTGGAGCGGCGCCAGCACGAACGCGGCGTTCGACTCCCACAACCGGGCGATCATGTCGCCGGCGAAGTCCTCGCCGTCGGAGCCGAGGTACGCCAGGGCCTCCGCCCGTTGGGCCGGGGTGGCGTTGCGGAACCAGCCGAGCGTGGTGTCGTTGTCGTGGGTGCCCGTATACGCGACGCACTGCTCGGGGTAGAGGTGCGGGTAGAACTCCGATTCGCCGTCGAATGCGAACTGGAAGATGCGCATGCCGGGCAGCTCCACCGCCGCCAGCAGCTCAGGGACCTGCTCGCTCAGCTCCCCGAGGTCCTCTGCGATGATCGGCAACTCGTCGAGGGCGTTCTCCACTGCGCTGAAGAACGCCTTGCCGGGGCCGTCGACCCACCGCCCGTCCACTGCGGTCTCGGCGCCGGCGGGGATCTCCCAGTAGTCGGCGAAGGCGCGGAAGTGGTCGATGCGCAGCAGGTCCACCTGCCGGAGAGCGGCCCGCAGCCGGCTGATCCACCAGGCGTAGCCGGTGGCGGCGTGGGCTTCCCAGTCGTACAGCGGGTTGCCCCAGAGCTGGCCGGTGGCCGAGAAGTAGTCCGGCGGCACCCCGGCCACCACCGTCGGCGAGCCGTCGTGCTCGATGAAGAACAGGTCCCGATGGGCCCACACGTCGGCCGAGTCGTGGGCGACGAAGATCGGGGCGTCGCCGACGACGCGGATGCCATAGCCGGCGGCCCGGGCCCGCACCGAGCCCCACTGCCGGAAGAAGAGGAACTGGCGGAAGGCGTGACGGTCGATCGCCGCGGCATGCTCGGCGCGGGCCGCTGCCAGCGCCTGCGGGTCGCGGTCGCGCAGCGGCGCCGGCCACCCGGTCCACGCCCCGCCGCCGTGGGCGTCCTTCAACGCCCTGAACAGGGCGAAGTCGTCGAGCCACGTGGCCTCGGTGGCGGCGAAGGCGGCGAAGGCGCGCTGCAGGCCGCTGGAGGCGAGCCGCTCGTGTGCTCGGTCGAGCAGGGCGAGCTTCCAGGGGATCACCGCTCCGTAGTCGACCCGCTCCGGCGGGAACGCCGGGACGTCCGCGAGGTCGGCGTCGGCGAGCAGCCCGTCTGCCGCCAGCAGGTCGGGGCTCACCAGGTACGGGTTGCCGGCGAACGCTGAGAACGTCTGGTATGGCGAGTCGCCGTAGCCGGTGGGGTTGAGCGGCAGCACCTGCCACAGCCCGCACCCCGTCGCCGCCAGCCAGTCGACCCAGCGGTGGGCCTCCGGGCCGAGGTCGCCGATGCCGTAGGGGCCAGGGAGGCTGGTCGGGTGGAGGATGATCCCGGCGGCGCGGTCGAGCTGCACGGGCTACCCGAACAGCCCGGTGGCCTGCCCGGCCGCCAGCGCGTCGATTGCGTCGATGGCGCGCAAGGTGACGCGGATCTCTTCGGCGAGGGCGCGCCGCTCCTCGGCGGCCTCGGCGCCTGATCCCAGCAACCCGCGGTTGGCGGCGAGGTCCAGCGCGGTGGCGAACAGCACCACCGACACCGACTCGCCGCTGTGGATGCGGCGCTGCAGGTGGTATTGGCGGCCGAGCGCGAGCGCCTCCTCGACGAGGCCGTCCCGGTCGACGGACTCCTCCGGTGGGCGGCGCTCCAGCACCTCGGCCACCACCAGGTATGCCTCCAGGAACGGGCGCAGCACCCAGTGGGCGGTCAGCGGCCGCATGCCGGCGAGCAGCGCGCTGGTGTCGCCAGCCGCCAGCCGCTTCCGCCACTGCGGGTCGTTGGAGGCGAGCTCGTCGGCCAGCCGCTCCGGATACTCGGCGCGGCGGGGGAAGAAGAACTCAAACTTCAGCAGATCGCGGAGCCGGTCAGCTTCCGCCCACAGCGTCTCCTCGGCCGAGGCCGGGGGAGCGGCGGCCGCCGCCCGCAGCGCCAGCTCGGCGATGGCGGCGTCGACGAAGAAGTGGATGATCGTGTTGCGGTAGTAGGCGGCCGCCAGCTCCTGGTCGGCCCCGATCGCGTACACGGGCTCCGGCCCGGCGTCGTACCGCATCACCACGCCGCCGTCCGCGAGCGCGTCGAGCGCCTCCCGGACGCGCTCCGGGGTGTCGAGCTGCAGCGGCTCGGTGGTCGGCAGCTCGTGGCGCTTCACGTAGCCGAGGTACGGCTCGAGCTCCTCGAGCGTCTGGTCGACGCTGAGCGCCCGGTCCCGGGTCCCCAGCAGTGCCAGCGTGACGAGCGAGATCGGGGTGATCGGCGT
>JBFJZV010000029.1:0-20489 GCA_041621915.1 Acidimicrobiia bacterium | reverse complement strand
TCTCCGAGGAGATCATCCGCGAGATGTCGACGATGAAGGGCGAGCCGCAGTGGATGCTCGACTTCCGCCTCAAGGCCTACAAGCGGTTCCTGCGCAAGCCGATCCCCAAGTGGGGCGGCGGGGGCAAGCTCGAGGACATCGACTTCGACAACATCTACTACTACATCAAGCCGACGGAGGGCCAGGCCAAGGACTGGGACATGGTCCCGGAGTCCATCAAGGAGACCTACGAGAAGCTGGGGATCCCCGAGGCCGAGCGCAAGTACCTCGCCGGCGTGACTGCTCAGTATGAAAGCGAAGTCGTTTACCACCGCAACCGGGAGGACCTCGAGAAGCTCGGGGTGCTGTTCTGCGACATGGACACCGCAGTGCGGGAGTACCCCGAGATCGTGCAGGAGTACTTCGGGACGATCATCCCGCCCAACGACAACAAGTTCGCCGCGCTCAACTCGGCGGTGTGGTCGGGTGGGTCGTTCATCTACGTGCCGCCGGGCGTGCACGTCGACCAGCCGCTCCAGGCCTACTTCCGCATCAACGCCGAGAACATGGGCCAGTTCGAGCGGACGCTGATCGTCGTCGACGAAGGCGCCTACGTGCACTACGTGGAAGGCTGCTCGGCGCCGATCTGGACGTCCGACTCGCTGCACTCCGCCGTGGTCGAGATCGTGGTGAAGGAGGGCGGCCGCTGCCGCTACACCACGATTCAGAACTGGTCGAACAATGTCTACAACCTGGTCACCAAGCGGGCAGCCGCGTACCGCAACGCCACGATGGAGTGGATCGACGGCAACATCGGCTCGCTGCTGACGATGAAGTACCCGGCGGTGTGGTTGATGGAGGAGGGCGCCCACGGCGAGGTGCTGTCGATCGCCTACGCGGGCGCCGGCCAGCACCAGGACGCCGGGGCGAAGATGGTGCACGCCGCCCCCAACACCACGTCGTTGATCACCTCCAAGTCGATCTCCAAGGACGGCGGCCGGGGCGGCTACCGGGGCCTGGTGCGCGTGGAGGACGGCGCCACCAACGTCAAGTCGTTCGTGCGCTGCGACGCGCTCATCCTCGACGAGGACTCGCGCTCCGACACGTACCCCTACATGGAGATCGAGGAGGCCGACGCCGAGATCGGCCACGAGGCCACCATCTCCAAGGTGGGCGACGACCAGCTCTTCTACCTGATGAGCCGGGGCCTCACCGAGGAGGAGGCGACGGCGATGATCGTCGCCGGCTTCATCGAGCCGATCGTCAAGGAGCTGCCGATGGAGTACGCCGTCGAGCTCAATCGCCTCGTCGAGCTGCAAATGGAAGGCTCGGTCGGCTAGGCCTTCCATCAGTGTGGCGGAAGGCTCGGTCGGCTAGGCCTTCCATCAGTGTGGCGGAAGGCTCGGTCGGCTAGGCCTTCCATCAGTGTGGCGGCAGGCTCGGTCGGCTAGGCCGGCCGGGCGAGGCCTTCCGCTATCCCCGGACTTTCTTCGGGTCGAATGCCCAATGGAACTCGAGGTCGTAAGCGATGGAGCGCGCCAGGCCGTCGAGCCCCGGAAAAAGCGTCGCGTGGGTGATGTTCATCCGCCGGAGGTCCTGCAGGGCCTCATCTCGCAGGCGGCGCGGGATCACGATCTGCGCCACGACCCACTCGGGCTCCGGGTACGTGCACAGTACGTCCTCCAGCGGGTCGTCGACGTTGCTCGCGATGGCGAAGGTGCCGGACTGCGCGATCAGCCGCTCGTTCAATTCCAGCGGCTCTCCTACCCAAACGAAATCGCCCTGCCCGGGGAAGTAGTGCTCCGCGAACGCGTTCGGCTGCCTGGGATCGGGCGGGGTGCGGTCGTGCGATTCGTCGTAGCGCAGGTAGGCCCCGTTGACCGCCCACACTGCTGCGTCGCCTGTGGCCCCCTCGAGGGCGAAGAACGCCGCCACGTAGGGCGACCATGTGAAGTCGATGAGGCGAGTCGGCGCTCCGTGGTGCTGCATGAGCGCCAGCCATCGCAGCATGTCGCCCGACGGGGGCACGTGCCGGAGATAGTGGTGGGCCTTCTCCTGGAACTCCTCGACGCTGCGCCGTTCCTGCCTCTCCCACCAGTTCGGCTTCACGCCGAAGCGCGTCAGGTGCCGCCACAGCGAACTGGTCACGGGCCAGGCGCGATCCGCCTGGCCGCGGAACGCCCAGCGGCGGTACTCGTCGGAGTTCACGGTGTCGACGTAGTGGGTCCACGACCGCACGCGGATCGACTGGAACTTGCGTCTCGGCATCTTCACTCCCGGCTGTGCGCAGGTGTCATACCACAGGCCGGCAGGCTCCTGCGGTAGGGGCCGGACCCTGCCTGGTGTGCTCGCGCCCGGAGAAGAGGCTCGCGGGGCGCCGGCGATACCCTTGCTGCGTGACCGGCCGCCAGCCCGACAACCGCCCGCTCACCGCCGCCCGCATCGACGCGACCCTCGCCGTGGTGCTGGTCGGGTACCGCTTCGTCGCGGCGGTGTGGCTCACGGTGCTGGCCGGGCTCGCGATCGCCAACGACGAGCCGCGCCTCGCAATCGTATGGGCCGCGATCGCGGCCGGATGGGTTGGCGCGCTCGGCACCGGGGTCGCGGTGCGGACCCAGCCGCGGGTGTTACTGAGCTGGCCCTGGCTGGCCGCCGACCTGGCGTTGGGGCTGTTCGTGCTGGCCGCCCCCTTCCTGGACGGCGATACCGCCGCCGTGAACTTCTCGGGCGGCTACCCGCTGTCGTCGGTGCTGCTGTGGACGTACGCATGGGGTTGGCGCGGCGGGGCTCTGTCGGCGACGGCGGCGGTGGCGCTCATCCTCGGCGCCGGCGACTACTCGGCGAACGGCAAGATCACCGCCAGCACCGTCTACGTGGTGGGGGCGGCGGTGGTGGCCTGGGGGCTCGACGTACTGCGGCGCAACGAAGGCGCCCGGATCGCAGCCGAGGAGGCCCTGGCAGCGGAGCGGGCCGAGCGGGTGCGCAGCGACGAGCGGGCCGACATGGCCGCCCATCTCCACGACTCGGTGCTCCAGACCCTCGCACTCATCCAGCGCCGTGCCGGCGCCGCCGACGAGGTGACGACGCTGGCGCGTCGTCAGGAGCGGGAGCTGCGCTCCTGGCTGTACGGTGAGCGGGCCGCCGCAGCGAAGTCGCTGGCGGCGGCGGTCGCGGTCGTCGCCGCCGAGATCGAGGAGAGCTACCCGGTCACCGTGGAGGTCGTCACCGTCGGCGATCGTCACCTCGACGACCGGGGCGCGGCCCTGGTGGCCGCAACCCGGGAGGCACTGACCAACGCTGCCAAGTGGTCGGGTGCGCCCACCGTGAGCATGTACGCCGAAGCGGGAGAGGACGGGCTGGCGGTGTTCGTGCGGGACCGCGGCGCCGGCTTCGACCCGGCCGCCGTCGACGGGACACGGCGGGGGATCGCCGACTCGATCGCCGGCCGCATGGAGCGCCACGGCGGCTCGGCCACGATACGCTCGGCGCCGGGGGAGGGAACGGAAGTCGAGCTGCGGTTGGATCAGGGATGAGCGTGCGGGTATTCGTGGTCGACGACCACGAGCTGTTCCGGGCCGGCGTCAAAGCCGAGATCGGCGGCGAGGTCGACCTGGTCGGCGACGCAGACGAGGTGGAGGCCGCCGTGGAGTTGATCCGGGAGCGGGAGCCCGAGGTCGTGCTGTTGGACGTCCACATGCCGGGCGGAGGTGGCAAGGCCGTGCTGGAAGCGGTGCACCAGACCCACCCCGACATCAGGTTCCTGGCGCTGTCGGTGTCGGATGCCCCCGAGGACGTGATCGGCGTCATACGGGCCGGCGCCCGTGGCTACGTCACGAAGACGATCTCCGCCTCCGACCTGGTCGACGCCATCCAACGGGTCGCCGACGGCGATGCGGTCTTCTCGCCCAAGCTGGCCGGCTTCGTCCTCGACGCGTTCTCGTCGATTCCCGTCGCCGACGTCGACCCGGAGCTGGACTCCCTCACCCCGCGGGAGCGGGAGGTGTTGCAGCACATCGCCCGCGGCTACACCTACAAGGAGGTCGGGGAGCGGCTGTTCGTGTCGGTCAAGACGGTCGAGACCCACGTGTCGTCGGTGCTGCGCAAGCTGCAGCTCTCCAACCGCCACGAGCTGGCTCGCTGGGCGGCCGACCGCAAGCTCATCTAGGCGCTCAGCGCTCCAGCCGGGTGGTGAGCGCTTCGATGGAGTTGCGCAGTTCGGCGACCTCGCGGCGCAGCAGGGTGATGTCGCCCTCGGAGGCGCCCTCCTCCTCCACGAAGTACGACGCGAGGCTCGCCGCCACGGTGCCCAGGAACGCCACGCCGACGACCATGAGCGCGATCGCCCCGATCCGGCCCGCGATGGTCGCTGGAGCGAGGTCGCCGTAGCCGACGGTGGTGAGCGTGACCAGCGCCCACCACAGCGAATCGCCGTAGCTCTCGAAGCCGTCGTTGCCGGCGCCGCGCTCCACCCAGAACACGAACATGGCCACCCCGAAGGTCGCCAGCGCCACGACGGCCGAGGCGGCGGGCACGTTGCGCCGGGAGAGCAGGCGGCGGCCCTGGCGCAGCACCTTGGTCATGACCAGCCCGATGCGCACCAGCCGGGCGAGCCGGGCCAGCGATCCTATGGTGGCGACCACCGGGATGCCGGTGGCCAGGTGGTAGGGCGCGCTCAACACGACGATCCCGACGTCGACCCAGTTCCAGCGATCCGCCAGGTACCGGCGGCGGCCGTACACCCGCACCTTGATCACGGCCTCGGCGAGGAAGACCAGCCACGCAAGGATGTCGACGACGAGGATCGTCCCGGTCAGCTCGCCCGACTGGGCGGCGGCGGGGATCGACATGAGCGCGGCCACGAACACCGCCAGGTCGAGCCGCCGCTCCAGGACCGAACGGCCGGCGGCATCCGTCTCCGTCGCGTGCCCGGCCACCGTCAGAACCTGAAGTGCTTGATCTGCACGCCCTTGTCGGCGATCGTCTGCATCGCCGTCAGGCCGATGTCGAGATGGACCGCCGCCCACTCTTCGGTGACGACCGCATCGCTGGCCTCCGTCTTGACGCCCTCCGGGGTGATCGGCACGTCGGACACGAGCAGCAGTGCCCCGCGGGCGATGGAGTTGTGGTGGCCGACGATGAACAGCGTCGCGGTCTCCATGTCGACCGCGATCACCGTCATGGCCTTCAGCCGCTCGAGGTAGGCCGCGTCGTGCTCCCAAACCCGCCGGTTGGTCGTGTAGACGACTCCGGTGCGGTACTCGAGGCCGCGGTGGTCGATCTCCTCGGACACGTAGCGGTGGATCTCGAACGACGGCAGCGCCGGCACCTGCGGCGGGAAGTACTCGTCGCTTGTGCCCTCGCCGCGTATGGCGGCGATCGGCAGGATGAAGTGGCCGATCTCGGTGGAATGCTTCAGCCCGCCGCATTTGCCGAGGAACAGCACCCCATTGGGCTCCCGGGCGACCAGCAGGTCCATGATCGTGGCCGCGTTGGCGGTGCCGATGCCGAAGTTGACGATCGACAGCCCGTCGCCCGACGTGGCCGCCTGCATCACCCGGTCGTCGCCGTACACCACGCAGTCGTAGCGTGAGGCGAACTCGGTCACGTAGTTGGCGAAGTTCGTCAGCAGGATGTAGTCGCCGAAGCGATCGATCGGCATGCCGGTGTAGCGGGGCAGCCAATCGCGGGCGATCTCCAGCTTGTCGGGCATCCACAGAGCGTACTGCGGCTCAGCCGATCCAATCGATGGCGCCGTCGAACGGCTCGGCCGGCCCGAACTCGCCGACGGGTGACGGGTTGGCGGCCATTTCCTCGCGCCGGCGCTGGATCTGGCGGCTCACCTTGCGGACCCGGCGCAGGATCGCTCCTTCGACGTGGGCGGCGAGATCGTCCTTGTCGGCGTAAGCGACCGGCGGAAGCACCCAGAAGTAGCGCCGCTGCAGGTCCTGCAGCATCGCGAAGACGTTCTTACCCTCCTGGACGATGGGCACCACCGGGATCATCAGGCCCGGCACCGTCGCCTGCAACTCGAGCGGCGCCGACCGCGGGTCGGTGACGTCGACGACGATGAACTCCGAGAGTGCGGCGATCACCCGCACGGTGTCGGACAGCTCCCGGTCCTCCGGGCCGGGGAAGTCGAAGATGATCGGGATTTTGCCCTTGGTGCGCAGGACGTCGGCCAGCCGATCCAGCACCGCCTTCCGCCGCCGGCTGAACCTGCCGAGGATCAACACCACCGTCGCGGACCCGGCGTCGATGAGCGACGCGATGGCGCCGCGCTCGCCGAGCAGCGACAGAAGCGAGGCGGCCCGCAGGTCGTCGACGCGACTGAACGTGGAGCCGACGTCCTCCTCCGCGGTGAACCACAGCCGCATCGTGCCCACCACCCCCTTCTGCTGCGTCCCGTCGTCGAGCTGAAGGCCGCGCACGAAGACCTCGTCGGCGATGACCGAGCGCACGTCGGCGCCTCTGAGGCTCGTGCGGTACAGCACCGCGCGGCGAAACGAAGCGTGCCGCAGCACCGCACCATCGAAGAGCGCCTCCGAGAGATCGGCCCGTTCGAACGAAGCGTGGAGCAGCCTGGCGCCGGCGCAGTTCGCCTCGGTCAGGTCGGCCCGATCGAAGCTGGCATATTCGAGCTTCGCGCGGCTGAGGTCTGCTCGCTCGAGCTTCGCCTTGAAGAAGCTGCACCCCACCTTGGCGGTGGCCTCCACCAGCTTGGCGTGTCGCAACTCGGCCATGGAGAAGCTTGCCGTCCCCAGCAGGGCACCCGACAAGTCGGCGCCGGCCAGCCGCGCCTTGTCGAGACGGGCATCGTCGAGCTTGGCGCGCCGCAGGTCGGCGTGGCCGAACTCACTGTCTTCCAGGTCGGCGCCGCGGAGGTCCGCGCCGCTCAGGTCGAAATGGCGCAGCCAGCGCGGGCGTCCTTCGAGCCCGCGCAGGTCGAGGCGGCGAGTCGGGTTCGACTCGCGCCATCGGTTCCACGCCCGGGAGTCACCGGCCTTGAAGGCGTGCCATGCCGGCTCGGGAAGGTCCGTCGTGCGTCGGTGCTGCTTCATGGCCATTGCACTTCCTCATGGGCCGGGGCACTCTACTCAGCCGGGCAGGAGCCGTCCCGGCGGGTACCCTCCCCGCCGTGCGGATCGTCATCGCTCACTGCTCGGTCGACTACGAGGGCCGGCTCACCGCCCACCTGCCGCCCGCCACCCGGCTGATCATGGTCAAGGCCGACGGGTGCGTGGCGGTGCATGCCGACGGCGGCGCCTACAAGCCGCTCAACTGGATGAACGCCCCCAACCACCTCGCCGAGGAGGAGGGGCGGTGGGTGGTCACGAACCCCAAGGGCGAGCGGCTGACCATCGAGATGCTCGACGTGCTGGTCGACACCAGCCACGACCTCGGCCAGGACCCCGGCCTCCAGAAGGACGGTGTCGAGGCAGAGCTGCAGCGACTGCTGGCCGAGCGCACCGGCGTACTGGAGGAGGGTCTGGTGCTGGTGCGGCGGGAGTACCCGACGGAGCTGGGACCCGTCGACCTGCTGTGCCACGCCGCGGACGGCGGGGTGGTGGCGGTGGAGATCAAGCGCCGCGGCGAGATCGACGGCGTCGAGCAGCTCACCCGCTACCTGGAGTTCCTCAACCGCGACACCCGGCTGGCGCCGGTGCGGGGCATCTTCGCCGCCCAGCTCATCGCGCCGCATGCCAAGCTGCTGGCCGCCGACCGGGGCATCGAGTGTGTCGAGGTCGACTACGACGAGCTGCGCGGTATCGAGAGCGACCTGCTGCGGCTGTTCTGACCGGGCGGTCACTCCCTCTCGACGCTCTCCGCTATCGCCGACTCGCGTTGCGCGGCACCCGCGGGCCATCCGGCGCATGGTGGTTCGAGCCGCCGACGAGGATTCTCACGAGGCGACCAGCCTCCTAGAGCAAGCTCTCCAGGTCGAACTTGCAGCTCGGGTGGCGCAGCTTGGCGAGCGCCCGGCCCTCGATCTGGCGGATGCGCTCCCGGGTCAGGCCGAAGATCGCCCCGACATCGGACAGCGTGCGGGGGCTCTCGCCGTCGAGGCCGAAGCGAAGCTCGATGACCTGGCGCTCGCGCGGGTCGAGAATCTCCAGCGCAGCCTCCAAGTGATCGCGGCGGGCGGTTTCGGCGGCGATCGAGAACGGGTCCACGGCGGCGTCGTCCTCCACGAAGTCGCCCAGCTCCGCATCGCCCTCGGCGCCGACCGGGCGGTCGAGCGACACCGTGTCACTGGGAGCCTCCATGGCGATGCGCACCCGCTCCAGGTCGAGCCCGCTCTTCTCGGCGATCTCCTCCAGCGTCGGCGCCCGCCGCAGCCCCTCGGTGAGCGCCATGGCGGTCTCCTGCACTGTGCGCACCACGTCGACCATGTGCACCGGCAGCCGGATCGTCCGCCCGTGGTTGCCGAGGCCGCGGGTGATCGCCTGGCGGATCCACCAGGTGGCGTAGGTGGAGAACTTGAAGCCCTTGCGCCAGTCGAACTTCTCCACGGCGCGGATCAGGCCCAGGTTGCCCTCTTGGATCAGGTCGAGTAGGTCGAGGCCGCGGCTCGAGTACCGCTTGGCGATGGAGATCACCAGACGCAGGTTGCACCGGATGAACTGCATCTTGGCTTCCTCGCCCTGGTGGATGGCGCGGAACAGCTCCGCACGATCCGCCGGGGTGAGCTTGCGGGCGGTGTCCAGCTTGCGCTGCGCCTTGCGGCCTCGCTCCATGGCTTGGGCGAGCTGGACCTCGTCCTCGGCCGTGAGTAGGCCGTGGCCGGCTACCTCGTCCAGATAAATGCCGACACCGTCGGCCTGCGCCGACATGTCGGTCGCACGCTTTGCCACCTGGGCCCCCGTTCCCGTGGCTTCCGCTCTACGCGTCTCCGACAGGACCGCCGAGGGTAACACTGGCAGCCAGGTCCCGCAATCGCCCCATGGCCACTACAATTTTGGACCGATCCAGGCGCGCGGCGCCGGATCGCGATCTCCCCATGCGCACTCTCCTCGCCACTCTCGCGTTGTTGCTGACCGGCTGCGCCGGGCCCGCCGGCCTGGTCGTCGGCGAGTCGGTCCGCCAGCCCGACCCGCCGCCTCCGACGGTGGAGGTCCGGGTGACCGCCACCGACAACCTCCAGCCCGTGCCTGGGGCGACGGTGTCCTTCGGCGAGCAGTCCGTCGCCACCTCGGAGGACGGCCTCGCCGCCGGGGTGTGGGCCGGGCAGCCGATCAGCGTGGGGGTCACCGCCCCGGGGTTCGTGCCGTCCCGCATCGACGTCGTCGAGATGGCCGACGAGCCGGTGGAGGTCAGCCTCCAGCCGGTGCAGCTCCGGGGCGTCGTACGTGCCGCCGACGGGCGGCCGATGCCCGCCACCACGGTTTCGATGAACGGCGAGGAGGCCGTCACCGACGACGCCGGCACCTTCGTCGTCAACCGCGCAGTGCCGGGCCCGGTGGAGGCGCAGCGCCCGGCGTGGCATCCCGCTCGGGCCCAGTGGGACGGGGCCGCTCCCTCGGTGGAGCTGGTGATGGAGCCGATCACGATCCGCGGGCTGCGGGTGAGCGGCGAGGCCGCAGCCGATCCGGCCCATTGGGAGCAGATCCTCGAGCTGGCCGAGACGACCGCCGTGAACGCGTTGATCATCGACACCAAGGACGAGAACGGCCACGTGCAGTGGGACACCGACGTGCCGATGGCCGAGGAGATCGGCGCCGAGATCAACCTGATCGACGTCGACCGGGTCATCGCCGACATGGACCGCCTCGGCCTCTACAAGATCACGCGGGTCGTCACTTTCCAAGACACGTTCGTGGGCCGGGCACGTCCGGAGCTGGCCGCCCTCGACTCCGAGGACAGCGAGCCGTGGCAGAGCTACGGCGACCAAATCTGGCTCGACGCCACCGACCGGGAGGCGTGGGAGTACCCGCTGGCTCTGGCCGTCGACGCCTGCGGGCGCGGCTTCGACGAGATCCAGTTCGACTACGTCCGCTTCCCTTCCGACGGCCCCGTGCAGCGCCTCGTATTCGACGGCGAGGTGGGCGAGGTCGAGGATCGGGTGGGCACGATCGCCTCGTTCCTCGAGGAGGCGCAGAGCCGGCTGCACCCGTTGGGGTGCGCGGTGTCGGCCGACATCTTCGCAATCGTCGTGTCGGTCGGCGACGACCAGGGCATCGGGCAGCGTCCCGAAGAGCTGTCGCACGCGGTGGACGTCATCAGCCCGATGATCTACCCGTCGCACTACGGCAAGAACTGGCTGAACTTCGAGGATCCCAACGCCTATCCCTCGGAGGTCGTGGGCGGCGCCCTCGACGACACGATGCCGCGGCTGCACGGCGCCGCGGTGCTTCGCCCCTGGCTGCAGACGTACCCATACGGCCGCACCGAGATCGAGATCGAGATCGATGAGGCCGAGCAGCGGGCCCTCGGCTGGATGCTGTGGAGCGCCGGCGCCCAATTCGCCGCCAACTGGCTGCCGCCCGCCGAGCCGAGGTGACCCGCTACGGGTCGCTGGCGGAGCTCAACCGCGACCTCGTCGGCTGCCGCCGCTGCCCGCGACTCGTGGCGTGGCGCGAGGAGGTCGCTCGGCAGAAGCGGGCCGCATTCAGGGACCAGGAGTACTGGGGCCGGCCCGTGCCCGGGTTCGGCGATCCCGCCGGTCGACTACTGGTGGTCGGGCTCGCCCCGGCGGCGCACGGCGCCAACCGCACCGGGCGGATGTTCACCGGTGACCGCTCCGGCGACTGGCTGTACCGGGCGCTCCACACGGCCGGGTTCGCGTCCCAGCCGGATGCCTCGCACGCCGGCGACGGGTTGGAGCTCTTCGGCGCATACATCGCCGCCCCCGTGCACTGCGCGCCACCCGCCAACCGGCCGACGCCGTCCGAGCGGGACGCCTGCTCCCACTGGTTCGTCGAGGAGGTGCGGCTGGCGGCCCCGGCGGTGATCGTGTGCCTTGGCCAGTTCGGTTATGTCCAGGCGCTCCGGGCGCTGGCAGCGCTCGGTCGTGACCTGCCCCGGCCGAGGGTGAGGTTCGGCCACGGGGTCGAGGTCCCGATCCCGGGCGGCCCGACGCTGCTATGCAGCTACCACGTGAGCCAGCAGAACACGTTCACCGGCAAGCTCACCGAGGCCATGCTCGACGCGGTGTTCGCCCGGGCCAGGGAGCTGCTCGGGAACCCGCGCAACGGTGGGTAGCGTCGGACGGGACATGAGACATACACCGATCCTGGCCGTGCTCCTACTGGTGGCAGCCTGTGGCGACAGTGCGGCGACGACCACGACGACCCCTCCGACCACGACGACCACTGTGGCTCCTGTCGCGTTCGAACTGCCCACGGGGCCCGACGACGTGGTGCTCCAGATCGACGTCGGCGTGAACCAGCCCGACCCGCTCCCGGTGGTCCAATTCGGCTTCCCCGCCTTCACGTTGTACGGCGACGGCCGGATCATCGCCATCGACCGGGACGTCGAGTCCGGCCCGCTACCGGGCCTGATCGAGGCACGCGTCTCGCCGGAGGGCATGCAAGCCCTGGTGGCGGCGGCCGTCGACGCCGGGCTGTTGGAGCCGCTGGCCGACTACGGCGACGCGCAGATAGGCGACGCCGACAGCACCCGATTCGTGCTCGACACCGGCGACCAACAGGTCAGCTTCGGCGTGTACGCCGTCGGCGAGACCTTCGGCATCGAAGACTCCGAGCAGATCGCGGGCCGGGAACGGCTGGCTGCGTTCCGGCGCGCCCTGCGCGACTGGCGGGCCATCGCCGGCGAGTTCGTGGTCGAGGAGCCCGAGCTGTTCACCGGTGACGGCGTGCTGGTGCTCGCCTATCCGGGAGAGGTGGCGTCCGGCAGAGAGCTGGCCGCCGGGATCACCTGGGGCCCGGAGTCCTACGACACCCGACTCGGCCCCATGGACTGCCAGTCGGTGACCGGCGCCGACTTCGAGGCGCTGCTGCCATCGATCACCGATCCCGACGCCACGTGGTCCGTGCACTTCCGCCAGATCTTCCCCGGCGAACCAGGCTGCGACATCCTCCCCACCCAGTGACATTGCCGCCAGTCGGGCGTCGTGTTGCTCGCTACGCGTTGGGGGCCCTCCCCGGCGGCGGCTGCCGCTCTTGCTGGTCCTGGGTGGGGGTCGGCGCGAAGCGCCGGCCCGGAGCCAACCACGTGCCGCGTCGAGCGCGTTCCGGGTTGAGTTGAGTTGCGGTCTACGCCACTTCGTTGGCTCGGGACCACTCCCGGAGCAGGCGGAGCCACGCGTCTTCGAGGTAGGGGTAGGGGTTGACGACCTTGCCGTCGTGGTGCAGCTCGAAGTGGGTGTGGGGGGCGGTCCACTCGGCATTGCCCGAGTCGCCGACCCGGCCGATGATCTCCCCGGCCTCTACCCGGGCACCCTCCTCGATGCCTTCGGCGAACGCCAGCTCCGGGCCGCCGGCGCCGTCGTCGGTGCCGGGGGTGTCGTTGTTGAGGTGCAGGTACCAGCTCTCCCACCCGCCCTCGTGGGCGACGATCACGTAGTACCCGGCGCGTCGCGACTCCCCGACGCGCTCCACCACGCCGTCGGCGATCGCCACCACCGGCATCATCTTGTGGCCCATCAGGTCGTTGCCCTGATGACGGCGGCCACCGGACCGGCTGGCGCCGAACGTGCGGTCGAAGTACGTCTCGGGGTGGGGCTGGGGGAAGGCGGTCATCACGAAGTCGTCCGTCGCGGAGGCGGCGGCGGCCCCGGGCAGCAGCGTCGCTGCCACGAGGCATGCGGCCAGCAGGCCGCGCGTCGAAACACGCATCGTCTCGGCTCCTTGGAAAAGCGAACGCCCGGCATCGGCCGGGCGGAGCCGGCACCTTAGGGGAGACTCCGGGGAAAGGCAAGCACCGTCTTGGCCAAGCGACGCGCCGGCAATAAGCTGGCTCATACCGCAGAACGAAGGATTCCCTGGTGCTCACGCTGGATCGCGGCACCTTGGACCTGGCGAATCGTGAGGCTCCCGACTGGGTACGAGAGCTGCGCACGCGTGGGTTCGAGGCGTTTGAGGCGCTGCCGATGCCGTCGGAGAAGGAAGAGGTCTGGCGATACGTCGACCTCGGCTTCGACATGGACGCGTTCGGCTTGCCGGACGGTCCAGGCGACCCGCTTCCGTCGGACGAACCGCTGGCCGAGGCCATGGGCGATGCTCCCGGCCGGGCTGCCGTGGTCGACGGGTTCACCGCCGGCGCCGACCACGATGCCGGCGGTGACTTGGTGTTCGCGTCGCTGCAGCGGGCTGCCCGCGACCACGAGAACCTGCTGCGGGGCGCCTACGGCCAGGGCGTGCCGGCCCGCCTCGACAAGTTCTCCGCCCTCCACCATGCGTTCTCCCGCGACGGCGTGTTCCTCTACGTCCCGAAGGGGAAGGCGGTCCCTGGCGACTTCCACGTCGATCTCCAGGCCACCGGGCCGGGCCTTTCGCTGCCCAGGGTGACGGTGGTCGTCGAGGAGGGCGCCGAGGCCGGGATGGTCATCTCGCTGCGCTCCCCGGAGGACGCCGATTGCCTTGTGATCCCCCAGATCGAGGTGTCGGTGCGCGACAACGCCCGCTTCCGGCTCACAACCTTCCAAGAGGCCGGCCGGGCCACCCGCAGCATCGCTCAGCAGCGGCTCATGGCCGGCCGCGACGCCACCGTCCGGTTCGGCGAGGTGGGCCTCGGAGCCCGCCTCTCCCGCCTCCACCTCACCGTCGACTTGCTGGGGCGGGGATCCAACGCCCACATCTCCGGCGCCTACTTCGGCGACGGCGACCAGATCCTCGACTACCGCTACTTCATGAACCACGCCGCGCCCAACACCGACTCCGACATGTTCCTCAAGGGAGCGGTGGAGGACCGGGCGGTGTCGGTGTTCACCGGCCTCATCCGCATCGAGGAGGAGGCGCAGAAGACCAACGCGTTCCAGACCAACCGCAACCTGGTGCTGTCGAGCGACGCCATGGCGAACTCGGTGCCCAACCTCGAGATCCTCGCCAACGACGTGCGCTGCGGCCACGGATCCACCATGGGGCCGCTCGACGCCGAGCAGCGCTATTACCTGATGAGCCGGGGCCTCGATCGGGCTCGGGCGGACCGCCTGCAGGTGCGGGGCTTCTTCGAGCAGGCGGTCCAGCGCCTCCCGGCCGGCGAGCTGGCCGACGTGGTGCGCAAGCGCCTCAACGCCAAGTTCGTCGCAGCCCAGGAGGAGGGCCGGGTATGACCGAGCGGGTCAGCATCGGGGCCCTCGACGACCTGCCCGACGGGCGCGGGGTGCGCGTCGACGCCGGCGAGCACCGCATCGCGGTGTTCCGGCTCGGCGACGACGTCTACGCGGTCGGCGACCGGTGCAGCCACGCCGAGGCGTCCCTCGCCGAGGGCGAGGTGTTCGACTACGACGTCGAGTGCCCTCGCCATGGGTCGGCTTTCGACCTGCGCACGGGCCATCCGGACTCGCTGCCGGCCACCAGGCCGGTGCCCACCTACGGTGTCGAGGTCGAGGACGGCCAGGTGTACCTGACGCTCCAGCCCCAGTTCGAGGAGGCCCGATGACTGCCGCGCTGGCCGTGTCCGGCCTCACTGCCCGCCTCGGCGACCTGGAGATCCTCCGCGGCGTCGACCTCACCGTCCCGTACGGCGAGATCCACGCCTTGATGGGACCGAACGGCTCGGGCAAGTCGACGCTGTGCCACGTGCTGATGGGCAAGCCCGAGTACGAGGCGGATGGCTCGGCGCAGGTCGCCGGCATCGAGATGATGGGCCTGGACGTGGACGAGCGGGCCCGTGCCGGGTTGTTCGAGACGTTCCAGTACCCGGTCGAGATCCCTGGCGTGACCCTGCGGGACCTGCTGACCGAGATCGACACCGGCGACGGCTTCCAGGAGCGGGCCGAGGAGGCCGCCGCAAGGATCGGGATGACTGCGTTCCTCGACCGGCCGGTCAACGAGGATCTCTCTGGCGGCGAGAAGAAGCGGTCGGAGATCTTCCAGCTCCTCACCCTCGACCCTCGGGCGGCGATCCTCGACGAGATCGACTCGGGGCTCGACATCGACGCGGTTCGCCAGGTGGCCGCGGCGGTGGAGGGGCTGCGCAGCCCCGATCGCGGCATCCTGCTCATCACCCACTACAGCCGCATCCTGCGCTACCTGTCGGTCGACCGGGTGCACGTGATGGTGGGCGGCCGCATCGTCGAGTCGGGCGGCCCCGAGCTGGCCGACGCGCTGGAGGCGAAGGGCTACGACGCCTACCGCATCGAGCACGGCCTCGTCCCGGAGGAGGCTCCGGCGCCCGACCCGTTCTTGGACCTGTGACGGCCGGCCCGAGGCGGTAACGTCGGAGCCGCCCCACCTCGGGCACCCTCCAGCGCCTCGCGCTAGTCGCCGGTGGCCACGAAGACCCAGTCGCCCGACTCCGTGATGCCGACTCGCAGGCCCACGTAGGCGCCGAAGTCTGCGAACTGCCGCTGCTCCGGGAAGTCGTAGACGAACGAGAGGCGGTTCTGCTCCTCGACGGACACCTGGTCCCAGGACTCGTAGGTGGCGATCTCCGGCCACACGTAGATGATCTCGCCGCCCGCGTCAACCGTTCCGTGAGGGAACCCCAGCATCTGTGCGATCAGCCGAACCGTCGGCGCCCCGGCCCCCTCGGCCTGGCGGAACATGCCCGGGAAACCGCTGTCGAAGTTGTACGAGAACTCACCGTCGAGCGCCAGGCCGTCGAGGGCGGCGAAGTCGCACCGCTCCGCAGCATCGAGGATGCCGTCTCGCGTGGCCGCCACGGGATCGGGCAGCCCGGGCTGGGCATCGGCACGAGCGCCGGTGCCGTCGATCGAGCAACCGGGCAGGGGTTCCAGCGCGGCGAACTCGGCGGGCGGCTCGGCCGGGCCCGTCAAGCCGGCGTTGGCAGCGACCGCATCGATCCGGCCGGCGCATCCGGCGCAATCGAGGTCGATCACGAACAGCGCCTGCTGGCTGAGCGCCGGCTCCTCCGACTGCCGCGACACGACGATCCGCTCCCCGTCGAAGTCGTGGATGATCAACACGTCCTGCACGTCGGTACCGACCAGGACCCGCGCCACCTCACCGCCGCCGGTGTCGGCGACCACGAGGTCGATCGGGCCGGTCCGCACGATCGTGCCCAGCTCGGGCTCGGTGCCCGCCAGTCCCGCCTCGACGTACGCCACGAGCCGCCCGTCCGGCGAGACCCGCGCCTGCTCGAAGAGCGTCTCGGGCGTGCACCGCTCCGGAACGCCGCTGACGCCGCCGAACTCGCCGTCGAGGGCGATGGACCAGGTGCGGGAGCAGAACTGGCCGTCCTGGCGCTCGAACCCCGCCACCCAGAACCGCTCGCCGTCGAAGCTGAGGTTGGCGATCCAGCCACCGGAGGTGTCGACGGTCCCGATGCTCTCGATCTCGGCGGTGTCGAGGCGGATGGTCACGAGCTGCACGCGCTCGCCGTCGAACTGGGTGCCGAACGCCCGCCGGGCGCCGTCGATCTCGGCGACCCCGAGCAGTGCCAGCGGGAACGTGTCCCCGGGCTGCGCCAGCGTGACGGCGTCGGCCGCGCTCGCGCCGGGCTGCAGCCACCGCACCGGCGCCTGGCCGCCGCCGAACACCACGCCCCCGGCGCCGTCGTCGTAGGCGAAACGGCCGTCACCCAGGGCCACCTCGTTGCCCGTGAACTCCCACACGACCTGCTCTTGCCCCTCGGCGAGCGGGTCGGTGGGGTCCGGGTACCACACGACACGCTCCCCGGTCGCCAGCAGCATCCCCCGCCCGAAGCCATCGGCGGGCACCAGGGCGGCCTGCGGCTCGGCCGGCGGCGGTGCGGTCGTCGCGGCCGGACCGGCGATCGAGGGTGCGCCGGGGGCCGGCAGTTCGAACAGGGACGCGTCGCCGAGCCCCATCTCGAGGGGGGCCAGCGGGTTGCGCTCGGCGTCGAGGCGACCGAGCAGCAGCCGGGCGCCGTCGGAGTCGGCCCGCACGAACCAGTACGACGTCCGGGCCCCGGCCTCGCCGCCGAGCCCGACGGGGAAGCGCTGCAGCTCCTGGCCCGCGGCGACGTCCCACACCACTACGTCGATGCTGTCGCCAACGTCGAGCACGGGCTGGTCGGATTGCAGGAACACGAGCCGGCTGCCGTCAGGGGTCAGCACGCCCTGGTCGGTGAAGCGGTCGCCTGCAGCGTCGGCGTCGAACGGCCGGGGGTTGACCACGTCGACCCGCCCACCTGCAGCGTCGACGAACTCGAACCACTCGATACCCTCGGCTGCCAACGTGATAGCGAAGATCCCGCCGCCGTGGGTGACCCGCGTGATCGAGCCCTCGAACCCGTCCGACTCGTAGATCAGCATCGGCTCGCCCTGGGCGTCCAGCGGGGCGTACCACACTCGGCCCGCCACGCTATCGGTGCCTTCGACGGCGCGGTGGCGGGTGAAGAGCACCACCGCCTGCTCGTCGACGATCGCCGTGTCGTGGAGCTCCGTGGCCGTCGCCAGCAGCTCCGGGGATGAGCTGTTGGCGCGCAGCCGGTAGATGTCGCCCTGGGATTCGTACAGGATGCCGCCCGACCGGTCGCCGACCGCAACGCGGGCCGGGGCGTCGACGATCGGCACCGCCAGACCGTCTCGAGCCACCGCCACCCCGTCGGGAGACGCCAGCAGGACCTCGCCCTCGGCGACGATGGTCGGCTGCACCACGGGCCCGTCGGTGTCGGGGTTCGGCACGGTGGTGACGGTCCCCGGCAGGGTCGTCGGGGTGGGGGTCGTCACGTCGGTCGGCAGGGAGGTGGCCGGGGGGAGCGGTTCGGTGCCCCGCAGCAGCAGCGCTCCGGCGCCCACGACCAGCGCCACCACCGCCGCGGCGGCGACGGGGACCAGGAGTAGGCGGCCCCAGCGGCGGCGGCCGATGCGCTCGAGGCTCGCAGCCGGGCGGACCGTGGCCCGCACGTCGCGGTCGAGGCGGCGGAAGGCGGTGCGGATCTTGTCGTCGTTCATGCGACACCCCGGTGATCGGCCAGCGCCGCGGCGAGCGCGGTGCGGCCCTTGTGCAGGTGGACCTTGGCGGTGGACTCGGTGCATTCGAGGATCTCGGCGATCTCGCGGACCGGGCGGTCCTCGAGGTAGAAGAGGGCTACGGCCGCCCGCTGGCGGCGGGGCAGCTCGCCCACGGCCGCCCACACGGATTCGTCCTCCGGCTCTGGCGGTGGCAGCTCGGCAGCGGGGCGGCCGAGCCGCAGTAGCCGGCGGGACTCGGCGGCCCGCTTGCGGAACGCCGATGTCGCCAGGTTGACCGTCACCCGGCGTACCCAGGCGCCCGGCTTGTCGTAGCCGGCGATCCGGTCCCAGTGACGGTGGGCGCGGACCATCGCTTCCTGGGCGAGGTCCTCGGCGACCGCCCGGCTTCCGGACACGGCCGCCGCCAGCGCCACCATCCGCGGGAACTCGCGGAGGTAGAACGCATCGAACGTCTCCCGGATGGGGACGGCTTCGGTCATCGTGGCAGCACCTCTCATCTCAGCCAACCACACGCAGCCCGCCTCGCGGAGGTTTACGATTTGACCAGAAGATCCCGAAAGGCAGACATGCGTACCGAACGCGACTCGATGGGCGAGGTCCAGGTGCCCGACGACGCCCTCTACGGGGCCAGCACGCAGCGAGCGGTGGAGAACTTCCCCATCTCCGGGCTGCGGTTCGGCCGCCGCTTCATCCAGGCGCTGGGCCTGGTCAAGTCAGAGTCCGCCAAGGTCAACCGCGACCTGGGCCTGGTGGAGAAGGAAACCGCCGATGCCATCGTCCAGGCGGCCGACGAGGTGGTGGCCGGCGAGCACGACCGCCACTTCGTGCTCGACGTCTTCCAGACGGGTTCCGGCACGTCGACCAACATGAACGCCAACGAGGTCATCGCCAACCGGGCCACCCAGCTGCTCGGCGGCGAGGTCGGGTCGAAGCTCGTCCACCCCAACGACCATGTCAACGCCTCGCAGTCGTCCAACGACGTGATCCCCACTGCCATCCACGTCGCGGCGGCCATGGCGCTGCGCGAGGAGACGATCCCCGCCCTGGAGCGGCTCCGGGACGCGCTGGACGCCAAGGCGGGCGAGTTCGACGGCATTGTGAAGTCGGGCCGCACCCACCTGATGGACGCCACGCCGGTGCGGCTCGGCCAGGAGTTCGCCGGGTACGCCACCCAGGTGGCGAAGGGCGTCGAGCGGCTGCGCGCCGTGCTGCCCGAGCTGGACGAGCTGGCGCTGGGCGGCACCGCGGTCGGCACCGGCATCAACGCGCCGCCGGCGTTCGCTCCGGCGGTGATCGCGGCGCTGGCGGACCGGACCGGGTGCGGTTTCCGGGAGGCAGACGACCACTTCGAGGCGCAGGCCGCCAAGGACGCTGCCGTGAGCGCTTCGGGGGCGATGCGCACGGTGGCGGTGTCGCTGTTCAAGATCGCCAACGACCTGCGGTGGCTGTCGTCGGGGCCCCGCACCGGCATCGCCGAGATCCGGCTGCCGTCGCTGCAGCCCGGGTCGTCGATCATGCCCGGGAAGGTCAACCCGGTGATCCCGGAGATGATGATGCAGGTGGCGGCCCAGGTCGTCGGCAACGATTCGACCGTGGTGTGGAGCGGCGCCAACGGCAACTTCGAGCTGAACGTGATGATGCCGGTGCTCGCCCACAACCTGCTGGAGTCGGCCGGGCTACTGGCGACCTCCGCCGACGTGCTGCGCTCGAAGTGCGTGGAGGGCATCGAGGCCGACGAGGCGCGGGCAACGGAGCTGGTTCACCGCAACGTGATCGTCATCACCGCGTTGGTGCCGAAGATCGGCTACGACCTGGCGGCGAAGGTGGCCAAGAAGGCGTTCGCCGAGGGCACCAGCGTACGGGAGGCGGCGCTGGCGCTGGAGGTGTTGCCCGAGGACGAGCTCGACGCCGCCCTCGACCTGTACCCGATGACCGAGGGCGGCATCGTCGGCTGAGCGGTAGGGTCGGCGGACGGATCACGAGGGGGAGCCTCCAATGACCGACGTGGCTACCCGCAGCGAGGCGGCTGCAGCCGAAACCGACGGGGAGCAAGAGCTGATCTGCTTCGTGGTCATCGGCTTCGGCAGGAAGGCCGACTACGCCACGGGGAGGGTGCTCGACCTCGACCTCACGTATGAGAAGCTGATCAAGCCGGCCCTCGACGCGGCCGGGATACGAGGCTTCCGCGCCATCGACGTCAACGCCTCCGGCAATATCGACGCGCTGACGTACCGGTGGCTCTACCAGGCCGACCTCGTCATCGCGGACCTGTCCACCATGGATGCGGACGTCTTCTTCCAGCTCGGGGTTCGGTATGCTCAGCGGCCCCTTACGACTCTGGTGATGGCCGAGGACGGCTTGTTCGGGAAGCTGCCGTTCGACCTGAGCCACACCGTCATCTACGGCTACGAGCACCTCGGCGAGGAGATCGCCGACGGTGTGGCACATCGCTTCGTCGCCCTCCTCACGCAGCAGCTCGTAGGGATCC
>JBFJZV010000028.1:0-20579 GCA_041621915.1 Acidimicrobiia bacterium | reverse complement strand
GCGGCAGCCGCCGCCGGGAGGGCCCCACCCCGCGCCACGCCCGGCGACCGCCCGGGCGACACAGATGACGAAGCATCGAAGCTTTCGACGCGGCACGTGGTTGGGTCCGGGCCCGGCCGGCGGCCGGGCCACGCCGATGTGCAGCGTTCGGCGGCAGCCGCCGCCGGGAGGGCCCCACCCCGCGCCACGCCCGGCGACCGCCCGGGCGACACAGATGACGAAGCATCGAGAGCTCCGACGCGGCACGTGGTTGGGTCCGGGCCCGGCCGGCGGCCGGGCCACGCCGATGTGCAGCGTTCGGCGGCAGCCGCCGCCGGGAGGGCCCCACCTCGCGGCAGGCCAGGCGACCGCCCGGGCCGGCGGCAGTAGACAATGAGGGAAGACGGCCTGCTCGCCGGGACCGCCCAGCCCGACGACGACGCAGTCGACTTCGAAGTCGGCCTGCGGCCCCGCCGGATGGACGAGTTCGTCGGCCAGGAGCAGCTCAAGGAGCGCCTGGCCATCCTCGTCGAAGCGGCCCGGGGGAGGGGCGAGGCGCTCGACCATGTGCTGTTCAGCGGCCCGCCCGGCCTGGGCAAGACCTCGCTGGCCGGCATCCTCGCCGCCGAGATGGGCGCGCAATTCCGGGCGACCTCAGGCCCGGCCCTCGAGCGGGCCGGCGACCTCGCTGCCGTCCTCACGAACCTCGACCGCGGCGACGTGCTGTTCATCGACGAGATCCACCGGCTGCCGAGGGTCGTCGAGGAGGTGCTGTACCCGGCGATGGAGGACTTCCATCTCGACATCGTCGTCGGCAAGGGCCCGGCAGCTCGTTCGATCCGGCTCGACCTGCCGCCCTTCACGCTGATCGGGGCCACCACCCGGGTCGGCCGGGTGGCGCCGCCGCTGCGCGACCGCTTCGGCTACGTGTCGCGCCTCGACTACTACACGCCCACCGAGCTCGAGGCGATCGTGCACCGGTCGGCCGGGATCCTCGAGGTCGCCGCCACGGACGACGGCGCCCAGGCCGTCGCCTCCCGCAGCCGGGGAACCCCCCGCATCGCCAACCGGCTGCTGCGGCGGGTCCGCGACTTCGCGGCCGTGCGGGGCAACGGAGTCGTCGACGGCCCGACAGCCGGCGAAGCACTGCGGATGTTCGAAGTCGACGACATCGGCCTCGACAAGGTCGACCGGGCGATCCTGGAGTCGGTGGTGTACAAGTTCGGGGGTGGTCCGGTGGGCCTGAGCACCTTGGCGATCGCCGTCGGTGAGGAGCCCGAGACGGTGGAGGACGCCTACGAGCCGTTCCTGTTGCAGCTCGGCATGCTGCAGCGCACCCCGCGGGGGCGGGTGGCCACGGTTTTGGCCTACGCCCACCTGGGTATCGAGCCGCCGGTCGACAGGGCGCAGCCGTCGTTGCTCGACGGGTGAGGGCCGTCCGGCGCACCGCGACGGGACGGCCGGCCCGGGCATAGGTCCCATACGAATGGGTATGTTGCCCTCGATGTCGACCCTGTATCTGATTCGGCATCCAATGTGCCGGATGGACCCGACGCGGCCTCCGGCCGAGTGGGAGCTGTCGAGCGACGGGCGCCGCCAGCTCGACCGCCTCCTGGCGGCGCCCTGGTGGCTCGCTGTGGAGCACGTATATTCGAGCGCGGAGCCGAAGACGGTGGTGGTGGGGGAGGCAGCCGCGGCGCGATACGGAACTGCCCACTCCGCCCACCGAGAGCTCGACGAGGTCCACCGGAGCGCGTTCGTGCCCGACTACGGGCGGGTGGTTCGCCAGGCGCTCGCCAATCCGGACGAGCCCGCCAACGGGTGGGAGGCACTGACCCACGCGCGCGACCGGGCTGTCGGGTTCTTGCGCACCAAGGTGGCCAATGGACCGCTCCCGGCGGTGGTCGTCTCTCACGGGCTGGTGCTGGGCGAGGTGCGGGCGTCGCTCCAGGGGCAGGCGCACGTCGCCTACGAGGACTGGCGGGCGCTGCCGTTCGCCGCGGTGGCGCTGGTCGACCCGGAGGCCTGGGAGCTGGTGGCCGACTTCGCTTGACGCGCGGGCTATCGGGTCTTGACCGCCACGAGCGCTTTGGTCAGGCCGCCGACCCTCTCGGCGTCGATCACGGCGTCGGGGAACAGCTCGGTCATCTCCGACCTGGTGACCAAACGGATCTCGTCGACCATCGCCGCGCATGCGGCTGCCGTGGGCTTCGTCATCCACCCCCATACCGTGAACCGCCGTAGCAACGCGGCTCGCCGGTGGTCGGGGACCCAGTGGATGAACGGCGTCAGGTAGTGCGGCTCGACGGGGAAGCCGCGGTTCGGCGTCTGGACGTAGTAGGCAGGCGCCACCCGGCGCAATTCGGCTGCGAACGTCTGCTGCCCCGCCCATGTCGACATGTGCTCGATGACCGAGTTCGAGAAGCAGACGTCGAAGCTGTGGTCGCCGAACGGTAGCTTGCGGCCGTCGCCGACCATCCACTCGATGTTCTCCGGCAGCCCCGCGGGCGGCCCATCCAAGTTGACGATCGTGATCTGAGGCTGCACGTCCACGAGCTCCCAGTTGAAGGGCGTGCCGCCCACGTCGAGGACCCGCGTGCCCGGGGTCACCCCGAGGACGTCCACGAAGTGACGCATCCGGTGGGTGCGGAAGCGCCGTAACAACGGGCCGTAGAGAGTATGGATGTCCATCGTCACTCGCCGCCAGGGAGGAGCGGGGCAGCTTAGGCCGTATGATCCCGCCCGCCATGGCCTTCGATCTCGACCACGTCGCGCTCGCCGTGCCCGACGTGCAGCCCCATCTCGACGTGATCGTCGGCGAGTTCGGCGGCAAGGTGCGCGGCGGGGGCACGTCGATCGGGTTCCGGGCGATGCAGGTGGCCCTCGGCGAGATGGCGGTCGAGCTGATCGAGCCGCACGCCACCGACGACAACGACTTCATGGCCCGCTTCCTCGCCCGCCACGGCCCGGGGCCTCACCACCTCACGTTCAAAGTGGCGGACCTGGGCGCCGAGATCGAACGGCTGCGCTCGCTCGGCTACCAGCCGGTGCAGATCGACCTCGCCAACCCGTTCTGGAAAGAGTGCTTCCTCACCCCCGACGTCGCCCACGGCACGGTGGTGCAGGTAGCGCAGTCCGGCGAAGACGACCCGGCCGTCCTGGAGATGCTCGGCGGCGAGCCCCCTCCCTGGTGGTCGCAGTGGTGGCGGGACCCGCCGCCACCCGCGGCCGAGGCTGCACGGCTCCGCCACGTGGCGATCGGCTCGCCCGAACCGGAAGCGACCCTGGCCTTCTTTCGGGACGTCCTCGGTGGCGAGCCCGCCGGCGCCGCGATCGCCTGGCCGGGCGGCGGGCGCGTGACCGTGGAGGAGCGACCGGGCCCGCCCGGGATCGACCGGCTGGTGCTCGACCGGACCCCACGGGCAACCCTGGCCGGGGCCCGGCTCGCCACCAGCTGATCGATACCCTGCCGCTCGTGCGCACCGACGACTTCGTGTACGACCTGCCCGAGCACGCCATCGGCCAGGCGCCGGTCGAGCCGCGCGACTCTGCGCGCCTGCTGGTCGCCGCGGCGCTCACCGACCACCGGTTCGCCGACCTGCCGGCGTTGCTGGACCCCGGCGACCTCGTGGTCGTCAACCGCACCCGGGTCCGAGCGGCCCGGCTCCGGGGGCACAAGCACGGCACCGGCGGCGCAGTGGAGGTGCTGCTGCTCGACCGCGACGAGGACCTGTGGGAGGCGCTGGTGCGGCCCGCCCGCCAGCTGCGGGCCGGCGCCAGGATCGAGTTCAGCGGCATGGCTGCCACGCTCGAGTCGTCTCCGGAGCGCGGCATCGTGACGCTGCGGTTCGACCATCCGCCCGGCCGGGTCGAGGAGCTGCTGGCCACCGCCGGCGAGGTGCCGCTGCCGCCGTACTTTCGTGGCTCGCTCGCCGACCCGGAGCGCTACCAGACGATCTT
Organism: Acidimicrobiia bacterium; assembly: GCA_041621915.1. Classification (GTDB taxonomy): domain Bacteria; phylum Actinomycetota; class Acidimicrobiia; order Spongiisociales; family JAOTWH01; genus JBFJZV01. The sequence goes on along the minus strand of JBFJZV010000028.1, from coordinate 16,640 downwards.
CGCCCAGAGCGTCGGGTCGGCGGCCGCCCCGACCGCCGGCCTGCACTTCACGCCGCGCGTGCTCGCCGGCCTTGGTGAGCGCGGCGTCGAGGTGACCGAAATCGAGCTGAACGTGGGCGTCGACACGTTCCGACCGATCGCAGCGGCGACGCTCGACGGGCACGAGATGCATGCCGAGCGCTTCAAGGTGCCTGGGGCAGCGGCCGAAGCGATCGCCGCGACCCGGGCGCGCGGCGGGCGTGTGGTCGCGGTCGGCACGACGGTGGTCCGCACCCTGGAGGCTGCCGGCGCCCACGGCGCCGTGAGTGCAGGCTCCGGTGTCACGGACCTGTTCATCCGCCCCGGCTACGACTTCCAGGTCGTCGACCGGCTGGTCACCAACTTCCACGTGCCCGGATCGACGCTCGTCGTGCTGGTGGCCGCGTTCATCGGCGACGCATGGCGCGAGGTGTACGCCACCGCCCTAGAGCGGGGCTACCGGTTCCTGTCGTTCGGGGACGCGTGCCTGCTGGACCGGGCCGCATGACGGCGGCCGTCCGGTGGTCCGAGACCGCCCGGGACGGCGCGGCGCGCGCCGGGAACCTCACGACGCCGCACGGCCCGGTGGCCACCCCGGCTTTCATGCCCGTCGGGACGCGCGGGGCGGTGAAAGCGCTGGACTCGCGCGACCTCGCGGAGGCCGGGGCCGAGATGGTGCTCGCCAATACCTATCACCTGATGCTGCGCCCCGGGGCGCCCGAGGTGGCGGGGTTGGGGGGCCTGCACGGCTTCATGGGCTGGGACCGCCCGATCCTCACCGACTCCGGCGGATACCAGATCTTCAGCCTCGACGCCCGGGTCGACGAGGACGGTGTGGCGTTCCGGTCCACGTACGACGGGAGCACCGTGCGGCTGACCCCGGAGGAGGCGGTGGCGGTCCAGGAGGCGCTCGGGCCCGACATCGCCATGGTGCTCGACGTGCTGGTGGGCCTGCCGGCGCCGAGACCTGAGGTCGAGGCGGCGATGCAGCGCACGCTGCGCTGGGCCGAGCGGGCGCTGAACGCCCACCGGCGGCCCGATCAGGCCCTCTTCGGGATCTGCCAGGGCGGCGTCGACCCGGAACTGCGCGCCGCCAGCGCCCGGGCGACCGCCGCGCTCGGCTTCCCCGGCTACGCGATCGGCGGGTTGTCGGTCGGGGAGGCCCCTGCCGAGCGGGACAGCGCCCTCGCCGCCGCGGTCGCCGAGCTGCCGCCCGATCGGGCGCGGTACGTGATGGGCCTCGGCGACACCGAGGGGGTGCTGGCGGCGATCGCCCGCGGTGCCGACCTCTTCGACTGCGTGTGGCCCACGCGGCTGGCCCGCCACGGCAAGGTGCTCACCGCCCAGGGCGACTTCTCCATCCGCCGCCGCGAGCATGCCGGCGACGACCGGCCGCTCGACCCCGACTGCCGCTGCCGCACGTGCGCGGCCCACAGCCGCGCCTACCTGCGCCATCTGCGGGTCACCGGCGAGCTGTCGGCGCACCGGCTGCTGAGCATCCACAACCTGACGTACACGCTCGACCTGATGGAGGGCGCCCGAGCCGCCATCGAAGCCGGCGAGCTCGGCGAGTACACGGCTCGCGTGGTCGGTGCGAGAGTTTCCCGGGACCCCGGGGACGCGTTACCATGACCAGCCCGGCGTCCCGAGCCTTCGAGCCGCGCCGCTCCCTTTCGCAGGAGGCCAATCCACCTTGCAGAGCTTGATCCTGGCTACCGGATTCGTGCTGGCGCAGGAGGATGGCAGCGGCTCCAGCGGGTTGCTGAGCTTCCTCGTGATCATCCTCGTGCTGGGCGGGTTCTTCTGGTTCCTGATCATCCGCCCGCAGCGCAACCAGCTGCGGCGGCGTCAGGAGCTGAGCGCCTCGCTGGAGATCGGCGACGCCATCCGCACCGGCGGCGGCATCATGGGCGTCATCCGGCGCATCGACGAGGACTCGGTGGTGCTGGAGGTGGAGGACGGCGGCCTGCTGCGGGTGGCCCGCATGGCGATCGTCACCAAGGAAGGCGGCGAGTGAGCAGGCGTCGCGCGCTGGTAGCTGCGCTGATCACGCTGATCGTCGCGTGGGGTGCGCTAGCCGTCACGCTCGCGCTCGGTGCCACCCCGCGTCTCGGTCTCGACCTGCAGGGCGGGTTCGCTGTGCGACTGGTCGCGCCCGACGGAACCGACTCCGAGGTGCTCGACAAGGCCGTCGAGATCATGCGGCGTCGCATCGAATCCCTTGGCGGCGTGCAGGAACCTGAGATCGCCGTCGCCGGCGACAACGCCGTCGAGGTGCAGCTTCCCGGCGTCACCGACCGTGACCGAGCGCTGGCCGCCATCGGCAGCACCGGGGAGCTGAGCTTCCGGCAAGTGGCCACCATCGGCCAGCTGCCCGGCGTGAGCCCGATCTACGCCGAGCTGGGTGTCGAACCGCCCGGGTTCGCGGCCGACCTCAACCAGGCCGGGGACGACGCGACCACCACCACGGTCGAGGGCGGGGAGACCACGACCACCACGGAGCCGCCTGCGGCCGGCCCGCCCGACAACTGGCCCGACAACGTCGACTGGGACACCGGCCTCACCATCGTGGACGACCCGGCCCAGGAAGCGTGGCTGCTGGAGCCCGATTCGGGCCTCGTGTACCACGTCGGCCCGGCGCTGCTCACCGGCGCCGACATCACCGGGGCCGACGCCCAGTTCGCCGGCGGTGGGCACGGCGGCGGGGTCGGGGGATGGGTGGTCGACCCGTCCTTCACCGGCGAGGGCGGCGACAAGTTCCGCGAGGCCACCGGCCAGCTCGCCACGTTCAACATCGCCGACCCGCGCCGCCGCTTCGCCATCGTCCTCGACGGGGCCGTGGTGTCGGCCCCCGTGGTGGCCGAGGGCGTCGGGCCGGAGGGCCTGTCGCCGTCTGCGGTGACCATCACCATCGGCGGCGGCGACGACCAGCAGTCCGAGGCCGAGGACCTCGCCACCGTGCTTCGCTACGGCGCGCTCCCCGCCACGTTCGAGACCGACCGGGTCGAGTCGGTGTCGGCGACGCTGGGTGACGACTCGCTCAACGCGGGCCTCGTGGCCGGCATCGGGGGGCTCATCCTGGTGGGCTTCGCGCTGCTCTTCTACTACCGGGCGCTGGGGCTGATCGCCATCGCCGGGTTGTCGGTGTTCGGAGCCTTCCTGCTGTTCCTGTTCTCCTTCCTCGGCGAGACGCAGGGGGTCACGCTGACGCTGGCCGGCGTGGCCGGCATCGTGGTGTCGATCGGGATCACATCTGACTCGTACATCGTGTATTTCGAACGGATCAAGGAGGAGGTGCGTCACGGCCGGTCGGTGCGGGCCGCCGTCGACAACGCCTTCCCCCGAGCGTTCCGGACGATCCTCACCGCCGACGCCGTCTCGCTGTTCGGAGCGGTGCTGCTGTTCCTGCTGGCGGTCGGGGCGGTGAAGGGCTTCGCCGTGGCGCTGGGCCTCGCCACCGTCATCGACGTGATCGTGGCCGCGTTCTTCACCCGCTACGCCGCTGCGTTCTTGGTGCGCACCCGCCTCGGCGATGGCGGCCGGTTCAGCATCCGCGGCGCCACCGGGCTGCCGGTGGCCTCCGACGCGGCGGAGGCAGGGGCATGAGCGTCTTCCAGCGCATGTACCGGGGCGAGACCAGCTTCGACTTCGTCGGCAACCGCCGCCGCTACTTCGTCATCTCGGCGGCTGCGGTGCTCATCTCGCTGCTTTCGCTAGCGGTGCGCGGACTCGACCTGGGCGTCGACTTCGTCGGCGGGACCGTCATCGAGGCACCCAACGCGCAGGAGCTGTCGCTGGATGAGGTCCGCGCCGACCTGCGAGGCGTCGGCCAGGAGGCCGCTCGCGTCCAGCTCACCGGCACCGGTGACGGCATCCGCATCCAGACGGTCGAGCTGACCGAGGAGCAGCTCCAGCGGCTGGTCGACACGGTCGCGGAGATTGCCGGCGTGTCCGCCAGCGAGGTCAGCTCCCAGGAGGTGGGCCCGACGTTCGGCGCCCAAGTGGCCGAATCGGCCGCCAGGGCACTGGTGATCTTCCTCATCGTCGTCACGATCTTCATCAGCATCCGCTTCGAGTGGCGGATGGCCTTCACCGCGCTCGCAGCACTGCTGCACGACCTCACCATCACCGCCGGCGTGTACTCGCTTACCGGTTTCGAGGTGACGCCGGCTTCGGTCATCGCGATCCTCACGATCCTCGGCTACTCCCTCTACGACACCGTCGTGGTGTTCGACAAGATCGAGGAGCAGATCGAGGTCCTCCACGACAAGCACACGATCACCGGCATCGTCAACCTGTCGATGAACCAGGTGCTGATGCGGTCGATCAACACGTCGCTCACGAGCCTGCTTCCGGTGGGCAGCCTGCTGTTCGTCGGCTCCTACCTGCTCGGGGCGACCACGCTGCGAGAGTTCGCGCTCGCCCTCTTCGTCGGGATCGGCGCCGGGACGTACTCCTCGATCTTCTTCGCCTCCCCACTGCTCGCGGTGTGGAAGGAGCAGGAGGAGGATTGGCAGCGAGCCCGCCGGCGCGTCGAGCGGCGGCGGGGACCGGCGGAAGCCGTGGCCGTGCCCGACCAGGGGCCGGTTCCGGTGGCCGCCGTCGCGCCCGCCGACGACGACGGGGCGATGACCGTGCTGAGCGGGGCGACCCCCCGCCCGCCCAAGCGGCGCCGCCGCAAGCGGTGACGCCGTATATTGGCGAAGTGACGGAGGCCGACTACAAGCGCCTGATACGCGACATCCCCGACTTCCCGCAGGCGGGTGTCGTGTTCAAGGACATCACACCGCTGCTGGGCGACGCCGATGCCTTCCTCGCAGCGGTCGACGCCATCGCAGCGCACTTCAGCGACCGGGGAATCACGAAGGTCGCCGGCATCGAAGCGCGCGGGTTCATTTTCGCCGCGCCGGTGGCGTTGCGGCTCGAGGCCGGGTTCGTGCCGATCCGCAAGCCGGGGAAGCTGCCGCACGACACCGAGGAGCAGGGCTACGAGCTGGAGTACGGCACCGACCTGCTCGAAGTCCACAAGGACGCATTCGGCCCCGGTGACGTCGCCCTCATCGTGGACGACGTGCTCGCCACCGGCGGCACCGCGGCGGCCGGCGTGCGGCTGTTGCGGCGGCTCGGCGCCGATGTGGCCGGCGTCGGCGTGCTGGTCGAGCTCGGCTTCCTGAACGGCCGCCGCCGGCTGACCGACGTCGACCTCCACGCGCTGGTGCGCTATGACGGGCCTTGAGTCATCCCAGGAACGCGGGGACGACGCTGCCCGCATCGAGCTCGACCCGGTGCTTCGAGCCTTCCGCCGCCGCCACCCGGAGGCGCCCACCGAACTGATCGAACGTGCCTACGACCTGGCGGTCCGTTCCCATGACGGCCAGTTTCGCAAGACCGGCGAGCCTTTCATCACGCATCCGCTGACGGTCACCGAGATCCTCGCCGACTACGGGATGGACGGGGAGACGCTCGCCGCCGCCCTGCTGCACGATGTGGTCGAGGACACCGACCTCACCCTCGACGATGTGCGGGCCGCCTTCGGGGAGACCGTGGCGGAACTGATCGACGGGGTCACCAAGCTCGAGCGGATCCGGTTCGACAGCCGCGAAGCCCCGCAGGCCGCCACCATCCGCAAGATGATGATCGCGGTTGCGCGCGACGTCCGAGTCCTGCTGATAAAGCTCGCCGACCGGCTGCACAACGTCCGCACGCTGCGCCCCCTGGACGAGGAGAAGCAGCAACGGATCGCATCCGAGAGCCTGGAGATCTACGCGCCGCTGGCGCACCGGCTCGGCGTGCAGGAGATCAAGCACGAGATCGAGGACCGCTGCTTCGCCATCCTCTACCCCCGGCGCTACGCCGAGATCACCGCGCTGATGGAGCAGCGCGCGCCGCAACGGGATGCGTTCATCGCCGACACCGTCGCCGCCACCGTGCACGCGCTGGAGGAGGCGGGGATCAAAGCAGAGGTCACCGGCCGTCCCAAGCACGTGTACTCCATCTACCGCAAGATCCGCGACGGGGGGCGGCCGTTCGACGAGATCTACGACCTGATCGGCATCAGGGTGATCACCGAGGAGCTGAAGGATTGCTACGCGGCGCTGGGCGTGGTGCACACCATGTGGCCACCGGTGCAGGGCCGGTTCAAGGACTACGTGGCGATGCCCAAGTTCAACCTGTACCAGAGCCTGCACACCACCGTGCTGGGGCCCGACCGCAAGCCGTTGGAGGTGCAGATCCGCACCCGCGACATGCACGAGCTGGCCGAGTACGGGATCGCCGCCCACTGGACGTACAAGGAGGGGCGGGCGGTTGCCGGCGACGAGCTGCCGTGGATCGCCGACATCCGCTTCCTCCAGGAGGAGTACGACGACCCGGCGCAGTTCCTCGAGGGGCTGAAGCTCGACCTCTACCAGGACGAGGTGTTCGCGGTGACCCCCAAGGGTGACGTCGTGACGCTGCCCCGTGGCGCCACCCCGGTGGACTTCGCGTACAAGATCCACACCGAGGTGGGCCACCGCTGCGTCGGGGCCAAGGTCAACGGCAGGCTCGTGCCGCTGGCGACGCGCCTCGAATCGGGCGACCTGGTCGAGATCAGCACCTCCAAGGCGCCGGGCGCCGGGCCGAGCCGCGACTGGCTGGGGTTCGTCAAGACCTCACGGGCCGCCGCCAAGATCCGCCAGTGGTTCAGCCGGGAGCGCCGCGAGGCGGCACTCGCCGACGGGCGCGACCAGGTCGCCAAGCTGGTGCGCCGCGAGGGGCTGGGGATCACCGCCGCCGAGCGGGAGCGGCACCTCGCCGTCGTGGCCGACGACCTGGGCCACCAGGACACCGACTCGCTCCTCGTCGCAGTCGGCGAGGGGAATCTCGGCGCCAAGACCGTGGTGCAGCGGCTGGTGCGCATCGTCCGGCCGCCCGAGGACGAGCCCGACCAGGACCTCCTCCACCCGCCGCGCCGCCCCCGGCGCCCGGCGCGCCGGCCCACCCACGGTGTCATCGTGGAGGGCATGGGCGACATGCTCGTACGCATCGCCCGCTGCTGCGCGCCGGTGCCCGGCGACGACATCGTCGGCTTCGTCACCGTGGGCAGGGGCGTGTCGGTGCATCGGGCCGACTGCACGAATATCGGGGCGCTCGCCAGCCGCGAGGAGCGGATGATCGACGTCTCCTGGGACCCGGGACAGGTGGGCAGCTACATGGTGTGGATCCAGGTCGAGGCGCTCGACCGCCCCCGCCTGCTCCAGGACGTCACCGTGACGCTCGCCGACATGGGGGCGAACATCGTCGCGTCGTCGTCGGGTCTCGACGAGGACCGGGTGGTGGTGCTCCGCTACGAGGTGGAGCTGAGCGACAAGGACCAGCTCGACCGCCTCATCGCCGAGCTCCGCGGCATCTCCGGCGTCTTCGACGCCTACCGATTGGTACCTCAGGGAGCGGAGTAGGGGAGCGGTCCGGCCGCATGCCGCGGTCCCACCGGGTGCGCCTGGCGAAGCGCGGCATCTGGCCAGCGGCAGCGCTTCCCGGCGAGCCCAAAGGTACCCGGCAACGCACCACGACGCGAGCCGGGAAGCCAGACAATCAACTGTCTAGTCACTTCGTGTAGCTCGCAATTGCGCCTCCACCGCGGCTGGCAACGTGCCGAAGACCGTCCTATGACGGCAGATCCTGCCCGCAACGCGCGCCGCGCCTTCCGATGGAGGCCGCCGGAATCCGATGACGGATTCACCCTCATCGAGGTCGCGGTGGCAATGGTGATCGCCCTGATTCTCATGATCGGGTTGACGATCAGCGTCGGCAACACGCTACGCGCCGTCCGCCACAACCGCAGCCTTCAGCAGGCCAATTCGCTGGCGCTCGAGCGGCTCGAGTTCGCCCGGGCGATCCCATGGGACAACCTCGCGATGTCCGACACCGCCCTGCCCACCGACCCGCTGCTGCTCGACCCCGTCGACCGACGGCTCGTCGGCAGCGAGCTCGACATCCCGGCCAACGAGCTGCTGGTCGAGGACACGACCGATGGGTGGTCGGACACCTACCGGACCGAGGTATTCGATGAGCAGACCTTCCAGGTGCGGACCTATGTCACCGAGGTGGAGACCGATTTGCGCCGGGTGGTGGCCGTCGTCGACTGGGAGGTCGGCAACGCCCAGCGCCAGACGTTCACGTCGACGCTGATCTCGAAAGTGACCTCGGAATGAGCCGCAACTTCCGAGACGAGAGCGGTATCACGCTCGTCGAGCTGATGGTGGCCTCGTTCGGGGCGTTGATCATCGCCGCCGTGATGCTGTCCTGGCTGGTCAACGTCAGCCAGACGGACGAGTACGAGCAACAGGCTTCGGTCGCGCTGGAGGAAATGCGCACCGCCAAGGCACGCCTCGTACGCGATCTGCGCTTTGCCGACGGCATCCAGCCTGCTCCCGACTCCAACGTCCACCAGATCCAGGTGTCGGTGGAAGGCGACGCGGTGACGTGGCGCCTCGAGTCGGACGGCACGCTCACCAGGACGGTCGCCGCCGGCACGCCCCAGCAACACGCCGCCCACCTGGTCTACGACGGTGTCGGCGGAGCCGGGTCGAGCCGCTTCCTCTACGACAACCCCGCCGCCCCTACCCAGATCACCATCGAGCTCGTGGCCGACGTCCAGTCGACGACAGGGCCCGACCCCAAGCAGATCCGCACCGACGTCCACTTGCGCAACGTCTGACCCCACAGGAGAGACGACCATGACACTGTTCCCCAACCCGCAGCCCAGCAGCCCGGGCCGCGGCCGGCGCCGCCTCCGCGGCGACGACCGCGGGGCAGCAATGGCGGTGGTCGCCATGCTCGGGACGGCACTGGTGCTCATCGCCGCGGTCATCGTGACCCGCCAGATGATCGAGTTCGAGGTCGGTAACAGTGACCGGGGCTGGGAAGAGGCCCTCCATGTGGCCGAGAGCGGGGTAGACGAAGTGCTGTACGAGCTCGATCAGGATTACGAGTACACCGAGCACGCCGGCCTCCAGGTCCCTGCGAACACCGTGCTGGAGACACGCGACGACGTCGTCGCCGAGGCCGAGGAGCTGGCGCGGGACCCCGGGAAGGTGATCTCCACGCCGGATGGCGAGGTCGTGGTCTTCGAGAAGGCGAACCAGCAAGACGGCAAACTGTACGCGGTCGCATTCAGCCCCTCGATGGACGCCGAGCGGCGGCTCGTCCGCGTGCTCGAGACGGAATACGAGGTGACCTGGAACGCGTTCCACGCGTTCCCGCCGGCCGCACTGGTGTCCGAGGGCAATGTCACGATCACCGGCAACGGCCACACCAGGACGGTGCCTTCGCCACCCCACGAAGCGTCGGTCTACTCCAACCGCAACGTGATCGGTAACGGTAACGGATTCGTCGATGGCGACGTGCAAGCCGTTGGCACCGTTGCCGGCGTGAGCGCGGCCGGGGACCGGGCCGGCGGTGCCGACGCGGTCGAGTTCCCGGAAGGCGAGGTTGTCGACATGTGGCGGGACATGCTCATCGCCGACGCACAGACAGGCCCCACGCTGGGCTCCGTCACCTCCAGCCGAGTGATCGACGCCCCCGCCTACATCGCAGGGACGATCGATCTCAGCAGCGGGGACATGGTGGTGATCAACGGCCCGGGGACGGTGTTCGTCACCGGGGGCATCCGGATGAGTGGCCAGGCCAAGATCGTCAACAACGGCGCCATCCTCGCCACCGACGGCCGTATCGTGCAGTCGGGCCAGTCGGCCTACGAGGTGCAGGGCGAGCCCGGCGCCGCCGGATTGGTGACGTTCTCCAACACACCCGCCGCCATCATGCTGAGCGGCGGAAGCTCGGGCTCGGCGCAGGGGATCGTCTACGCCCCCAACGGCGGGATCGATATCACCGGTGGCGCCTGGTTCGAAGGCGCGATCATCTCCGGCGGGGCGCAGGGCGTGACGTTCTCGGGCAACGGCACCGTGCGCTACCCCGCCGGTTTGCTCGACAGCGCAAGCGCGCTGCCGCCGGCTCCCGACGGCGTCGACCTGAAGGACAAGAATGAGCTGACCGTGACTCACCGCAGCGAGAGCTGATCTTGCCCCGGTAGCCTTTGTCGCGATGCCCATCGTCGTCGACGGCCGGTCGCTGTGGCTGGCGCAGACCAACTGCTACGTCATCGCCCCCGAGCGGGGCGGGCCAGCCGCCGTCGTCGACGCACCTCCGGACCCGGCGGCGGTGGGGGCGCTGCTCGCCCGCTACGACCTCGTGCCGGTGGCGTTGCTCGTCACCCACGGCCACATCGATCACGTCGGGGGTGCCGGCGCCGTCGCCCGCCAGACCGGCGTCACCGCGTACCTGCACCCCGACGACGACTGGCTGGCGTCCGACCCCGAAGCACAGCTCCGCGCGCTGTTCGGGATGGTGCCGCCCGGCGACTTCGCCCCGCCCGACCGCTTCGACGACCTGGCCGACGGCCAGGTGTTGGAGGTCGGCGGCCTGGCGATCGACGTGCTGCACACGCCCGGCCACACCCCTGGGCACGTCTGCTTCCACGTCGCCTCCGAAGGTCTCCTCTTCTCCGGCGACCAGCTCTTCGCCGGATCCATCGGCCGCACCGACCTTCCCGGCGGTGACTACGCGACGCTGATGGCGTCGATGGCCGACAAGGTGCTGCCGCTGCCCGCCGACACCAGGGTGCTGCCCGGCCATGGCCCGGAGACGACGCTGGCCCGGGAGCGGGCCGGCAACCCGTTCCTGCGGGAGCTCATCACAGAGCCGTGAGCGACCTCTTCGCCGAGGAGCGGGCAGCCCGCCGCACGCGGGCTGCGCCGCTGGCGGCCCGGATGCGACCCCGCAGCCTCGACGAGGTGGTGGGCCAGCCGGACCTTCTGCGGCCCGGTGCGTCGTTCCGCACGATGATCGAGGCGGGTCGCCTGGTGTCGATGATCCTGTGGGGGCCGCCCGGCTCCGGCAAGACCACACTGGCGCGGCTGGTCGCTGACGAGACGGACGCCGAGTTCGTGGCGCTGTCGGCGACCTCGGCGGGGGTCAAGGACGTGCGGGAGACGCTGGCGGCTGCCCGGACCCGGCTGGAGCAGCAGGAGCGGCGCACGGTGCTGTTCCTCGACGAGATCCACCGCTTCAACAAAGCGCAGCAGGACGCGCTGCTGCCGGGGGTCGAGGACGGGTTGTTGATCCTGGTGGGAGCCACCACCGAGAACCCCTTCTTCGAGGTCAACTCACCGCTGATCTCCCGGTCGTCGCTGTTCCGGCTGGAGGCGCTGGTGCCCGCCGACGTGGCCGAGCTGCTCGATCGAGCGCTCGCAGACAGGGAGCGGGGATTGGGGGCGCTGGGCCTGGCGATCGACGACGAGGCCCGCGACGCCCTGGCTGAGCGGGTCGGCGGCGACGCGCGGCTGGCGCTCACTGCGCTAGACGTCGCTGCCACCCTGGCAGGTGGGCGAGGCGAGGAGGCGATCCGCCTCGGCGACGTGGAGGAGGCGTTGCAGCGGCGCATCGTCCGCTACGACAAGGCGGGCGACCAGCACTACGACGTGATCAGCGCCTTCATCAAGTCGATGCGGGGCTCGGATCCCGATGCCGCGGCGTACTGGCTGCACCTGATGCTGGAGGCCGGTGAGGACCCCGAGTTCATCGTCCGCCGAATGGTGATCTTCGCGTCGGAGGACGTCGGGCTGGCCGACCGCCACGCGCTGCCCGTGGCGGTCGCCGCCGCCCACGCGCTGGCGCTCGTGGGGCTCCCGGAGGCCGCCCACAACCTGACCCATGCCGCCCTGTACCTGGCCGCCGCTCCCAAGTCGAACTCGGTGGCCCGCACGATGGGTGAGGCCCGCCGGGCCGTGGCGGAGACCCCGGGCGCCACTGTCCCACCCCCACTGCGCTCGGCGGTCCACGCCGGTCACCACGCCCTCGGCGACGGCGTCGGCTACAAGTACCCCCACGACTACCCGGCTGCCGTCGTGCAGCAGCAATACCTCCCGGACGCCGCGGTAGGGAGGGTCCTGTACCACCCCGGCGACCAAGGCGACGAGAAGGACACCGCCCGCCGGTTACGCGAGATCGACAAGCAATTGGGACGCGGGCCGCGTTAGCCGGCCCGTTTCACATTGCAGCCGACCCGGGCGAGCGGGTTGCGGTGCGTGGGGTTGCGGCCCTCTCGGCTGCGGCTGCCGCCGGGGCTGGTCCTACGTCGGGGCGGCGGCGCAGCCGCCGCCTGGCGCCAACCACGTGCCGCGCGCTGCGTGTGCGGGTTCTTCCGCGTCTACCCTGCCGCGAATGCTGCTGCGACTGCGCTGGTTCGCTCTTGGCGCCCTGAGTGTGCTCTCGGGGGGCGTGTTCGTGCTGGGCAAGCTGCGGCGGGCGCGTGAGCGACTGACCGCGGCCAACTTCCGGAGAGCGTCCGGGCATGCCGTTGCCGACGCGTTGGGGGCGGCGGCGCGGCGAGTTGCCCCCGATGGGCGGGAAGAGGGCGCGGGCTAACCTGCCGCGTCGCATGGACGCAGCCGATATCCGCTCAAAGTTTCTCGACTTCTTCGCGGCGCGCGAGCACACCGTCGTGCCCAGCTCGTCCCTGATCCCGGTCGACCCCACCCTGCTGCTGACGGTGGCGGGCATGGTGCAATTCAAGGCGTACATGCTCGGCGAGGAGCCCCCGCCCTACCCGCGGGCCGTGACCGCCCAGAAGTGCGTGCGCACCGAGGACATCGAGATCATCGGCACTACCGACAAGCACCTCACCTTCTTCGAGATGCTCGGCAACTTCAGCTTCGGCGACTACTTCAAGGAAAAGGCCATCCCGTGGGCCTACGAGTTCGTCACCGAGCACCTCCGCCTCGACCCCGAGCTCCTCTGGTACACCGTGTACGACACCGACGACGAGGCCCGGGAGATATGGGTCGACGGTGTCGGCGTCCCGCCGGAACGAGTGCAGGCGGGTGGCCGGGACAACTTCTGGCAGATGGGGGTCGCCGGCCCGTGCGGGCCCAGCTCCGAGATCTTCTTCGACCGGGGCGCGGAGCACGGCGAGGAGGGCGGCCCCATCGGCGGTGCCGACGCCCGCTACACCGAGATCTGGAACCTGGTGTTCATGCAGAACATCCAGGACGAGCCCTACCACGTGGTCGGCGAGCTGCCCGCCAAGAACATCGACACCGGCATGGGCCTCGACCGCATCGCCGCGGTCCTGCAGGACGCGCCCAGCGTATTCCACACCGACCTGCTGCGCCCGGTGCTGGCGGCCGCCGAGGAGGCCACTGCGACCGGATACGGCGCCGACCCCGGCACCGACGTCAGCCTGCGCATCCTGGCCGACCACGGACGCGCGCTCACGTTCCTCATCGGCGACGGGGTGGTGCCCTCGAACGAGGGACGCGGCTACATCGTGCGGCGGCTGCTGCGGAGGGCCGCCCGCCACGCCTGGAGCCTGGGGTCCCGCGACCTGATCACGCCGGTGCTCATCGCGGCCACCGTCGAGGCGATGGGCGACGCCTACCCGGCCCTGCGGGCGGGCCAGGCCGGTATCGCCGACATGGCGGTGCGCGAGGAAGAGCGGTTCCGCACGACGCTCGAGTCCGGTCACCAGCTCCTCGACGCCGAGCTGCGCGGCCTCGAGGAAGGGGACACCCTGGCCGGCGTCACCGCCTTCAAGCTGCACGACACGTACGGCTTCCCGGTGGAACTGACCGAGGAGATCGCCGCCGAGCGCGGCTACGGGGTGGACCGCTTCGAGTTCGAGACGATGATGGACGCTCAGCGGGAGCGGGCCCGCAAGGCGTGGAAGGGCGGCACGGAGGGCGCGACGGAGCTCTACCGCGAAGTCCTGGACGAGGCCGGCCCCACCGAGTTCGTCGGGTACACGGATCCCGCCGCGTCGGGCCGCCTGCTCAGCATCGTCCGCGAAGGCGAGACCGTGGAACGTGCCGAGGAGGGCCAGGAGGTCGAGGTGTTCCTCGATCGGACGCCCTTCTACGCGGAATCCGGCGGCCAGGTCGGCGACACCGGCAGCATCACCACCGAGACGGGCGAGCTGCGGGTCACGGACACCCAGTTCGGGCTCCCGGGCCTCCACGGTCACCGGGCGACCGTCGTGTCCGGCTTCGTGCAGGTCGGCCAGGACGCAGCAGCCCGCATCGACGGGGAGCGCCGCGAGCGCATCCGCAAGGCGCACACCGGCACCCACCTGCTCCACTGGGGGCTCCGCCACGTGCTCGGCGCCCACGTGCAGCAGGCCGGCTCGCTGGTGACGGCCGATCGGCTCCGGTTCGATTTCAGCCACTACTCGGGCCTGGAGCCCGACGAGCTCGCCGGCATCGAGTCCGAGGTGAATCGCCGCATCTACGACAACGAGCGGGTGCGGGCATTCGAGACCAGCATGGACGAGGCCCGTAAGCTGGGCGCTCTTGCCTTCTTCGGCGACAAGTACGGCGACCGGGTGCGGGTGGTCGAGGCGGGAGACTACTCCCTGGAGCTGTGCGGCGGCACCCACGTGCCCAGCACCGGCCAGGTGGGCCCGCTGCTGCTGCTGGGGGAGGGATCGATCGGTTCGAACATGCGCCGCGTCGAGGCGCTGGTGGGCGAGGGCGCCTACACCCGCGTGGTCGAGCTGCGGCGCCGCCTGCACGACGCGGCCGCTGCGCTGGGCAGCCAGCCGGACAACGTGGTCGCGGCCGTCGGGTCGCTGCAGGAGCGGCTGGCCGCCGCGGAGGAGCGGCTGTCCGCCTTCGAGGACCGGGCTCGCTCCGATCAGGCGGCCACGCTCGCAGAACGGGCCGAGACGCAGGACGGGACCAGCTTGGTGGTGGCCGCCACCGGCGACCTGGCACCCGACGCGCTGCGGACACTGGCGATGCAGGTGCGGGACCGTATCGGCCAGGGTGTCGTAGTGCTGGGCGCGTCGCGGGACGGGAAGGGAAGCCTCGTGGCAGTGGTCTCGCGCGACCTGGCGGGCCCGGCCGTGTCGGCCGGGGAGATCCTGGCGCCCGCCGCCAAGCTGCTGGGCGGCGGTGGTTCCCGCGACCCTGAGCTTGCGCAGGCGGGCGGACCGCACGGCGAGCGCCTCGCCGACGCCTTGGCGGCGGCCCGGTCGGCGGCCGCGGAGGCGCTCGCCTCCCCGTGATCCGGATCGTTGGTCTCGACCCGGGCGAGCGCCGGGTGGGGGTTGCGGTGTCGGACGCCGCCGGCATCACCGCTCAGCCGTGGGGCGTGATCGACCTGCGGCGCGACGACCTGGCAACGGCGATGCACCAGGTGCTCGACGAGACGGGTGCAGGGCTCGTCGTGGTTGGGCTGCCGGTGAGTCTGGCCGGCCACGAGGGTGCCGCCGCGGCACGAGCGCGGGAGCTGGGCGCTGCCGTCGCCGATATCTCGGGATTGCCCATAGAGTTCTGGGATGAACGCTTCACGACTACCGTCGCGGAGCGCACCCTGACCGAGGCGGGCGTGCGGCGCCGGCGGCGCCGCGAAGTGCGCGACAAGGTGGCCGCGGTCGTGATGCTCCAGTCCTACCTCGACCGCCCCGACAGGAACGACCTCTCGTGACCCAGTACTACGACGACGACGCCTGGACCGAGTCGAAGTCGCGCAGGCGCCGCGGCCCGTGGGGGGTGATGCGGTTCTGGCGCTGGCTGGTGTTCCCTCTGATCGCGGCGGCGGCCCTCGCCGGCGCGCTCTACGGCGCCCGCGAGCTGGGCGAGCGGGTCGGCGTGGCCATCACCCCGGAGGACGAGCTGCCGCCCGGCACCCCTGTGGTGGTGGTGATCCCCCAGGGGTCCGGAGCCGCGCAGATCGCCGCCGTACTCGCCGACTCCGGCGTGGTCTCCGCCGGTGACTTCGAGCGAATCGTGCGGGTGCGCGGCGTCGCCGCCGACCTCAAGGCGGGCAGCTACCAGCTCGAGACCGGGATGGATGTCGAGGAGGTGGTCGACGCCGTCGTCGAAGGGCCGGGCGAACGGGCCGTGTACGCGGTGCGCATCCGGGAGGCGGCGACCGTGGAGGACATCCTCGCCCAGCTCGTGGAGGAGACGCCCTATGCGCTGGCGCAGCTCCAGGCGCCGCTCATCGACGGTTCCGTGACGTCGTCGCTGCTGCCGGAGCCGGCCGACGAGGTAATCGACTGGGAGGGCCTGCTCTTCCCGGCTACCTACGAGCTGTTCATCGAGGACCCACCGGCGGCGATCCTGCAGCGGCCGGCCCAGACGATGGAGTCCCGCATCGACGACCTCGACTGGTCCCGGCTCGAGGAGCTGGGCGTCACGAGGTACGAGGCGATCGTCGTGGCGTCGCTCGTCGAGGCCGAAGCCAAGCTCGACGAGGACCGCCCGCTCATCGCCAGCGTCATCTACAACCGGTTGGCGGACGGCATGCCGCTCCAGATCGACGCCACCGTGCAGTACGCGCTGCCGGAGCGCAAGCCGCGCCTGCTCAACGAGGACCTGGCCGTCGATTCGCCCTACAACACCTACCTCAACGCCGGGCTGCCGCCAACGCCGATCGCAGCCCCGAGCCTTGCCTCGCTGCAGGCGGCCGCCAACCCGGCCGCCACCGTGTTCCGGTTCTACGTGCTGGCGTCGGAGGACGGCAAGCACGCCTTCGCCGAGACGCTCGAGGGGCACCAGGCGAACGTCGAGCAGGCCCGCGCG
>JBFJZV010000027.1:0-20587 GCA_041621915.1 Acidimicrobiia bacterium | reverse complement strand
GTGCTGGCCATGGATCGTGACCCGGCGGCCACCGCGAACGCCGGCGACCTCGACGTGGAGTTCCACCAGGGCGACTTCCGCGACGCGGCCGCTGCCCTGGCGGGTCGGCCGCTGGCCGGGGCACTGTTCGACCTGGGGGTCTCATCCCACCAACTCGACGAAGGCGTCCGCGGCTTCAGCTATCGCAACGACGGCCCCCTCGACATGCGGATGGGCCCCGACGCCGCCCTCGACGCCGCCACCATCGTCAACACCTGGAGCCACGCCGACCTCGCCCGGGTGATCCGCCGTTACGGCGAGGAGCGCTTCGCCGGCCGCATCGCCGCCGCCATCGTCAGGTCCCGTCCCCTCCGGACCACCGCAGAACTCGCCGAGGCCGTCGCCGGGTCCGTTCCGGCGGCGGCCCGGCGCAGGTCGCATCCGGCCCGGCGCACGTTCCAGGCGATCCGCATCGCCGTCAACGACGAGCTCGGCGCCCTCGAAGACGGCCTCGACGCGGTCATCGCGGCGCTGCGCACCGACGGGCGGGTCGCAGTCATCTCCTACCACTCGCTGGAGGATCGCATCGTCAAGCGGCGCTTCGCGGCCGGCGCCCGGGGCTGTGTCTGCCCTCCCGAGCTGCCGGTGTGCGCCTGCGACAACACGGCGGAGCTGCGGCTGCTCACCCGCAAGCCGGTGCGACCCTCGGAGGCCGAGGCGGCCGCCAACCCCCGGGCGCGCAGCGCCCGCCTGCGAGCGGCCGAGAAGGTGGCGGCATGACCGTCCGCCCAGCCGCCGCCCCGCTGCCGGCCGCACCATCCCTCGACGTCGCCGCGGCCCGGGCCGCACTCCGAATGCCGCGGCTGCGAGGCTGGCTGCTGTTCACACTCGCGGTCGTCGGGGCGTTCTTCCTGCTCATCTACTCGCGGGTGGCCCTCGACCGATCGGCCTTCGAGCTCAAGGAGATCGAGACCCGCATCGCCACAGAGGAGACCCGCTACTGGGAGCTGCAGCTCGAGGTCGCCCGCCTCGAGGCGCCGGCGCGGATCAACGAGCGGGCCGCCGAACTTGGCTTCGTGTACCCGGCGGAGGTGCGCCGCATCACCGCCGTCCGCGAGGCGGGCGCGCCGGACTCCGAGGCACGTTGGGCCGACCTCAAGGCGCTCCTCAGCGCCCAGCCATGACCGTTCTCCCCCCCATCCAACGACCCGCGCCGGCGCCAAGGGGGCCACGCCGCGGGTCGCCGACCTGGCCGAGCGCTGGCGGCCTGGGGAGCACCGACTCCACAGCCCGCCCGGAGACCTGAGGTGGGGCGCCGCTCGCGGCGCGCCGATCTGCGGCTCCTGTCGGTAGGCCTCGCGTTCGTGGTCGGATGGGCGGCGATCGGCTTCCGGCTCTATCTCGTGCAGGGACCGCAAGCGGCCGAGCACGCCGCCATCGGTGTGGACCAGCGGCTGCGCCACGAGGAGCTCGCCGCCGATCGCGGCACGATCTTCGACAGCAATGGCCGGGCGCTGGCCGTGACCGTCGACGCCATCACCGTGTATGCCGACCCGCGTCAGGTCGTCGACCCGGTGACGCAAGCCAAGCTGCTGGGCCCGCTGGCCGGGGTCCCCGCCGACGTCCTCGCGGAGCGGCTCGCGGGGGAGGGCTCGTTCGTCTACGTGCAGCGGCAGCTCGAGCGTCGCGACGCCGATCGGATCGCCGAGCTGGGTTTCCCCGGCATCTACTTCACGGACGAGCCGAAGCGGGTGTACCCCGCCGGTTCGCTCGCGGCCCACGTCCTCGGCTTCGTGCAGGTCGACGACAACAGCGGGCTGGAAGGACTGGAGCTGATGTACGACGACGAGCTGTCCGGCACCCCGGGCAGCCTGCTGGTGGAGCGCGACCCGGAAGGCCGCGGGATCCCGCAAGGGGAGTACGCGGTGGTCCCGGCGGTGCCCGGCAGCGACATCGTCACGACCATCGACGCCGAGATCCAGTGGGCGGCCGAGAAGACGCTCGCCGACCACGTGGCGGCGTCGGGCGCCGTCGGCGGCTCGGCCGTCGTCCTCGTGCCCGAGACTGGTGAGGTGCTGGCGCTCGCGAACGTTCCGACCTTCGACCCCAACGAGCGGGGCAAGGCCGACCCTGAGGCGTTCCGCAACCGGGCCGTCACCGACCTCTACGAGCCCGGCTCCACCCAGAAGCTCATCACGGTCGCGGCCGCGCTCGACGCCGGCGTCGTCGCCCCCAACTCGGTCTTCGAGGTCCCGAACGAGCTCGTCATCGACGACAAGACATACACCGACGTCGGCAAGCACCCGCCGGTCCTCTCCGTCAACGATATCGTCACCTATTCCTCCAACATCGGCACCATCCTCGTGCAGGAGGAGTTGGGTGACGAGCGCTTCCACGACTACCTGGCCCGCTTCGGGCTGGGAACCGCCACCGGCGTCGACTTCCCCGGCGAGGCCGACGGGGTGCTGCGGCCCGCAGACGAGTGGTGCCCCACCACCTGCGGAGCGTCGACCGCCATCGGCTACCGGGTGTCGGTCACCGCGCTGCAGATGGCCGCCGCCTACGCCGCCATTGCCAACGACGGCGTGTGGGTGCGGCCCCACGTCGTGCGCGAGATCGTCGACGGCGCCGGGTCGCGTGACCCGGCGCCCGCCGAGAAGCGGCCGGTGGTGTCGGAGGAGACCGCCGCCCAGATGCGGGCGATGTTGGCCGGGGTCATCGAGGAGGGCACCGGGGGCCGGGCGACTGTCGAGGGCTACCGGGCCGGAGGCAAGACCGGCACCACCAAGCGGTACGATCCCGTTCTGTACTACGAGCACGGCGACGTGGTCGCCAGCTTCATCGGCATGGCGCCGATCGACGACCCACAGCTCGTGGTCGCGGTGATCATCGACACGCCGGCCGGGGGCGAGTTCGGCGGCGTGGTCGCCGCCCCCGCGTTCGCCGAGATCATGAAGGCGGCGCTGCACCATCTGGGAGTGCCCCCCGATGCCTGATACGACCCTCACGTCGCTGGCCGGGCTCGTGGCCGGGCGGATCGCCGGCGACGGCGGCGTGCCCATCACGGACGTGCACCACGACAGCCGCGCGGTGACGCCCGGCGCGCTGTTCGTGGCGATCCGGGGCGCACGAGCCGACGGCCATGCGTACGTCGACGCCGCCGCCGCGGCAGGCGCCGCTGCGGTCTGCGTGGAGGAAGAGGCAGCGGTCCTGGTTCCCCAACTGGTGGTCGGCGACACCCGCCGCGCCCTCGCCCCGCTGGCTGCGGCAGTCCACGGCGACCCGTCACGGCGGCTGCCGGTGGTCGGGGTGACGGGCACCAACGGCAAGACCACCGTCGTTCACTTCCTCGAGGCGATTGCCGAGGCCGCCGGGCTCACACCCGGCATCGCCGGCACACTCGGCGCCCGGATCGCCGGGCGGGCTGCGCCGCTGGGCCACACCACCCCCGAGGCCTCCGACTTTCAGCGGCTGCTCGCGGCGATGGTCGCGGCCGGCGTCGAGCTCGCTGCGGTCGAGGTCAGCTCGCACGCCCTCCACTACGGCCGGGCCGACGCCACCAGCTTCCGGCTCGCCGCGTTCACCAACCTCAGCCAGGACCACCTCGACCTGCACGGCGACATGGAGGCGTACTACGCGGCGAAGGCTTCGCTCTTCAGTCCCGCCCGGGTGGAGGCAGCGGTGATCTGGGTGGACGATCCGTACGGGCGCCGCCTCGCCCGCGAGACCGCGGTGCCCGTCACAGAGGTGGGCCGGGCGGTGGGCGACGTGCACGCCGCGCGCGTCTCCACCTCGGTCGAGGGCTCGGAGTTCGAGGTGGTGGCCGGCGGCGACCAATTCTCCGTGGGGATCCGCCTCCCCGGCGGGTTCAACGTTGCGAACGCGCTCGTGGCCGCTGCCTGCGCGTTGGAGCTCGGTATCGGCGCCGACGCCATCACGGCGGGGCTCGCCGCGGTCGCGCGGGTGCCGGGTCGGATGGAGCCGGTGCTGGTCAACGGGGGCCCGGCCGTGCTCGTCGACTACGCGCACACCCCGGCCGGGATCGCCGCCGTCATCGGGGCGGCGCGGGACTTCGGCCCTCGCCGCATCGTGGCCGTCATCGGAGCCGGCGGCGACCGCGATCGCGCCAAGCGACCCGAGATGGGCCGGGCGGCGGCGGCCGCCGACCTCGTCGTGGTGACCACCGACAACCCGCGTTCGGAGGCCGTCGACAGCATCGTCAGCGCGGTGGCGGACGGGGCGCGCCTCGTCGCGCCGGAGCGCGTCGTCGTGGAGCCCGACCGGCGCCGAGCGATCCGCGCCGCGGTGCGGGCTGCCGGCGCCGGCGACCTGGTGCTGGTGCTCGGCAAGGGCCACGAGCAGGGCCAGGACTTCGGCGACCGGGTCGTGCCGTTCGACGACGTCACGGTGGCAGGCGAGGAGCTGGCCGACCGATGATCGCTCTGCTGCTCTCGGCGTCCCTCGCGTTCTTCGTGGCGATCTTCGCCACGCCCGTGCTCATCGACGTGCTGCGCCGCCGCCGCATCGGGCAGTTCATCCAGGAGGAGGTGGAGCACCACCACCACAAGCACGGCACGCCCACGATGGGCGGCCTGGTGATCATCGCGGCGACGGCGATCGGGTTCGTCGCCGCCCACTTACGGCTGTGGACGCCGGAGGACGGCTTCGGGTTCCTGGTGCGGGACATCGAGTCGTCGGGGCTGCTGGCGCTCGGCGCCTTCGCCGGCATGGGGCTGATCGGCTTCCTCGACGACCACTCGAAGTATCGCAACGCTCGCAACCTCGGGCTCCGCAAGCGCTGGAAGTTCGGCGGGCAGCTCGCCATCGCCTCCTTGTTCGCCTGGGGTGCGGTGGCGACCGACGTCAGCACCGAGCTGGCGTTCACCCGCGGGCTGGGCATCGATCTGGGGTGGCTCTACGCCCTCTGGGTGCTGCTGATGCTCACCGCCGCCGCCAACGCCGTGAACCTCACGGATGGGCTCGACGGGCTCGCCGGCGGCTCGGCCGCGCTGGTGTACGGCGCGTTCGTGGTGATCGCCTTCTGGCAGTTCCGCCAGCTCCCCACCGACTTCTACGCGACCCAGGAGCCGCTGGGCCTGGGCATCTTCGCCGCCGCCCTGCTCGGGGCGACCCTTGGGTTCCTGTGGTGGAACGCCCCGCCGGCCGGGATCATCATGGGCGACACCGGGTCGCAGGCGCTGGGCGGCGCCATGGCCGCGTTGGCGCTGCTCACCAACACCCACCTGCTGCTCGTCGTGCTGGGCGGCCTGTACGTGATGGAGACGATCTCGGTGATCCTCCAGGTCGCGTCGTTCCGCCTCTTCGGGAAGCGGATCTTCCGCATGGCGCCCATCCACCATCACTTCCAGTTCCTCGGCTGGCCCGAGGTGAACGTGGTGGTGCGGTTCTGGATACTCGCCGGCATCCTCGTGGCGCTGGGGCTCGGCATCTTCTACGGCGACTTCGTGTCGTCGGTGGACTTCGCGCCATGAGGACGCTCGTCGTCGGCGCGGCGGTGAGCGGCGCGGCCGCGGCGCGGCTGCTGCGGCGGCTCGGGCGGGAGGCCTTCGTCTACGACCGCGACCCCGGTGCCCTCGGTGAGCTCCGCGACGAGGGGTTCGAGGTCCACAACGGCGCCTGGGCGAAGCGGCTGCTGAAGGGCGTTGAGCTGGTGGTCACCAGCCCGGGCGTGCCCGAGGGCGCCCCGCCGATCCAGCATGCGCTGGCGGCCGGCGTCCCGGTGTGGAGCGAGCTCGAGCTGGCGGCCCGCCATCTCGGCGACGTCCCGCTCGTGGCGGTCACCGGCACCAATGGCAAGACGACGGTCACCGCGCTGATCGCGGCCATGCTCACCGCCGCCGGCCGGGTCGCGCCCGCGGCGGGCAACATCGGCGACCCGCTGAGCCGGCTCGCCGCCGCCCACCTCGATGGCGAGACGTGGGACGTGGTGGTGGTGGAGGCGTCCAGCTTCCAGCTTCGCTTCACGCACACGCTCCGCCCCCGGGTCGGCGTGGTCCTCAACGTGAGCGAGGACCACCTCGACTGGCACGGCACCTTCGCCGCCTACCTCGGCGCCAAGTCCCGCCTCTTCGCCCAGCAGGCCGGGACCGACCTCGCCGTGTACGACGCGGACGACCCCGGCGCCTCCAAGGCGGTGGCGGCCGGCGGCGGGCGGTTGCTCCCGGCCAGCGGGGTG
Organism: Acidimicrobiia bacterium; assembly: GCA_041621915.1. Classification (GTDB taxonomy): domain Bacteria; phylum Actinomycetota; class Acidimicrobiia; order Spongiisociales; family JAOTWH01; genus JBFJZV01. Next base: position 14,412 of record JBFJZV010000027.1, on the reverse strand, counting down.
GCATGCCCGCCCGGCGGCGTCGGCCCGGTCGGCGGCCGACTCCACCTCGGCGGCGGGGTGGATGTGCCGCTCCCGGATCTCGACCGCTACTACCTCCTCGACGCGGTCGCCGCCGGGGCGGCGGCCGTGGCCATGGGCGCCACCGCATCCGCGGTCACGTCGGCTCTCGAGGGCTTCCGCACCGGCCCCCATCGCCGCGAGCTCGTCGGCGAGTGGGAGGGCGTCCGCTGGGTCGACGACTCCAAGGCGACCAACCCGCACGCCGCGGTGGCGTCTGCGTCGGCCTACCCGTCGGTGGTGCTGATCGCCGGTGGCGACCCCAAAGGCGTCGACCTGTCGCCGCTGGTCGACATCCCCAGCGTCCGTTCCGTCCTGGCCATCGGCGCCGCCGCCCCCGAGCTGGCCCGGCTGGGCGGCCCCCTGGTGACCGAGGCCGGCACCCTCGAGCGGGCGGTGGAGGCCGCCGCCCGCACGGCCCGCTCCGGCGACACGGTGCTGCTCGCCCCCGGCTGCGCCAGCTTCGACCAGTTCCCGAACTACCGGGCCCGCGGCGACGAGTTCGCAGCGCTGGCCCGAAGCGTCCACGAGGCCCGGCCATGAGCGGCCGGGTCGCCTCGCCCACCCGGTTGAGGGCCGCCGGCGCCGCCGCCGACCGCCGCCACGCCCGCTCGGTTCGGGCCGCCGTGCTGCTCCTCGTGCCCGTGGTCACGCTGCTGGTGGTGGGCCTCGGCGCCATCCTGTCGTCGTCGTCGGTGGTGGGGTTGCGGGAGAGCGGCGACCAGATCTTCTACTTCAAGCGCCAGCTCATCTGGGCCGGAGTGGGCATGGTCGCGCTGGCCGCTGCGATCCGGATCCCCTACGACGTCTACCGGCGGCTCGCCGTGCCGATCCTGGTGATCGCCTTGCTCGCGCTTGCGGCGGTCGTGGTGGCTGGGGTCGAGCGGGGCGGCGCCCGCCGCTGGCTCGCTTTCGGGCCGCTCACCGTTCAGCCCTCGGAGTTCGCCAAGTTCGCGGTGGTGACGTTCCTCGCCGCTGTCATGGCCCGCCGCAAGGCGTCGCTCGAGCGAGCCGCGGACTTCTTCATCCCCGTGGCCATAGGGCTGGGCAGCGCAGGGGCGCTGATCCTCGCCCAGCGCGACCTCGGCACGACGCTCATCGTGGGCGCCGCCGGGATGGCCGTGCTCGTGGCGTCGGCGGCCCCGTTGCGGTACGTGGCGGCCACGATGGCAGCGGGCGGGCTGGCCGGCGTGCTGTTTGCCGTCGCCGAGCCCTATCGCTTCGCCCGGCTGCGGTCGTTCATGGACCCGCAGGCCGATACGCTGGGGGACGGGTTCCAGGCGATGCAGAGCCTGGTCGCGCTGGGCACCGGCGGCTGGTTCGGGGTGGGCCTCGGCGCCAGCCGCGCCCGCTGGTCGTTCCTGCCGAACGCCCACACAGACTTCATCTTCGCGATCATCGGCGAAGAGCTGGGCTTCGCCGGGGGCATCGTGGTGATAGCCCTGTTCGCGGCCTTCGCGATCGGGGGCACCACCGTGGCGCTGCGCGCTCCGGACGACTTTGGGCGGTTGCTCGGTCTCGGCATCGTCGCCTGGCTCTCCGTGCAGGCCCTGGTCAACATCGGCGGCGTGGTCGGCCTGCTGCCGATCACCGGCGTCCCGCTGCCGTTCGTGTCCACGGGGGGGACGGCCCTGGTCGTCAACCTCGCTGCGGCGGGCGTCCTCGCCAACATCGCCGCCGCCGGGGCGCGGCGGTGACCCGCTTCGTGCTGGCGGCCGCCGGCACCGGCGGCCACGTGTTCCCCGCGCTGCGCGTCGCCGACGAGCTGGTGCGCCAGGGCGCCGGCCGCGACGACGTGGTGTTCTTCGGCGGCGATCGGATGGAGGCCGCGGCGGTGCCCGAGGCGGGCTACGAGCTGGTTCGCCTGCCCCTCCAGGGCCTGGAGCGGGCGCTGACGTGGCGCAACCTACGCATCCCGGCCCGGCTCGCTGCAGCCGTGCGCCGGGCCCGCCACGAGCTGCGACGCCGCTCGACCGGGGCGCTGGCGGCCTTCGGCGGGTACGTCACCATCCCCGCCGCCTGGGCGGCGCGCCGGGAGGGCGTGCCGGTTGCGCTCCAGGAGCAGAACGCGGTGGCGGGCCTCGCCAACCGCGTCGCGGCTCGTTGGGCGCAGAGCGTGTACCTGGGCTTCCCCACCGACGACCTCGAAGGCGAGGTGGTCGGGAATCCGCTCCCGCCGGAGATCGACCGCTTCGACCGCGACGCCTTGCGGCCCGCCGCCCGAGACCGGTACAGGGTGGCAGCCGGCCATTTCGTGCTCGGGGTCTACGGGGGAAGCCTCGGAGCGAAGGCCATCAACGAGGCGACGTCGGATCTCGTCGCAGGGTGGGAGGGACCGCCGCTGACGGTGGTGCACCTCGCCGGGAGGGCGCACGCCGAAGCGCTCGCGGCGCGGCCGCAGGCGGCGGCCGGCTGGCGGGTCCTTCCTTTCGAGGCCGAGATGCACTACTTCTATGCCGTGGCGGATCTCGTCGTCGGGCGCTCGAGCGCCCTCAGCACCAGCGAGCTGGCGGCCACGGGCACCCCCTCGGTGCTCGTGCCCCGGGCCGCGACCCGCGCCGGGCATTACGAGGCGCATGCGCGGTACCTCGGCGGCGCCGGCGCCGCCGAGGTGCTCCCGGAGGCCGAGCTGAGGCGGCTGCCACAGATCGTTCGGGAGCTGGCGGGTGACCCGGACCGGCTGGACCGGATGGCTGCGGCGGCGCGCCGCGCCGCCAGGCCCGGAGCCGCGGCGCGCATCGCGTCGGACCTGATCGAGGTGGCCGGTGGATGACCTGGCCCGCTACCGGCGCGTCCATCTCGTCGGCGCGGCCGGGGCCGGCATGAGCGGCCTTGCGACGATCCTCTCCGGGCTCGGCCACCTGGTGTCCGGCTCCGACCTCCGGGGAGGCCCCGCCCTCGACGCGCTCGCCGCCGCCGGCCTCGACGTGTGGGTCGGCCACCGGCCGGAGCGGGCGGCAGCGGCGGACCTCGTGGCGGCATCGTCGGCGGTGCCGGACGAGGACCCGGAGCTGAGCGCCGCGCAGGCGGCCGGCGTCCCGGTCTGGCGGCGACCGCGCCTGTTGGGCGAGCTGACCGCGGTCCGGCCTGCCCTCGGCATGGCGGGCAGCCACGGCAAGACGACGGCGACCGCCATGTCGGTCACGTCGCTGCGAGCTGCCGGCGAGGACCCCACCTTCGTCGTGGGCGGCGAGCTGATCGACGCCGGCGCCGGCGCCCACGTGGGCGATCCCGGGTTGTTCGTGCTCGAAGCCGACGAGGCGTTCGGCACCTTCTGCGAGCTGACGCTGCGCGGGCTGCTCGTCACGAGCATCGAAGCCGACCATCTCGACCACTACGGGACGCTCGACCGCCTGGAGGCGGCGTTCGCCGACGTCGCCTCCCGCTCCGGCGGGCCGGTGGTGGCCTGCGCCGACGACGAGGGAGCGGCGAGGCTGGCAGCAGGCTGCGGCGCCGTCACGTACGGCACCGCACCCGGCGCCGACTGGCGGATTCACGGCGTGCGCCCCGACGGGTGGGCGGTGCGGTTCGGCCTCGACGGGCCAGGCGGCAGCCTGGAGGTGTGCGTGCCGCGGCCCGGAGTCCACACCGCCCGCAACGCGGCCGGCGTGGTCGCGCTGCTGGCGGCGTGCGGGTACGACGCGGAGGCCTGCGCAGCCGGGCTCGCCTCCTTCGCCGGCGTGCGGCGGCGGTCTGAAGTGCGCGCCCGGCGCGGGGGCATCACCGTCGTCGACGACTATGCGCACCACCCCACCGAGATCGCCGCGACGCTGGCCGCGGTGCGCAGCACCGGCCCGGCGCGCATGTGGGCCGTGTTCCAGCCCCACCTGTACAGCCGGACCCGTGAGCTGGCGGCCGAGTTGGGCGCCGCCCTGGCCGCCGCGGACCGGGTCGTCGTCACCGACGTCTACGGCGCCCGGGAGGCGCCGCAGCCCGGGGTCACCGGCCGACTGGTCGCCGATGCCGTCGGCGGCGCCGTCGAGTACGTCGCGGACCGAGCCGAGCTGGCGCCGTTCGTGGCCGCCCGCACCGAGCCCGGCGACCTGGTGCTGTTCCTCGGCGCCGGCGACATCACCGACGCCGCCGGCGAGCTGGCAGCCCTGGTGGAGGGCCGGCGTTGACCGCCATTGCCGAGCTCGTCGCAGCCGGGGAGGTGGCAGAGGACGTGACCCTCGCGCCGCTCACGAACTACCGCTTCGGCGGGCCGGCCCGCTGGTTCGCCGAGCCGTCGGACGAGGCAGCCGTGCGGAGGGTCGTCGCCGCGGTTCGCGAGTCGCCGGGCGGCCGCGATGCCCCGGTGCTGGTGCTCGGCCGGGGCAGCAACCTCGCCGTCGCCGACTCCGGGTTTCCCGGGCTGGTGCTGCGGCTCGGGGAGGGGTTCGCTCGACTCGACATCGACGAGGGTGGCGAAGTCGCTGCCGGGGGGGCCGTCTGGCTCGAGAAGCTGGCCGCCCGCACCGTCGACGCGGGCCGGGGCGGCCTCGAGTTCTTCGTCGGCGTGCCCGGCACGGTGGGAGCAGCGGTGCTGATCAACGCCGGCTGCCACGGCTCGGAGACCGGCGACTGGCTGGTCGCCGCCCGGGTGTTGGACCTCATCACCGCAGTGGCGGAGTGGCGACCCGCCGCCGACCTCGACCTCGGGTACCGGACGAGCAACCTGGGCCCCGACGACCTCGTGGTCGCCGCCCGGTTCCGCACCGTCGCCCAGGACCCGGCGACCGGGCGGGACATCATGGCCGACCTCACCCGCCAGCGCCGCGAGTCCCAGCCAGGGCTGCGACTGAACGCCGGCAGCGTGTTCAAGAACCCGCCAGGCGAGCGGGCGTGGCAGCTCATCGACCGCTGTGGGCTCAAGGGCCTGCGGGTCGGCGGCGTGGAGGTGTCGACCAAGCACGCCAACTTCTTCGTCGCCGACCCGGGCACGGCCGCCCAGGACGTGTACGACCTCGTGTGGACCGTGCGGCGCCGGGTCGGGGAGGCCACCGACGTGTGGCTCGAGCCGGAGATCCGCTTCGCGGGCAGCTTCCGGCCGCACCCGGACCGCGACGCCGGCCCGCCGAGCCCGGAGGCCCGAGCATGAGCGTCGACGTCCACCCACGGATCCAGGAGCGGCGCCGCCAGGTGCACGAGGAGGGAGCCCATCGCCGCCTCCGCTGGGTGCTGGCGCTCATGCTGCTCGTGGCGCTCGCCGGGCTCGGGTATTGGCTGCTCCACTCGCCGCTGCTGGCCGTCGAGCGGATCGTCGTCGACGGGGACGTCGACCGTGAGGTCGTCCTCGCCCGCGCCGCCGACGCCGGGCTGGAGGTGGGCGATCCGATCGCCTTCGTGCACCGCGGCGCAGTGGCCGAAGCTGTTGCCGCCGACCCGCGGGTGGCCGAGGCCCGCGTGGACGTCCGCTACCCGGGCGAGGTGACGATCCTGGTGGTGGGCCAGCGGCCGGTGGCGTGGGTCGATACCGGAGCGGGGTGGCTGTGGGTCACCGCAGGCGGTGACGTCGTCGCCGCCGCTCCCGAGCCCGGCCCCGGGCCGGTCGTCGCCGGCGCGGGGGGCGGCGCCGGACCCGGCGACACGCTCAGCGATGCCGGCGTGCTCGCCGGGCTCGAGTTCGCCGCTTCGCTGCCACCCGAACTCGCGCCGGCGGTCACGATCGACGCCCGGGACGGCGTCCTCGCCGCCCGGGTGGGGGACCACCAGGTGGCGCTCGGCGCGCCGTTCCGCATGGCCGACAAGGCCGCGGCGGTGGGCGCGCTCGTCGCCGCGCTCGACGTGCCGAGCTCCATCGACGTCACCACCCCGGACCGGCCGGCGGCCACCGAGCTGCGCCCCGCCCCACCCCCGGAAGACGACCAGTCTGACGCTTCAGTAGAGGGTGAGGGATAGGGCGTGACGGATTTGCTAAGCTTCCACTTGAGGATGAGATCAACGGCCGAGGTGTGGCAGCGGCGAGAGGTTGGCCGCCGTTGCGGCGCGTCCGGCCGGCCACCCACGAACCGGCCCACCAGCAGGGAGCAAGCCCCATGACCACCAGCCTCCAGAACTACCTCGCCGTGATCAAAGTCGTCGGCATCGGCGGCGGCGGCGTCAATGCGGTCAACCGGATGATCGAGTCCGGGCTGCGCGGCGTCGAGTTCATCGCGATCAACACCGACGCCCAGGCCCTCCTCATGTCGGACGCCGACCTGAAGCTCGACGTCGGCCGCGAGCTGACCCGCGGGCTGGGGGCGGGGGCAGATCCGGACATCGGCCGCGCCGCAGCCGAGGCGCACCGCGACGACATCGAGGACGCGCTGAAAGGCGCGGACATGGTGTTCATCACGGCGGGGGAGGGCGGAGGCACGGGCACCGGCGGAGCTCCCGTCGTGGCCGAGGTCGCCCGCGGGCTCGACGCGCTCACCGTGGGCGTGGTGACCCGGCCGTTCGGGTTCGAAGGGCGGCGCCGGTCGGTGCAGGCGGAGGAGGGCATCGTCGCCCTCAAGGAAGCCGTGGACACGCTCATCATCATCCCCAACGAGCGTCTGTTGCAGGTGGCCGACCCCAAGACCACGGTCGTCGACGCCTTCCGGCTCGCGGACGAGGTGCTGACCAACGGCGTGCAGGGCATCTCGGAGATGATCACCACGCCTGGCCTGATCAACGTCGACTTCGCCGACGTGCGCACCGTGATGAAGGACGCCGGCTCTGCGGTGATGGGCATCGGCAAGGGCTCCGGGGAGCACCGGGCGCAGGAGGCCGCCGAGCGCGCGATCGCCAGCCCGCTGCTCGAGACGTCGATGGACGGGGCGCGCGGCGTGCTGCTGTCGATCGCCGGGCCCTCCGACATGACGCTGCTCGAAGTGAACGAGGCGGCCAACATCATCGCCGAGCACAGCGACGCCGACGCCAACGTGATCTTCGGCGCAGTGCTCGACGACACTCTCGGCGACGCCGTGCGGGTCACCGTGATCGCCGCCGGCTTCGAGCGCACGCCGCGGCGGCGGCGGGAGCGCGACCCGGTGCTCACCTCGGTCGACAACGGCGGCGACGAGGAACTCGACATCCCCTCCTTCGTGCAGGGATGATCCAGATCACCGGTGCCGCCTTCGGCGCCGCCGGTGACGGGGACGGCCGCCGTGACCCGGAGGCGCGCGCCGCGATCGCCGCCCGGCTGGGGATACCGTCCGACTGGGCGTTCGTGCGCCAGGTGCACGGCACCGCCGTCGTCGAGGCCAGCGAACCCGGGCCCCAGGGGGAGGCGGACGCCGTGTTCACGCGGCGGGCCGGTCTGCCCGTCGCCGTCGCGACCGCCGACTGCCTGCCGGTCGCCCTGCACGGCGACGGCGTTGCGGCAATGGTGCATGCGGGGTGGCGGGGCGCCGCCGGCGGCGTGGTGCCTGCCGCTCGCGCCGCGCTGGAGCAGGCCGGGACGCCGGCGACCCGCGCCGCCATCGGGCCCGGGATCGGCCGGTGCTGTTACGAGGTGGGGCCCGAGGTGCTGGCCGGGTTCCCCAACTTCGTCTCGACGACCACGTGGGGGACGCCGAGCGTCGACCTGGCCGCGGCGGTCCGGGCCCAGCTCGGCGGGCTCGGAGTGTGGGACGCCGGGATCTGCACCCGCTGCGACGCGGCCTTCCATTCGTACCGCCGAGACCGCACCGACCGCCGCCAAGTCGCCATCGCATGGCTGCCGTCCGACTGACCGAGGTCCGCGATCGCATTGCGGCGGCTGCGGCGCGGTCCGGGCGCGCGGCGGCGGACGTGACGCTGGTCGCCGTGGGCAAGGCCCACCCGCCGGAGCTGCTCGCCGCCGCCTACGCCGCCGGCCACCGGGTGTTCGGAGAGAACCGGGCGCAGGAGCTGGCGGCGAAAGCCCCCCACCTTCCTCCCGATGTCGAGTGGCACTTCATCGGGCCGCTGCAGCGCAACAAGGTGCGCCTGGTGCGCCCGGTGGTTGCGCTCCTCGAGTCGATGGACCGCCCGGCACTAGCCGCGGCGTGGGCCCGCGGCGGGGACGCGCCGCCGGTGCTGGTGGAGGTCAACATCGCGGCCGAGTCGCAGAAGGCGGGCGTCGACCCCGCCCGGGCCGGCGAGCTCGTCGACCGCCTGTCCGAGCTGGGGGTGGAGGTGCGCGGGCTCATGGCGATCCCGCCGGCGGCCCCCGATCCCGAGGAGTCCCGGCCCCACTTCCGGGCCCTCGCAGCCCTCGCCGGCCGGCTGCGCGCCGACCACCCGGCGCTGGTCGAGCTGTCGATGGGCATGACCGCCGACTACGAGGTGGCCGTCGAGGAGGGCGCCACCATCGTTCGCGTCGGACGGGCTATCTTTGGGCCGCGTCCGACCTGACGACGACGAAGCGGGCCGACATGGCATCTCTGTGGCAGAAGACCCTGTTCTACCTGGGCTTGGTCGACGAGAACCAGGCGGAGCACCAGGACCCGATCCCGATGGATCGGGGGGCTCCGGCGATGCAGCCCAACGACACGCGCACGGTGCAGCCGGCCCGCGCCGGTGGCGGGGCCTCGCCGGTGCGCGGCCGCAGGGTCGAGCCCCCCGCAGTGGCCCGGCGGCGCGTCGCCGCCGACCCGGCGCTCGCGGAGGCGGGCGTATACGTGCCGGATCGCGAGGAGCGCCACGACACCGCCACCGTGCGGCCCACGACGCCGTCGGCCCCGGAGTCCGAGGTCATCGTGGCGAAGGCGTTCGTCGACGCGCAGCGCCTCGCCGACTTCATCCGGTCGCGCACCCCGGTGGTGCTCGACCTCCGTACCACCGAGCCCGAGATGGTGCGCCGCCTGGTCGACTTCGCCAGCGGCCTCACCTACGCGCTCGACGGCTCCATGCGCAAGGTGGCGCAGGGCGTCATCCTGGTGTCGCCCCCGCGGGTGAGCCTCAGCACCGACGAGCGGAGGCGGTTGTCCGACCTGGGCCTGTTCGAGGCCCCGGACGTCGACTGAGACGGCCCAACCCGCATGTCCGTCATCTGCCTGGCGCTCACGATCTACTACCTCGTGGTGATCCTTCGGATCATCCTCGGCATGGTCACCGAGTTCGGCCGGATCCCGTGGGGCCACCCCGTGCGGCGCATCACCGACCTGCTCGGCAAGGTCGTCGACCCGCTGCTGCGGCCCATCCGCCGCCTGCTGTCGCCGGTGCGGATGGGAGGCATGAACCTCGACCTCTCGCCGCTGGTGCTGTTGATCGGCCTGCTCGTGATACAGCGGATACTTTGCTGAACTGGGGATACTCTGCCGTTGACTACTGAGGGTAGCGAGACGTATCATGGCGTAGCCGCCGTACGGGTGACGACGACGAGGAGCTGAGAGCATGGCGATGACCCCGCGCGAGGCGCGCACGGTGAACTTCACGGAGGACCGGCGCGGTTACGCCCCGACCGAAGTGCACGAATACCAGGAGCGGGTGGCGGAGGCCCTTCGCCTCTACGAGACCGAGGTCGGCCGCCTGCGGGCGCGGCTCGAGGACTCCGAGGAGCGGATCAAGGAGCTCCAGGACGCCGAGGACGCAGTGCGCCGCACGTTCGTGGCTGCGTCCCAGACGAAGCGCGAGATGGTGGCGGAGGCCGAATCCGAGGCCGCGCGGGTGCGCCGCGAGGCCGACGAAGCTGCGGCCCGGCTGCGGGCGGCCGCCGAGGAGCACACCTCCCAGCAGCGCGCGGCGGCGCAGGCGGAGGCCACTCGCCTTGTCCAGGAGGCCCGCACCGAAGCTCACGAGACCCGGGCGAAGGCCGAAACCGAGGTCCGGCTGCTGGAGCGGCGCCTCCTCCAGCTCCGCGGGTCGATCACCGATCTCGAGGAGCGGCTGCGCGACTTCGCCGGCAGGGCCCTCGACGAGCTGAGCGTGGCGGGCGGCATGATCGACCTGGAGACCGCCGAGCTCGGCGACATCGAGTCGCTCGTCCCCGAGACCGCACCGGCGGCTCGGGCGGCGGAGCCGGCGACGGACGCTGCGGCGACCGCGCACGCGGAAGCCGGGCAGGAGCCCGAGCCCGACGAGCCTGCACCCAGCGAGGTCGAGACCGAAGTCACCGTGGTGGAGGTCGAGACCGAGGTGACCAAGGTCGCAATCGAGGCGGTGCAAACCGAGCCCGACGTATCGGCGCCCGAGGTGAGGGCGCCGGCCGGCGCTCCGGCCGTTGCGGCTGCGGTGGAGTCGGGACCGCCCGGTCCGGCCGTGGGGGTCCCAGTCCGTCCGAGCGGGGACCCGGGCGTCGAGCGCCCCGACGACGATGACCCGGACAGCGGCTTCTACGAGCGGCGGCTGGCCGGGCTGCGGCGCCGCATCGAGTCGGCCAGCGACGACTGATCGGCGGAGCGGATCGGTTGCTCCCTCCGCTGTGCGCGGGGGAGGGGGGCAGGTTCCGAGGCGTGCACCCGGCGCTTCCGCGCCCGCAATTGCCCCCTCCGACCCGGCGCCTGCGGCGCCGGCCCACCTCCCCCGCATACGCGGGGGAGGCACTACGGCGCATCAACTGAGCCGGCCGGCAACGCAAGATCCGGGCGTTGCGGGAGGCTGCTGGTACAGTCCGGGCGCTTTTTGGGAGGTTCGGTGGCTCGCAAGCTCGCAAAGTCGACGGTGGAGCGGTTCCGGCGCAAGCTGGAGGAGGAGCGCGAACGCCTCTCTGCGCTCATCAAGGAGCTCGAGCATGAGCGCGACGAGGTGCGCCTGTCGGAGACGTCGTCCGAACGCAGCCCCGACCCCAACACCGCGGAAGGCGGGTCGATGGCCTTCGAACTCGAGAAGGAGTTCTCGGTCGCCCAGAACGCCGCCGACCTGCTGTCGAAGGTGAACCACGCCCTCGAACGGGTCGAGAGCGGCCACTACGGGATCTGCGAGCACTGCGGCAAGGCCATTCCCATCGCTCGGCTGGAGGCGCTCCCGTACGCCACGACCTGCGTGTCGTGCGCCGCCAAGCGCTGAACTCGCGCCGCCTCGCTCTCGTCACGGCGGGGATCGTCGTCGTGGCCGACCAGCTCACCAAGGTGTGGGCGGTAGCGGCGCTGTCCGACCAGCCGATCTACCTCGTGGACGGGTTCTTCCGGCTGGCGCTCATCCGCAACCCCGGCGCCGCCTTCGGGCTGCTGCGCGGCGCCGGCTCGATCCTGGCGCTCCTTGCGATCGCGGCGGCGGCTGCGATCGTCATGGTGATCCGCCGCATCGAGCGGCCCGTCGACGCCGTTGCGCTCGGGCTGGTGCTGGGCGGGGCGGTCGGCAACCTCATCGACCGGGTCGTGCGGGACAACGGGTTCCTCGACGGCCGCGTCGTCGACTTCCTCGACTTCTCGTTCTTCCCGGCCTTCAACCTCGCCGACACGGCGATAACGTTGGGCGCCATGCTCGCCCTGTGGGAGGCACTATCGGCACGGTCCGCGCCCCAGTCCCCGACGCCCTCGACGGAGAGCGGGCCGACCGCGTCGTCGCCGTCCTCGCAGGGCTGAGCCGGGCCCAGGCCCGCCGGGCAGTCGAGGCCGGTACGGCCACGATCGACGGGACGACCGTGGCTCCCCGCGACCGGGTTCCGGCCGGGGCGGAAGTGGTGGTCGAGCTGCCCGAACCGCTGCCCGGGCTGGCGCCGGAGCCGGTGCCGTTCACCGTGCGGTTCGAGGACGAGCGCGTCGCGGTGGTCGATAAGCCGGCGGGGGTGGTCGTCCACCCGGGGGCCGGGCAGCGCACCGGCACCCTGGCCGCCGGTCTCCTGGAGCGCTGGCCCGAACTGGAGGGCGTCGGCGACCAGGGCAGGTGGGGCATCGTCCACCGCCTCGACCGGGAGACCTCGGGGCTGCTGGTGGTCGCCAAGGACGCCGCCACCCACGCCGCCCTGCGGCGGCTGCTCCGAGACCGGGCCATCTCCCGCCATTACCTGACGCTGGTGGCCGGGGCGTTCCAGATCGCCACCGGCATCGTCGACGCCGCCCTCGGGCGCGACCCGCGCCGCCCCACCCGCATCGCGGTCCAGGCGGGCGGCCGGCCCGCCCGCACCCACTACCGGCGGCTGGCCGGGTGGGCCGAGCCGAGGGTAGCGCTGGTGGCGGCGGAGCTGGAGACCGGCCGCACCCACCAGATCCGCGTCCACATGCGCGCCATCGACCACCCGGTCGTCGGTGACGACGTCTACGGCACGCGGCTGGCGCCGCCGGTCGACCCTGGGCGGGTGTGGCTGCATGCCGCCCGCCTGGTGTTCGTCCACCCGGCCACCGGCGTCGACATCGACGTCGCGGCGCCGCTGCCAGCCGACCTCGCTGCGTCGCTCGCTGCGCTCGGTCGACCTGACGAAGGCGAGCTGCCCACCGCTCAGCCGAGCAGCGACACCTGGAAGTAGTCGTTGCGGCCGGACACCGTGTCGGCGTTGAGGGGCGCGAGCGTGACCTCGTAGTCGGGCGGTTGCGGCGGGTTCCGGGACGGGTTACGCCATCTCGAACGTCCCTCTCCCGTTGCCGTTGCGACGCTACTCGAAGAAGGTGGCGGCGATTTCGTAGATCTCGGGTGGCACCGGCTTCGGGGTGTCGCAGGCGTCCGCCAGTGGCACGGGGACGATCTCGGTGCCCCGCAGCGCGGCCATGACGCCGGAGCGCCCGGCCAGCGCCAGGTCGACGGCGGCGACCCCGAACCGGGTGGCGAGCACCCGGTCGCGCGCCGTCGGTGTCCCGCCCCGCTGGATGTAGCCGAGCACCGTCACCCGCGTCTCGAACCCGGTCCGCTCCTCCAGCTTCGGGGCGATCTCGTAGGCGACGCCGCCGAGCCGCTCGAATCCGAAGGCGTCGGTCTCGACGGCGCGCTCGGCGCCCGGGGGAGGCGCCACGCCCTCGGCGACCACCACCACCGAGTAGGGCCGGCCTCGGCGGTGGCGGCGGCCGAGGCTGGCCGCCAGGTCCTCCAGGTCGTACTCCACCTCGGGGATGAGCAGGCCGTCGGCGCCGGCAGCGATGGCGGCATGGGCGGCGATCCACCCCTGGGTGCGGCCCATCACCTCGACGAGCATGATGCGGTTGTGCGACTCGGCGCTTGTGGTGACCCGGTCGATCGCTTCCGTCGCGATCGCCACCGCGGTGTCGAAGCCGAACGTCACGTCGGTGAGGGCGATGTCGTTGTCGATGGTCTTGGGCACCCCGATCACCGGAAGGCCCTCCTGCTCCAGCCGCACCGCGGTCCGGAGGGTGCCGTCGCCGCCGACCACCACCAGGGTGTCGATGCCCGCTCGCCGGACCGTGGCGGAGATGCTGGCGTACCCGTCGCCGTGCACGTAGGGGTCGCGCCGCGACGTGCCGAGGATGGTGCCACCGCGGGCCAGGATCCCCCGCACGTCATCGCGGTCGAGCCGCTCGACCTTGCCGTCCATGAGGCCTTCCCAGCCGTTGCGGATGCCGATGACGTCGGCCCCGCGGTCGGTGGCACGGCCCACGACTCCCCGGATCACGGCGTTGAGCCCCGGGCAGTCGCCACCCGCGGTCAGGACGCCGACGACGCGATCGGTCATCAGTAGAGGAACATGGGCTTGCCGAGGACGTGCCGCACCTTGGGCCGGTACTGCTCGGCGTCGTACAGCTCGTCGACGTCGACGCGCTTCACGCCCTCCCGGGTCACCGAGATCGGGACGTTGGTGTAGGTGCCGCCCCGCAACGCCACCATCCGCCCCGACGAGCCTTCGAGCGCCAGGTCGGCCGCCATCACGGCGTAGTTGGTGGCCACCATCAGGTCGAGCGAGTCGGGCCGGCCCGACCGCATGAGATACGCCACCTGCTGGAAGATAATGCCAGAGCCGGTCTTCTCCTTGAGCAGCTCACCGGCATGCATGCCCACCCCGCCGAGCTTGCGGTGCCCGTAGGCATCCGCCTCGCCGGTGAGGACCATCTCGCCGCCTTCGATGACCGCACCCTCCGAGATCGTCAGCATGGCGTAGTTCGACGGGTTGCGCGCCTTGTCGTCGACCAGCAGCTTGGCGAGGCGGTCGATGTCGACGGGCACCTCGGAGATCACGGCCCGGTCCACGCCGGCGAGGTACGCGGTGATCAGCGACGTCTCGCCGGAGTAGCGGCCGAACAGCTCGACGACCGCGATGCGCTCGTGAGAGCCCGTGCTGGTTCGCAGGTTGTGGATGAACTCGACGCCGCGGGTCACCGCGGTCGAGAAGCCGATGCAGTAGTCGGTGCCGTGGACGTCGTTGTCCATCGTCTTGGGGATGGCGATCACCGGCACCCCCTCCTCGTGCATCCGCAGCGCGTACGAGAGCGTGTCGTCGCCACCGATCGGGATCAGCACGTCGATGCCCTGCGCGTCGACCACCCGCAGGGCATGCGGCGTGAAGTCGTAGGGAGGCTCGCCCTCCGCCTCGCCGGCGAGGAACTCGGGCACCTCGGACTCGCGTAC
>JBFJZV010000026.1:0-20856 GCA_041621915.1 Acidimicrobiia bacterium | reverse complement strand
TTCCGCCCGACGGCGGCGACGTTCTTCTTCCGGCACACGCTCACCCAGGGCAACGCGGACGCCCAGTTCCCGTTCGGCGAGCACGCGTGGCTGCCCGTGGCCGGCGTGTTCTTCGGCTGATGCCGGCCCACAACTTCGCCCGGCCCCGGGGGCGGGTCGTGGAGCTGGAGCTCGAGTCGAAGGCCCTCGCGAAGAACCTCCTCGGCGACCCCGCCACCCGGGTCGTGGCGGTCTACCTGCCACCGGGCTACGAAGACGGCGGCGAGGACTACCCGCTGTTCGTCGACCTGGTCGGGTTCACCGGCAGCGGCTTCGCCCACCTCAACTGGAAGGCGTTCGGCGAGTCGGTGCCGCAACGCCTCGACCGGCTGGTCGAGTCCGGGGCGATGGGACCCGTGGTGGCGGCGTTCCCCGACTGCTTCACGTCGCTCGGCGGCAACCAGTACGTCGACTCGGTGGCGATGGGCAACTGGGAGGGGTTCCTGATCGACGAGATGATCCCCCGCCTCGAAGCCGAGTTCCGGGTGCGGCCCGGCCGGGAGCACCGTGCGGTGTTCGGCAAGTCGAGCGGCGGCTACGGCGCCATCGTCCACGGGCTGCGCCGGGCCGACGCCTGGGGGGCGGTGGCCTGCCACTCGGGGGACATGGCGTTCGACCTCTGTTATCGACCGGACTTCCCGAGGACCCTGGGCGCCCTGGCCGACCACGGCGGCATCGAGGGCTTCCTCACCCACGTGGAGGAGGCGCCCAAGCTGAAGGACGGGGAGATGCACGCCTTGATGATCCTGGCGATGGCGGCAACCTACGACCCCGACAAGGCGGCGTTCAAGGGCATCCGGCTGCCGGTGGACCTGGACACCTGCGAGCTGGACCCGGAGCGCTGGGAACGGTGGCTCGGGCACGACCCGCTGCATCTGGTACGCAAGCCGGTGAGCCACGCCAACCTGCGCAGCCTGCGGGGCCTGTACGTCGACTGCGGTTCGAAGGACCAGTACCACCTGGTGTACGGCGCCCGGGCGCTGCGCGACGCCCTGGAGGCCGCCCGGATCCCCCACCGGTACGAGGAGTTCGAAGACGACCACTCGAACATCGACTACCGGATGGACGTGTCCCTCCCGTACCTCTACGAGGCCGTCACCGGCGAGTAGCCGCCGCTACTGCCGGGTCGGCACGACCAGCACGGGCACCGGCGACGAGCGGACCACCTTGTCGGTGATGCTGCCGATGAGCCAGCGCCCGACACCGGACCGGCCGTGCGTGCTCATGGCGATCATCGTCACGTCGTTCGCCTCGGCGTAGGCGACGATCTCCTCGGCCGCGTTGGGCCCGGCCACGATGGCCTTGGTCACCTCACGGCCGGCGAGCCGGCCGACCACCTGGTCCAGGTAGATCTCGGCGGCGTCGGCGGTCGATACGTCCTCGGACATGGCGAACTCGCGCAGCGACTCGGTGCCCGGGGCGTACGTCACCACCAGCAGCGCGAGCTTGTCGGCCACGTCGCGGACTGCGTCGAGCGCCCCCTCTGCGAGCTCGGAGCCGTCGAGGGGGACGAGTACGTTGCGGGTCACAGTCATGCGGTTCGCCACTCTATCTGTGGCCGGTCGTCCCTGCGCCGGACGGGTCGACGCTGCGGGCGCATCAGGCCTGCGCCGCCCCGGACGCCTCGTCCAGTAGGCGCTCGGCCCGCTCGAGGTCGGCTTCGATCGCGTCGAGGTCGTGCATGGTGGCGGCTGCGGCGAGGTGGCGGTCTGCCTCGTCGAAGATCGCAACCGCAGTGGCGAACGGCGCGGACGCGTCGGGCGATTCAGCCAGGTCGACCCGGTCGGTGAGCGCCACGATCCGCTGCCCGACGCCGCTCACCCGGCCCAGGAGCTCGTGGCGACGCCGATCACGGCGGCGCGCCTGGCGGCGGGCGCGGGTACGGGTCTCCCACACCCGGCCGGCGACGCCGACCACCAGCAGGACGGCCAGCACGCCGAGCACCACCAGCGCCGGCGACGGCCCGCCGCCGCCCCTGAGCGCATCGACGAGCGCGGCGAGCCCGGCGGCGGCGTCCGGCCCGCTCAGCTCGTCCTCGGCTGAGGCCAGGGCAGCGGATAGCCGTCGCGGGGAGATCTCGTCGGACGCCACCCCGTACGACGACGGCGTGAACACCACCACCGTGGTCCCCGGTAGCTCGTCCAGCAGCCGGTTGGCGAGCGCCTCGCCGTCGCCATCCGCCAGCACCGCCACCCGCAGGTCGAGGTCAAGGCCGGCCGCCGCGGCGACGGACTCCTCGACAGCCGCGCGATCAACCTGCTCGGCCTCGCGCTCGACGTACAACGGATCCTCTCGCAGGCCGGCGGCGACGTCGGCGCGTTGTGCGACCGCCGTGGCTGCGGCCGGGAGAGCCGCGCCGGTCACCAGGAGGGCCGTGGCCAGGAAGCGTCGCACGCGGCGGCGTAGGATATCGGGAGGTGGCCCGAGGATTTCGCAAGCGTCACGTGACGGCGCCCGACGGCACTCGCTGGGTCGTGGAGCGGCACTGGCTGGCCCGCCGTCCCCGCTACGTCGGGTTCCGCTTCGGCGTCGCGAAGCGGAAGCAGCGCTGGGAGGAGCCGCTCGTCACCGACGGCAAGCTGCCGGAGATCCGCCGGGCGAAGCCCCGGCCGGTACCCACGCCGAAGGTGTACCGGGACAGTCGCGACATCGTCCGGGCGGAGCGCGCCCGTTCCGGCGGCGGCTGGATCGATTGGTGGCCCTGGTCGTGGGGCGGCGGCTCGGGTGGGAGCGGACGGACGGGCGGCGGGCTCCCGTGGGGCGGCCGGTCGGCGGGGGGCGGGGCCCGAGGCAGCAGCGGCGGGGGCGCTCGTGGCCTGTCGAGCGGCGGCGGCAGTCGCGGCGGCGACGGCGGCGGCGATGGCGATCTCGACGACGTGCTGGCCTGGATCCTGATTGCGATCGCGGTGATCGTGGCTGCGGTCGTGATCGTCTTCGTGGTCATCCCGACGCTGCTCTTCCTGGCCGGGTACCTGCTGTTTTGGCTGCTGGTGGGCGCGTGGCTCCTGTACAACACGCTGACCGGGCGGCCGTGGGTGGTGAAGGCCACCCGCGACGGCTACGAGGCGCCCGACCACGCATACCGCATCAAGGGTTGGCGCAACTGCCAGGCGCTGATCGACGACATCGCCGACGACCTGCGCCGCGGCGAGCCGCCCGTGCCGAGCGAAGTGGCGGTTCCGGTCGAGCTGATCGACGACTGACGAGCCGTGCTCCCCGCACGAGCCGCAGGGCACAAGAGGCCTCCGGCCGCAAGGCCCGCCGCCGGAAGGCGGCGGAGTTCGAGGCGAATCGGTAGGCCTGGGGTGGAGGTGAGGGGATTTGAACCCCTGGCCTCTTCCGTGCGAGGGAAGCGCTCTGCCGGACTGAGCTACACCCCCAGGTGAGGCGTGCAGTCTACCGGCCGCGACGCGGCGCACCACCTTGGTAGCGTCGGCAGGGCCACGCGCAGTACGGGGAGGATCGGCATGGTGGGGCACCGAACGCATCGGACGCTGTTGGCGGCGATCGCGGTCCTCACAGCCGTCGTGCTCGCCACCCCAGCTGCGGCGGAGGCGCCGCAGCCGCGCATCGTGGGGGGCACGCCGGTGGCCGACATCGACGACTTCCCGCACGTGGCGTACGTGGAGGCGGGGTTCGCCAGCTGCGGCGGGTTCCTCATCACGCCTGCCTGGATGGCGTCCGCCGCCCACTGCTTCTTCGACGGGTTCGGCTCGCAGATCGTGTTCGCCGGCGACGTCACCGCGTACCTCAACACGTTGAAGGACCCGTTCGTCAGCATCCCGCCCGGCACCGAGGTTCGGACCGCCGACTTCCTCGTGACCCATCCGGACTACGACGACTTCACCGCCGAGAACGACATCGCCCTCTTTCGGCTCACCTCGCCCAGCGCCAAGACCCCAACGGGCCTGGCGTCGCACCTCACGGCCTCGCTGTTCGAGCCCGGAGACGCCGCCACGGTGGCGGGCTGGGGCGCGACCTCCGAGACGGGGTTCAGCTCCGACGATCTCCTGTGGGTGGACGTGCCGATCGTGTCCGACGCGGCTTGCGACGCCTCGATCAGCGGGCCCATCAACGACCCCATCATGATCTGCGCCGGCGACCTTGCCAGCGGCGGCAGGGACTCCTGCCAGGGTGACAGCGGCGGCCCGCTCTCCGTCCCCGACCCGGCTGGCGGCTGGATCACGGTGGGCATCGTGAGCTTCGGCATCGGGTGCGCCCAGCCGAACTCACCCGGCGTGTACACGGAGGTGGCCAGCTTCCGGGAGTGGATCGCTTCGGTCATCCCCGGCTTCAACGTCCCACCCATCGCGGTCGACGACGCGGTCACCGTCGATGAGGGCGGCATCCTGGTCTTCGACGAGACCGTCGTCGCCAACGACCTCGACCCGGACAACGAGCTCCTGCTCGCCGAAGCGCTCACCACGCCGGCGCACGGCGCGCTGGACTTCCGCGGCGATGGCTCCTTCATCTACGAGCACGACGGTTCAGAAACCACCACCGACTCGTTCACCTACGTCGCCAACGACGGGGGCGCGCAGTCCAACGTCGCCACCGTCACCATCGCGGTGAAGCCGGTCAACGACGCCCCGGTAGCCGCCGACGACGGTCCGTTCCCGGTCGACCGCCGCGGCACCGTGACCATCGACGGCGTCCTCGAGAACGACACCGACGGCGAGGGCGACGCCCTCACGGCCGTGAAGGTGAGCGACCCGGCCCACGGCACGGTCACGCTCGACGGCGACGGGACGTTCACCTACCGGCACGACGGGTCGGCGGCGACCACCGACTCGTTCACGTACCGGGCCAGCGACGGCCTCGCCACGTCCAACGTGGCCACCGTGACGCTCGACATCTGGCCGCCCGCCGGAGCGGGCTTCGCCGGCGTCGTCGACCAGGACGCCGGCGTCTGGCTCCTCACGAGCCTCATGGCGCCGGGAACCCCTCTGCCGCCCTTCTTCTTCGGCAACCCCGGCGACGTGCCGTTCCTCGGCGACTGGGACGGCGACGGGACGCCCACCCCCGGGCTCTACCGGCCCTCCGACGGGAAGGTGTACCTGCGCAACTCCAACACCCCCGGCGTGGCCGACGTCGAGTTCTTCTTCGGCGATCCCGGCGACGTGCCGCTCGTCGGCGACTGGGACGGCGACGGCGACGACACCCTCTCGCTGCACCGACCCCCGATCGCCCGGGTGTTCATCCAGAACGAGCTCGGCGCAGGCAACCGCGGCCTCGGCGCCGCGCAGGCCTCCTACACCCTCGGCGACCCCTTCGACGTGCCGTTCTCCGCCGATTTCGATGGCGACGGCGCCGACTCGGTGGGCGTCAGGCGGGGCAACGCGTTCCACTGGCGAAACGCGCTGCGGTTCGGCCCGGTCGACAACCCCCGCGGCCTCCGCTTCGGCGACCCGGGCGACCAGCCGCTGTTCGGGGACTGGGACGGCGACGGCACCGCCACCCCGGGGGCCTACCGGCCTGGCGGGCCGATCTTCCTCCGCAACGATCGGCACGCCGGCGCCGCCGACTCCCTGATCTTCGCCGACGGATTCGAGTCGGGCGACGTGGCCGTCTGGGGAACGACGCCTTAGCGGCGCCGAGCCCGTCTCCACCGCAGGGCAGCGAGCACGGCCAGCAGTGCGGCCAGGCCACCGGCCGCGACCGGGACGGCCGGGAGCCGGCCGCCGTCGTCCTCGGGTGTCGCCAGCGGCGCGGCGCCGTACCACTCGCGGAGCGGCCCGGCGACGGAGGCGATCGCGCCCTGGCGGTTGGGCGCCCGCTCAACGGTCGTGCCGAACTCCTCCCGGGTCCCGACCGCCACCGTGAAGCGGGCGGGCGCCGCGGCGCGGACCGCGACGTCGTAGACGCCGGCGAGGGCCCGCGTCTCGAGCCGGGCGATCCGGACGTAGCGGGTGGCGGTGAAGACCTCGGAGAACGGCTCCCGCAGGTCGGGCGCCAGCTCGACCGAAGTGCCGTCGGGCGCCGTGACGACGGCGAACGGGAGGTCGACCGTCGCCAGGTCGACCTCGGGCGGCTGGTCGGGGATCAGCAGCTCCAGCAGCAGCCGGTCGCCCTCGGCGAATCGCACCTGGAAGCCGCGGGTGTCGCCGGGACCGGACAGCGTCCCGTACAGCGCGAAGGACACGGTGCCGTCGGGCAGCAGCGGGCCACTGCCCGGTGTGGTCTGGTCCGGTGTGAAGAAGATCGGGTCGTGGGCGGCGGCCGGCGCGGAGCCGGCCAGCACCAAGCAGAGCCCGGCCAAAGCGGCCAGGAGACGGCTCACTCCCGGTCGGCCAGTTCCTTGCGGAGGCGCTCCTGTACGAGGGTGGCGGTGAGGTCGGCGCGGCTGCGCTCGATCAGCGAGCGCGCCACGTCGGTCGTGCGGCGCAGGCCGCCCGTCATGCCGTCCGGGTAGTCGAGACTGGCGAGGAGGTCGTGGATCTCCTCCATGGCCGCGAACACCGACTCGGCCTCGTCGAGCTCTGCCAGCCGGAGCTTGTCGAGGAGCCGCCGCCGCAGTTCGCCGACCGCCTCGCCGAGGCCCTTGAGGTACGCCGCCACCGGGACGCCGAGGTCGGCGGGCAGCGGCAGCGGCTGGTCGCGGATCAGCGCCGCGGTGGTCGCTGCCTCGGCATACTCCTTGGCGGCGTCGGCCACGAACCCGGCGTGGAAGATGTCGCGGTGGCCGTCGAGCGCCTCGCTGGCCACCCGCAGCAGCTCGCCCGCCCTGGCGATGAGCTCGTCGGCCTTGTCGTGCTCGCCGCGGTGCAGCGCCCGGATCGCGTTGGCGGACGAGCGGATGATCTTGCGGGAGTTGACGACCCCCACCTCGCGGGCGGCGAATTTGTCGTCCAGCTCGGAGCGGGCCGCGTCGTCCAGCGGCCCCAGGTCGGGCTGGCGCACCTCAGCCGGCCAGGATGCGGATCTTCGCCTGGCTGTCCTCGGCGGCCGGCGAAGCCTCCACCGGTAGCGGCACCGGCGGCCGGACGCCGGCGTGCTCCTTGATCTGGAGCAGCATGGCGACGTAGGAGGCCAGCGCCATGTCGACCACCAGGTTGACGCCGAGGAACACGATGCTGCCGGTGACAATGGCGAGCCCGAGGGACGCCATCGCCGCGGCGACCAGCGCGATCAGCGTCCGGCGGCGGCGGGCCAGCACGCGGCGGCGCTGCACGGCGGCGGGCTCGTTGGCGAGCACGCGCACCGCGTTCAGGCGAGCCGTGTTACGGGCGAAGTCCTGCGTGGTGTTGATCGGCGCCTGCTTGCGGGAATCGAAGAACGATGGGATCAAGAGCATCGCCCAGACACCCGCCAGCAGGATGAAGATGACGATTTCCATGAATGTGCTTCCGGGTCGCCGCGACTTTAGAACGGTCCAACCAACTCATCAAATACGCTAGCCGCGAAGCGCGCGGGTCCCAACGACCCTCGGTGTTCAGTGGTCGGTGGGCTGCGAGCGGAGCAACTCCAAGCCGTGGCGCAGCGCAGGTCCGATCACCTCGAGCGACTCCTCCACTCCCCTCACGGACCCGGGCAGGTTGACCACCAGCGTGCTGCCGGCGATGCCGGCGACGCCGCGCGACAGCATGCCGTGCGGGTTGCGCCCGAAGGTGGCCGCCCGCATCGCCTCGGCCAGGCCGGGCGCCGGGCGGTCGAGCAGCGGGGAGGTCGCCTCCGGCGTCAGGTCGCGAGGGCCGAAACCCGTCCCGCCGGTGGTGAGCACCAGGTCCACGCCGTCGGCGACCCACGCTCGCAGCGCGTCGCCCACCGGCTCCACGCCGTCGGGCACCACGCGCACCTCGACGTCGTCGAACCCCATGCCGGCCAGCATGCGGGCGGCGCGCGGGCCGGAGCGATCCTCGGCCTCGCCGCGGCTCACCCGGTCGGACACCGTGAGCACCCGCGCCCTCACCGCTCCCACGTCCCCGACCTACCGCCCGATTTGTGGACCAGGCGCACCGGCCCGATCTCCACCCCCCGCTCGATCCCCTTGACCATGTCGTACAGGGTCAGCGCCCCCACCGCCGCGGCGGTGAGGGCCTCCATCTCGACGCCGGTGGGCGCGGTGGTGGTGACGGTGGCCTCGACCCGGGCGCCGGCATCGACTCGCTCGATGTCGACCGCGACGGACGCCAGCGGCAGTGGGTGGCACAGCGGCACCAGGTCGGGGGTGCGCTTGGCGGCCATGATCGCGGCTACCCGCGCCACCGCCACCGCGTCGCCCTTGGGCAGCTCCCCGCCGAACAGCGCGTCGCGTGTCGCAGCCTTCATGGCCACCAGCGCCTCGGCGACCGCCCGCCGCTCGGTGGCCGGCTTGGCCCCGACGTCGACCATCCGCGCCCGCCCTGCGTCGTCGAGGTGCGACAGCTCAGCCATCGAGCGCCTCTGCGGCAGTGCGGCTCTCCGGCCAGCGGAACATCTCGAGGTCCACGGCGCCGCCGGCCGACACATCACCCGTGCCTACGGGCACGACCGCGAACGCGTCGGCTGCCGCCAGCGCCGACAGCACGTTCGACGACTGGCCGCCGCTCGGGCGCGCGTGCCAGGCGCCGTCGCGCCACACGACCTCGACTCGCACGAAGACCGCCTTCTCGGCGGCGGTCGCCACCGGCTCGTCCATGATCCCAGGCATCCGCGGCCGGAACACGTGCCTCGCCCCCATCATCGACAGCAAGCCGGGCCGCACGAACTGCTCGAACGCCACCATCGACGACACCGGGTTGCCGGGCAGCCCGAACAGCGGCTTTCCGGCCACCCTACCGAAGGCGAACGGCTTGGCCGGCTGCATAGCCACTTTCCAGAACTCCACGTGTCCCAGGTCGCGCAGCACCGCCTTCACGAGGTCGTACTCGCCCATCGACACGCCGCCGCTCGACAGCACCACGTCGGCCTTGCCGGCGGCGTCTTCCAGTGCGGCCCGTAGCACGCCCGGATCGTCCGGGACGATGCCCATGTCCACCACGACCGCCCCCAGCTCCTCCAGCAGCGCCACCAGCATCGGCCGGTTGGAGTCGTGGATGGCGCCGGGCCGCAGCTCGGCGTCGGCCGGCAGCACCTCGTCGCCGGTGGACATGACCGCGGCCACGGGGCGGCGGCGCACCCGCGGCCGGTGGACACCCAGAGAGGCGAGCATCCCGAGGTGGGCCGGCCCGAGCCGCACCCCGGCTTCGAGCACCCGGTCGCCGGCGGCGACGTCACCGCCGGCGCGCCGCACTGCGGTGCCCGGCGGGGCCCCGGCGAGGATCCGTACCCGACCGTCACCCGGTTCCGTGTCCTCGACCTTCACCACCGCGTCGGCGCCGGCCGGCAGCGGCGCGCCGGTCATGATCTTGATCGCCGTGCCCGGCTCGACCTCGCGCGTGGCCACGCTGCCGGCGGGGACGTCCTCCACGACCTCGAGGTCTGCCGGAACTGCGGCCACGTCGGCCGCCCGCAGCGCGTATCCGTCCATCGCCGAGTTGGTGAACGGCGGGACATCGTGCAGGGCGCGCACCGGGACCGCGGTCACCAGCCCCGCCGCATCGGAGAGCGGGACGTCGGCCTCCGGCAGCGCCGGCAGGGCGGCGAGCACGTCCCGCTGTGCATCGGCGAGAGGCCTCATGCCGTTCGCACCGTCCGCTCCTCGCCGCGCACGAGCCGAGCGAGGTTGCCTCGGTGGCGGAAGAGGATCAGCGCCGCAGCGGCCGCCGCCCACGCCAGCGCCCAGCCGCGCAGCCCGAGGACGGCCAGCCCTAGCGGGGAGAGCCCGATGGCCGCCAGGGAGGCGAGCGACGCCACCTTGGTGAGTGCCAGCACACCACCCCACACGGCGATGGCGGCCAGGCCCAGCAGCGGCTCGAGCCACAGCAGAGCGCCGCCGGCCGCGGCGACGCCCTTGCCGCCCCGGAACCGGTGCCAGAGCGGGTAGCAGTGGCCGAGGACCACTGCGAACATGCAGGCGAAGCTCGCCGCCTCGCCGGCCCAGAGGTCGCCGATCAGCGCAGCGGCGAAGCCCTTGGCGACGTCGCCGAGCAGGACCGCCGCCGCCCACTTCTTCCCCATCGTGCGGAGCACGTTCGACGTGCCCGGGTTGCCGCTGCCGGCGGCGTAGATGTCGACGCCGACGAGGCGCGGGAGGATGACGCCGAAGTCCACCGATCCGAGCAGATAGGCGAGAACGAACGCAGGAGCGGCCTCCACGCGGCCGGAGTCTACGTACCCTCCCGCGGCCGGGGCTCCTAGTGTGCACGCCCATGATCGGCATCTTCGGTGGGTCGGGCTTCTACGACTTCCTCGAAGACGCGCAGCAGCGGGAGGTCGCCACCCCGTATGGGGCGCCGTCGGCGCCGCCGGCGGTGGGGACGGTGGAGGGCGTGGAGGTGGCGTTCATCCCCCGCCACGGCCGCCGCCACGAGTTCCCCCCGCATCGGGTTCCCTACCGGGCCAACTCGTGGGCGATGCGCGAGCTAGGGGTCCAGCGGATCGTCGGCCCGTCGGCGGTGGGCAGCCTCCGGACGGACATTGCGCCGGGTGACTTCGTCGTGTGCGACCAAGTCGTCGACCGGACGTCGGGCCGGGCTGCCACGTTCTTCGAGGGCCCCGAGGTCGTGCATATGTCCTTCGCAGACCCGTACTGCGCCGAGCTGCGGCCGCTGGCGGTGGCTGCCGGCCGGGAGGCCGGCGTGGAGACGCATGACGGAGGGACGGTGGTGGTCGTGCCCGGGCCGCGGTTCTCGACCCGGGCCGAGAGCCGGTTCTTCGCGGCGCAGGGTTGGCACCTCGTGAACATGACGCAGTTCCCGGAGGCGTACCTCGCCCGGGAATTGGAGATGTGCTACGCCACGATCTGCGTCGTGACCGACTACGACGTGGGGGTCGAGGGCGAGATCGCTCCGGTCACGCACGCCGAGGTGCTCGCCCGGTTCGCCGAGACCATCGGCGAGCTGAAGCAGGCTTTACGGCGGCTGATCCCGCAGGCGGCGTCGACAGCGCGAGCGTGCGAGTGCGCCACGGCCCGGAGCGGGGCAGATGGCTGACCGGCTGCCCGAGACGGAGCGCACCCGGCTGCGCCGGCTGCCGGAACGCGCCAGCCACGACCGGGTGCTCGCGTACCGCATCCTCGACGAGGCCCTGATCTGTCACGTCGGGTTCGTCGCCGGCGACGGCCCGGTCGTGATCCCCACCATCCATGCCCGCATGGGCGACCGGCTGGTGTTGCACGGGTCGCCCGCCAGCAGGATGCTCCGCACGTTGGCCGGCGGCGCCGACGTGTGTGTCACGGTGACGCTGCTCGACGGGCTGGTGCTCGCCCGCTCGGTGTTCCACCATTCGATGAACTACCGCTCGGTCATGGTGTTCGGCACAGCCCGGCCGATCACCGATCGCGAGCAGAAGCTGGCAGCGATGCGGTCGGTCACGGAGCACGTGGTGCCGGGGCGGTGGGACGACGCCCGCCGACCGGACGACAAGGAGACCCGTGCGACGCTGCTGGTGGAGGTGCCGCTCGCCGAAGCGTCGATCAAGACTCGCAGCGGCCCCCCGGGCGACGACGAGGACGACTACGACCTCGACGTCTGGGCGGGCGTGCTCCCCGTCTACGCCCACTTCGGCGATCCGCTGCCCGATCCCCGCCTGAGACGGGGCGTCTCGCTCCCCCATTACCTGGACGAATACTCTCGGTAGTCAATTCAAGAGCGGCAAAATACCCCCTAGCGCTGGGCGTATCGTTCGGCCAGAATGGGCAACTCAAGGGCAGGGGGAGGCCGTGGTCCAGCCAAGCAGCGATTTCGGCGGGGGCGCCTCGGGCGCCGCCGCCTGTGTTCCCCTCCCCGCACCGGCGCAAGTCCCCCACCATTCCCCCTGCTTGCGCGCGGGTAACCTCATCCCCACCAGATGAGGCTGCGGGGAGGGGACTCCCTCTTTGTAGCGCGTACGCGCGGGCAACGGGACGCATAGGCGGGTTTCTCCCGCAGCCTCCGCCTGGGGGTGCTTCCACTGGCAACCCCCTTCACATGGCGTCTCTGGCCGCTTACCGTGCCCTGGTGTGTACTGGTTCCGCCGGCCCCCCTACCTGCGCTGGGCGCTGGCGGCGCTGATCGTGGCCCTCGCCGGGGCCGGCGAGCTACGCGGGTCCCCCACCGCCGAGCACCCGTTCCTGGCCGCCGCGGTGCCGGCCGGTGCCGAGATCGACGCCGAGGCGCTCGAGCTGCGCACCGTCCCGGCCGGCCTGCTGCCGGCCGTCGACACGGAGGGGGCCCGGGCGGCCCGCCCGCTGGCGCCTGGCGAACCGTTGCTGCCCTCCGACCTCACCGGCGCGCCGGCGGCCCCGGCCGGCTGGTGGCTGGTGCCCGTGCGGCTGCCCGAGAGCGTCGGCGCAGGCCGGGAAGTGCGGGTGGTGCTGCTGGACCCGGCGGGCGACGTGCCCGGGGTGGTGGTGGCACCCGGCGGCGAGGACGGCCTCGGCACCCGGCTGCCAGGGCTGGTGGCGGTGCCGGGCGCCGGAGCGGTGGACGTGGCACGCGCCGCCGCCAACGACCAGGTGATGGTGCTGGTCGCGCCGTGACCCGAAGTGCACCGGGCGGGCTCCTAAGCTGCGGCCTCGTGCTCGAAGCCGCATTCTGGGGCCTGGTTCAGGGCCTCTCAGAATTCCTGCCGATCTCGTCGAGCGGCCACCTGGTCATCGTGCCGGCCGCCCTCGACATGGAAGCGCCCGACCTGGCGGTCACCGCCGTGCTGCACCTGGGCACGCTGGCCGCCGTGCTGGCGTACTACCGCACCGACGTCGTGAAAATGGTGCGGCTGCGAGGAGAGGGGCGCCGCATCGTGGCGCTGGTGCTCGCCGGGACGATCCCCGCCGCCGCTATCGGGCTGGCATTCGAGAGCCAGATCGACGACGCCTTCGACGACCCTAGGCTCGTCGGCTGGGCGCTCGTTGCGACGGGCGTCGTGCTGTGGGCGTCGGGGCGGCTGGCTGCCGGCAAGCGGGTGCTCGGCGACGGCAAGGGCGCCGACGCCGCGATCGTGGGGCTGGCGCAGGCGGCGGCGCTGGTGCCCGGCATCTCCCGCTCGGGCGTCACGATAACGGCCGGGCTCGGGCGGCGGCTGACCCGCGCCGAGGCGGCCCGCTACTCGTTCCTGCTGGCGATTCCCGCGATCGCCGGCGGCGGGTTCCTGCAACTCCTCGACCTCGCCGAGCAGGGCGGGCTGCGGGCCGAGGTCTTCGTCGGGGCGGCGGTGGCCGCCGTCACGGGCTACGCCGCCATCGGGCTGCTGCTGAAGCTGCTGGAGCGGGTGGGACTGGCGCCGTTCGCCTGGTACTGCTGGGCGGTCGGGGCGGCCTCGGTGCTGTTCTTATGATGCGCCCATGAACGACGGCGCCCCGGTCCCGATCGACGGCAAGGCCGCCGCCCGGCTCCGCTCCGACCTCATCGGCTGGCTCACCACCGTGACCACCACCGGCCAGCCGCAGCCGTCGCCGGTGTGGTTCCTGTGGGAGGGCGGCGACGTCCTCGTCTACAGCCTGGCGGACACGGCGCGGGTGCGGAACATCGAGGTCAACCCGCGGGTGTCGCTCACTCGACGGCGACGGCGTCGGCGGCGAGATCGTGGTGGTGGAGGGTCTGGCGCGGTTCGACCCGGAGGCCCCCACCGCTGCCGAAAACCCGGCCTACCTCGAGAAGTATCGGGAGCGATTCGAGCGGTACGACTGGACGCCGGAGTGGTTTGCGGCCACGTACCCGGTGGCGATCCGCATCCGGCCGGAACGGCTGCGGGCATGGTGACGGAACAAGCGCAGGCCGCCGCTGGTTGTTGACCGGCGATGGCCATATTCCGCAAGCGCACGAAGCCGGTGCAGCTCCGTTCCCTCGACGAGCTGGAGCCGCTGGTCGCGTCCGGCCAGCCGGTGCTGCTCGACTTCTTTCAGTTCAACTGCGCGCCCTGCAAGGTGATGGACGGCATCGTGAACGAGCTGGCCGACGAGTACGCCGGGTCGGCGCACGTCGTCAAGGTCAACGTGCAGCAGGTGCCCGCCGCGATCCAGGAGTTCAAGATCCGCTCCACGCCGACGTTCGTGCTGCTCGGGGCCCTGCCGGCCAAGCGTTCCAAGAAGGCCAGCCCGGCACCGGAGCGCCAGGGCCGCGTGACTACTCGCTGGCGCGGCTCGGGGCTGGTGAAGAAGGACTTCCTGATGCGCCAGCTCGAGAGCAACGGCGCGGCCCGGGCCGCTCAGTAGTCGTAGAAGCCGCGGCCGGCCTTCCTGCCCAGCCTCCCCGCCTCCACCATCCGCCGCAGCAGCTGGGGCGCGGCATGGTGCGGCAGGTGGGTTTCGGCGTGCATGGCGTCGGCCACGCCGAGCATCGTGTCGTTGCCGATGAGGTCGCACAGCGCCAATGGGCCCATCGGGTGGTTGGCGCCGTACCGGAGGCCGGTGTCGATGTCCTCGGCCGTGGCATGGCCCTCCTCGTACATCCGCACCGCGTCGAGCAGGAAGGGCACCAACAACGCGTTGACGATGAACCCGGCCCGGTCGGGGGCCCGCACCACCCGCTTGCCGAGCGCCTCGGCGAACCCCACCGCCCTCGCCACCGTCTCCTCGGACGTCGCGAGCGAGGGGATCACCTCCACCAGCTCCATCACCGGCCCCGGGTTGAAGAAGTGCAGGCCGACGACCGACTCGGGCCGGCCGGGGGCCAGCGCGATGCGCATGATCGGGATCGACGAGGTGTTGGTGGCGAGCACGGCGTCGGGCCCGGCCACGCCGTCGAGAGCCCGGAAGACCTCCTCCTTAGCGGCCAAGTCCTCGGGGATCGCCTCGACTATCAGGCCGCATCCATCGAAGTCGCCCACGGACGTGGTGTAGGACAGGCGCGAGAGCGCCGCGTCCCGCTCGTCCTCGGCGAGCTTGCCCCGCTCCACGGCGCGGGCGAGCGACTTCTCCACCCGGCTCCGGGCCGCCGAGGCCAACGCGGCGTCGGCCTCCCGCACCACGACGTCGACGCCGGTGCGGGCCGCGACCTCTGCGATGCCGCCGCCCATCTGCCCGCCGCCGACGACGCCGATCCTGTCGATGCTCATTGGCGGCAGTCTACGGATACGCTGGTCCGGTGACGGCGACAGGTCTTACAGCGGCGGACGTGGCGGAGCGGGTCGCGCGCGGCCAGGTGAACGACGTGCCGCAGGCGCCCACCCGCAGCACCGCCGACATCGTGAAATCCAACGTCGTCACCCGGTTCAACATCCTGCTTGGCGCGCTGCTGGTGGTGGTGCTCGTCGTCGCCCCGGTCCAGGACGCCCTGTTCGGGATCGTGCTGGTGGTGAACGCCGCGATCGGGATCATCCAGGAGCTACGGGCCAAGCAGACCCTCGACCGGCTGGCGCTGCTCAGCGCCCCCAAAGCCCGGGTGGTGCGCGACGGCGCCGCCGCCGAGATCCCCGTGGACGGCGTGGTGCTCGACGACGTGCTCGAGCTGCAGCCGGGCGACCAGGTCGTCGTCGACGGCGTGGTCGAAGACGCGGACGGCCTGGAGGTCGACGAGTCGCTGCTCACCGGGGAGTCCGACGCGGTGGCGAAGGAGCCCGGTAGCGACGTGCTGTCCGGCAGCTTCTGCGCCGCCGGCCGGGGCCGGTACCGGGCCACCCGGGTGGGCCGCCACGCGTATGCCGCCCGCCTGGCCGAGGAGGCTCGCCGGTTCACGCTGGTCCACTCCGAGCTGCGCTCCGGCGTCGACTTGGTGCTGGCCGGGATCAGCTGGCTGCTGGTGCCGACGGTGGCGGTGCTGGCATGGAGCCAGCTCCAGTCGGTCGCGTCGCTGCGGGAAGCGTTGCGGGTGTCGGCGGCGGGGATCGTCGGCATGATCCCGCAGGGGCTGGTGCTGCTGACGTCCGTAGCGTTCGCGGTGGCGGTGGTGAGGCTCGGCCGTCGCCAGGTGCTGGTGCAGGAGCTGCCGTCGGTGGAAGGCCTGGCCCGGGTCGACGTCGTCTGCTTCGACAAGACCGGGACGCTCACACGCGGGTCGCTGTCGGTGCAGGAGATCGAGATCCTCGATGGCGCGGCCGAGGCGCCGGCGGCGCTCGCGGCGCTCACCGCCGCCGATCCCACGCCCAATGCCACGCTGCAGGCGATCGCCGCCCTCGATGGCGCACCGCCCGGGTGGCAGCTCACGGGGTCGGTGCCGTTCTCCTCGGCCCGCAAGTGGAGCGCGGCGTCGTTCGCCGAGACGGGCAGCTGGGTGCTCGGCGCCCCCGAGGTCGTCCTCCCCGGCGACCGGAAGGTCGCGGCGCGGGTGGAGGGTCACGCCAACGAGGGCAAGCGGGTGCTGCTGCTGGCGCGCAGCGACACGCCTCCCACGAGCGACTCGCTGCCTGCCCGGCTCGCACCGGTGGCGCTCGTGGTGCTGGGCGACGACCTGCGGCCCGACGCCGCGGACACGCTCCGCTACTTCGCCGAACAGGGGGTGGCGGCCAAGGTGATCTCCGGGGACCACCCGCGCACCGTCGGCGCCATCGCCCGGCTCGCCGGGATCCCTGGCGCCGAGAGCGTCGTCGACGCCCGAGAGCTGCCCGAGGACGCCGGTGCATTGGCGGCGTCCATCGAGGGCGCCACGGTCTTCGGGCGGGTAACGCCCCACCAGAAGCGGGCGATGGTCAAGGCGCTGCAAGGAGCGGGTCACGTGGTGGCCATGACCGGCGACGGCGTCAACGACGTGCTGGCACTGAAGGACGCCGACATCGGCATCGCCATGGGGTCCGGCAGCTCGGCGTCGCGGGCGGTGGCGCAGCTCGTGCTGCTGGAGGGCCAGTTCGACACCCTTCCCGAGGTGGTCGGCGAGGGCCGGCGGGTGATCGCCAACATCGAACGGGTCGCCAACTTGTTCGTCACCAAGACCGTCTACGCGCTGCTGCTCGCCCTGGCGGTCGGCGTCGCGTCGCTGCCGTTCCCGTTCGTGCCCCGCCACTTGACGCTCGTGGGCACCCTCACCATCGGCCTCCCCGCGTTCTTCCTCGCGTTGGCGCCTTCGAAGAAGCGGGCTCGCACCGGGTTCATCAAGCGGGTGCTGCGCTTCGCCGCCCCCACCGGGGTGCTGGCGGGCTGCGCCACCCTGCTCGCCTACGGGCTCGCCATCGCCGAGGACCTGGAGGTGGTCGAGGCCCGCACGACCGCGACCCTCGTGCTGGGTGCGATCGGGCTGCTCGTGTTGGCGGTGGCGATCAGGCCGCTCCAGGCGTGGCACAAAGCGCTGATCGCGGCCATGGCCTTCACCTTCTTCGTCGTGTTCGCCACGCCGGGACTACGCCAGTTCTTCGAACTCGACCTGCCACCGGCGGTGTTCGTGTTCGCCGCGATCGGCGTGGTGGCGCTCACCGCGGTGGTCATGTACGCGGGCCTCGCCGCGTCCGGCTGGATCGCCAGCATGCCCGACTGGCAGGCAGGCGCCCCACTAGAGGTGAGCGAGGCATGGTCGTGGGGGCCGGTGCGAGTGCTGAAGCGTGAGGTGGTGCAGCCGGAAGCGGGCGGGCGCCGGGCTGGCCGAGCTCAGCCGAGGGACGGCAGGGACAGGTCGAAGACGCTGCGCTGATCCTCGTACCGATAGGTCAGGTCGCCGCCCATCAGGCGGGCGAGCTGGCGGGAGACGGTGAGCCCCAGGCCAACGGAGGCGGGCTGGCCCTCGAAGCGGTGCGCCCGGTGGTAGGGCTCGAAGATCTTCTCGCGATCCCGCTGCGGGATGCCCGGTCCGTCGTCGATGACGCTGACGGCTATCAGCTCGCCCCGGACCTCCACCGACACGTCGATCTGCGACCCGCCGTACCGCTGAGCATTGGTCAGGAGGTTGCGGAGAATCTGGCGGAGGCGCACCGGGTCGGCGAAGGCCTTCTCGTGCTCGCCCGTCACCCGTACCCGGGCCGAAGCGTCGGCGGGCCAGGCGCTCAGCACCGCGTCGATCTGCTCGCGGACCACCACCGGCTCCGGGGCGACGGCCACATTGTCGATGTCGACACGGGCCGCGACCAGGAGATCCTCGACCAGGTCGGCCACCTCCATCGACTGCTCGGCGATGAGGCTGACGACCGTCTCCATCTCGAGTGGGCCGAAGTCGTCGAGCTTCTGCTTGAGCTCCTGGGCGAAGCCCACCACCGCCGTCAACGGCGTGCGCAGCTCGTGGCTGACCGCGGCGACGAACTCGTCCTTCGACCGCACGAGCTGCTCCAGCCGCTGCGAGGCCCGCTTCCGCTCGGTGACGTCATTGCCGACCCCGACCACGCCGGCCACCTTGCCGTCCTCCCAAATCGGCGTGAACCGCGTGTCGAAGTCGAGCCCGCGCACCTCCACCGACGTCGTGAAGGCCTCGCCCGCGAGCGCCCGCCGAACCGCAGCGATGAGCTGCGGCGCGTCCCGGAACAGCTCGAAGATCGACCGGCCCACTGCCTCGCCGGCGCTGAGCCCGAGGGTCGCCAGGCCCTCGCCCTCGGTGAGGGTGAGGACCCCGTGGCGGTCTAGCGCGAACAACACGATGGGGGCGGCGCTCACCACCGTGCGCAACCGTTCCTCGATCCGGCGCAGCGCCTCCTGGGTCCGGCGGTACTCGGTGATGTCGGCGAACGCGACGACGACCTTCGACAGGTCGGGACGGCCGCCCACCAGCGGTACCACCCAATGCATGATCAGGTCGATGGGCCTGCCTCGCAGGGTGCGGCTGCTGATCCCGGACTCGGCCCGGTCGCGCCCCTCCCACACTGCGACGAACTGCTCGGCCACGCCGTCGAGCGTCTCCCTGGTGAGCATCTCGGCGGGCATGCCCCGCAGCATCTCCTCGCGGCCGGCCGCCTCGACCAGCGCCACCGCTGCGTCGTTGACGTCAACCACCCGGATGAGGTCCACACCATCCCGTACGAGGTCGGGGCGGGTGCGGAGGTGGGTGGCGAGGTCGCCGACCCCTTGTCGCCGGAGGCCCTCCAGCCACTCACCGACGGCGGTGAAGTCCAGCTCCCACGTCGCCACCGGAGAGCGCCCGAACAGGTTCCGGTAGTGCTCCTCGCTGAGGCGCAGCTGCTGCTCCGTGCGCACGCGTTCTGTGATGTCCTGGGTGTGCGCGAACAAGTACAGCGGCGCCCCCTCGTCGTCGGTGACGAGCGACACTCCCAGCAGTGCCCAGGCGGCGCGGCGGCCGCCGACCAGGTAGCGAGCCTCCTGCTGGAAGCTCCAGATCTCGGCGGCGGTGAGCTGGCGCACCTTGTCGGACACCTCGTCCCGGTAATCGGAATGCAGGAGCGACAGCCAGTCCCCCCCGGGTAGCTCGGCCACGGGCACGCCGACGAAATCGGACAGCGCCTGGTTGGCCTGCAGGATCTTGCCGTCCAGCGCGACCATCGCCATGCCACTGGAGGCGTTGGCGAACGCCACACGGAACCGCCCCTGGGCACGGCGCGCCTCGGTCTGGGCTTCCTCCCGCTCGTGCATCAGCCGCTCCGACACCGAGCCGAGCATCCACGCCAGGCTGCCGCCGCCGAGCATCAGCAACGCGTTCGGCGCGATGATCCAGGGGTTGATGCCGCCGCCGAGGGCCAGCGCCACGTAGGCGGTGGTGGTGCCCACCGCGTAAGCCCCGCCGGCCCAGCCGCCGACGAGGGTCGGATAGGCGAGGACGACGGCGATCAGGATGACCGTGGCCCCGGCCGGCAGCGTGCCCAGCGAGGCGACGGCCACTGCCACCACCATCCCGACGCCCCGCACGATGCGCAGCCGGTGGTGGCTCAGCCAGTGCGTCGCCCCCAGGGCGCAGGCAGCCGCAGCCACCCCCCACAGCCACGGCGCAGGCTGCGAGACCGCGCGGGACGAGACGAACACCGCCGTCGCCGCCACCAGCAACAGCTCCAACCTCGCGAGCCGATGCTCGGCAAGCCTGGAAGCATGGCGATAGATGGCCGACCTCCTTCGCTACGCGCGCCGAGGTCACGTATCGGCAGCCGAGGCCTGCGCCTGAAGGCGCACCAAACGCGTGGATTCGGGGGAGCCTCTGCCCGATCCGATCGGCGAAGCCGTGAGGATCGGCAAAGAACAGCGCGGACCGAAGGGACGCACGTCCAGGACGAAGCCGGGCGAGCGGAGCTGGCCCGGCTATCGAGGAGGCATGCGGGCGGCGGCGTCCAGGCGCACGACTTCGCCGTTGAGGAGAGGGTTGTCCACGATGTGAAGGACGAGACGGGCGAAGTCGTCGGGGGTTCCGAGACGCTTCGGGAACACGTGCAGCTTCGCCAGCGACTCCTTCAGCTCGTCGGGCGCCCCGGCCAGCATCGGCGTGTCCATGATGCCGGGCGCGATCGTCATCACCCGTATCCCCAAGCCGGCCAGGTCACGAGCCAGCGGCAGCGTCATCGCGGCGACGCCGCCCTTCGATGCCGAGTAGGCAGCCTGGCCCACCTGGCCCTCGAACGCCGCGATGGACGCCACGTTGACGATCACGCCGCGCTCGCCGTCGGCATTGGGCGCGTTGGCGGCCATCACGGCGGCGCTGCGGCGCACGACGTCGAAGAGGCCCACCAGGTTGACGTCGATGACGAACTCGAAAAGGTCCATGGGGAACAGGGCGCCGTCCCGGCCCACGACCCGATGCGGCGGCCCGACGCCGGCTGCGTTCACGACCACCTCGAGGCCTCCGAGCGCCTCGGCCGCATGGGCGACCGCCTGCTCGACCTGGTTGCGATCTCGGACGTCGGCGGCAGCGAACACCGCGTCGAGTTCGGCGGCCACCTGCTCGCCGGGCGATGAGTCGAGGTCGAGGATCGCCACGCGCGCACCCCGAACCCGCAACGCTTCGGCTGCCCCGCGGCCCAGGCCCGAGGCAC
>JBFJZV010000025.1:0-20980 GCA_041621915.1 Acidimicrobiia bacterium | reverse complement strand
TCGACGAGCCGACCACTGCGCTCGACATCGGTCACCAGCAGCAGGTGCTGGAGCTGGTGGACGAGCTGCGGCGCGAGCGCGGCCTGGTGGTGCTCAGCGCTATCCACGACCTGACGCTGGCCGCCCAGTACGCCGACCGGCTGGTGCTGCTCCACGACGGGACCGTGGTGGCGCAGGGTACGCCCGAGGAGGTGCTGACGTCGAAGGAGCTGACGATGCGATACGGGGCGTCGGTCACGATCCTGCGCGACGAAGCCGGCGGGCTGGTGGTGGCGCCCCGGCGGGCTCAGACGGCCACGTCGAAGGCGGAGCCGACCAGGTAGGCGATCAGGCCGCCCGCGGCGGCGATCGCCAGGTTCTCCAGCCCGCTGCGCCACGGGTTGCCGCGAGTCGCCAGCGTCTTGAAGGCACCCACCGCGAACAGGGCGCTGCCGCTGAGAGCGGCCGCCCACACCAGCCCGGTGTTGGGGCTGGCCACGATCGCGAACGGCACGATCGACGGCAGGGCCCCGGCCAGGAACAACAGGCCCGACATCGCCATGGCCGCGAGCGGGTTGCGGCGCTCCGTGTCGACGACGCCGAACTCCAGCGCCATCATCACCTTCATCATCGCGTCGTCGTCCCGGTCGAGCGCCTGGACGACCCGCTCGGTGTTCTCGGCGTCGAGGCCCATGTCGGTGAACATCTCCCGCAGCTCGTTGCGCTCCACCTCCCGGTGGTAGCGGAGGTGCTCCCGCTCGAGCTCCATCTCGCCTTCGAAGACCTCCTCCTGGCTCTTCGTGGCGACGTACTCGCCCGCCGCCATGCTGATGGCGCCCGCGATGGCGGCGGCGACCCCGGCCAGCAGCACGCCGTCGGTGCTGAGCCCGCCACCGACCACGGCGACGACGAGGAGGAAGGTGGAGACCAGCCCGTCGTTGACGCCCAGGATGATGTCCCGCACGTACTGCCGGTGCGCCCCCTGGTGCTCCCGGTAGGGCGGAATCTCCTCGGCGGTGTGCTGCTCGGTGGCCACCCGGTCGAGTGTAGGGAGAGGCCCGACGCAAAGAAGTCCCCGGCGGGCAGACTCGTTCGCCAGATCTCACCCGGTATGGGGTTGGCACGAGGCCGGCGCATCGCGCCGGCCCCCACATAGGACCAGCCCCGGCGGCAGCCCGCAGCCGAGAGGGCCCCAACCCGCGGCACCGCACCGCGCGTGCCCGGGTCGGCTGCCATGTAAGAAACCCCCGAACCCGCGCAACAGCTCTCCCTGCGCCCTACACCCGCTCGATCTTGGCGCCCAGGGCTCGCAGGCGGCCGTCGATGTTCTCGTAGCCGCGGTCGATCTGCTCGACGTTGTGGATCTCGCTGGTGCCGTGGGCGGCCAGCGCCGCGATCAGCATCGCCATGCCGGCCCGGATGTCGGGGCTGACCAGGTTGCCGGGCAGCAGCCGGGACGGGCCGACCACGACGGCCCGGTGCGGGTCGCAGAGCACGATGTGGGCGCCCATGCTCAGCAGCTTGTCGACGAAGAACATGCGGCTCTCGAACATCTTCTCGTGGATCAGCACCGTGCCGGTGCACTGGGTGGCCGCCACCAGGGCGATCGACGTCAGGTCGGCGGGGAACTGCGGCCACGGCCCGTCCTCGATCTTGGGGATCGCCCCTCCGAGGTCGGGCCGGATCACCAGCTCCTGGTGGTCGGGGAGCGCCACGGCACCGTCGTTCCACCGATAGGAGAAGCCGAGCCGTTCGAACACCACGTCCAGGGGCCGCATCACCGCCGCAGGCACCGCCTCGATCTGGAGCGGGGACCGCGTGATCGCGGCCAGGGCCAGCATGCTGGCGATCTCCACGTGGTCGGCCTGGATCTCGTATTCGCATCCGTGGAGCCGCTCCACCCCGGTGATCGTCAGCACGTTGCTCCCGATGCCGGAGATGGTGGCGCCCATGAGGCAGAGGAACTCGCACAGGTCCTGCACGTGCGGTTCCGATGCGGCGTTGCGGATCACGGTCGTACCCTCGGCGGTGACCGCCGCCATGAGGGCGTTCTCGGTGGCCGTCACCGACGGCTCGTCCAGGAACAGGTCGGCGCCGACCAGCCGGTCGGCCTTGAAGTGGTGCGACGCGTTGTGGGTGTAGATCGCGCCGAGCGCTTCCAGCGCCAGCACGTGCGTGTCGATGCGGCGGCGCCCGATGACGTCGCCTCCGGGCGGCGGCGTCTCCGCTGTGCCGAGGCGGGCGAGCAGCGGGCCGAGGAGCAGGATCGAGGCGCGGATCCGGGACGCCATGGCGTCGTCGATCGAGCCGCGAGTGAGGTCGCGGGCAGTGATCCGCAACGTGTTGGGATCGGTCCATTCGACGTCGGCGCCGAGCGACGCGACCAGCTCGGTGAGCGTGTCGACGTCACCGATGCGCGGCACGTTGTGCAGCACCACCGGCTCCTCGGTGAGGAGCGTGCCGGCGATGATGGGCAGCGCGGCGTTCTTGTTGCCGGTGGGCCGGAAGCTGCCGTGCAGCCGCGCCGGCCCCTCCACGATGAGGGTGGACATCGGGGGAAATCGTAGTGGTGCGGGCCTGCTGCCCCGCCTTTCTACAGCGACGCGGCGAGGGCCGACAGCAGCGCCGCGGCGCCACCGTCGATCGGGGAGCCGTGGCCGAAGAGGATCGTGTCGGGCATGAGGGCCGCCAGCTTCTGGACCGACGCGTCGGCGGAGACCATGTCGGGGGAGAAGTCCGGGTTGGCGGCGGCGACTTCGCCGGCCGCGCCGCCCGCGGCGTCGCCGCCGTTGAGGGCGTCCCCGGCCACCAACAGCGACGCCTCCGGGTCGAACACCGCGATGTGGCCCGGGGTGTGGCCCGGCGTGTGGACGATCTGCAGGCCGAACACCTCGTCCCCGTCGCCAACCGGAGTGAGCGGCCGCGGCGAGCTGATCTCGGGGATGTCCGCCTCGCCGGCGTACCCGGTGGCGCTCGGCGCGTTGGTCAGCACGTCTCCGAGGCTGCCCTGGTGGTCGCCGTGGAGGTGCGTGACGATCACGTGGCGCACGTCGGGCCAGGCCAGCCCGACCCGTCCCAGCGCCGCCTCGATGTCGCCGGCGCTGCCCGGCACGCCGGTGTCCACCACGGCCGCCTGCGTGTCCCGCACCAGGACGTAGGCGGAGACGAACCCGAGGTTGACGCGCTCCCAGGAGAGCACCCCGGTCTCGACCGGGAGCGCCGTGGTGGACGTGGCGGGCGGCTGGGTGGTGGTCGACGTGGCGGGCGGTTGAGTGGTGGACGTGGCGGGCGGCTGAGTGGTTGTAGGCGGCTCGGTCGCAGGCATCGTCCCCGGCCCACCGGTGGTGGCAGACGCTCCGGTGGTTGGCGTCCCGCCGTCGTCGCTGCACGCTGCGAAGCCCAGCACCGCGAACGCCATCGTGCCTCGACCCAGGTCCATCAGGAAGGTCCGCCTGTCCAACCGCTTCATCGTCTGCCTCCCACGTCGGCTACCGGGCCACGCTAGCCCCGTTCCCGACATCTGGATTGAGGCGCCGGCGCCTCTACAATGATCCTCCCGCCACATGGAGTTCCCTCGCATGACCACTGACCGCCACCGCCCCGTCGTGATGGACTACCTCGTGCCCACCGTGGTGGAGCAGACCTCCCGCGGCGAGCGGGCGTTCGACATCTACAGCCGGCTGCTCAAGGAGCGCATCGTGTTCCTCGGCACGCCGATCGACGACACAATCGCCAACCTGATCATGGCCCAGCTGCTGCACCTCGAGGGCGAGGACCCGGACAAGGACATCAGCCTGTACATCAACTCGCCGGGCGGCTCGACCACGTCGATGATGGCGATCTACGACACGATGCAATTCGTGAAGCCCGCCATCTCCACCTACTGCATGGGCATGGCCGCCTCGGCCGGTGCGGTGCTGCTGGCGGCAGGCGCGCAGGGCAAGCGCTTCGCGCTGTCGCACAGCCGGGTGATGCTCCACCAGCCGCACATGTCCGGTGTCGGCGGGCAGGCCACCGACATCGAGATCCACGCCCGGGAGATCCTCAAGACGCGCGACGAGGTCAACAAGATCCTCGCCGAGCACACCGGCCAGGACATCGAGCGGGTCACCAACGACACCGACCGCGACTTCTGGATGAGCGCCGACGAGGCCAAGGAATACGGCGTGGTCGACCAGGTGCTGTCGGCTCGCAAGCTGGAGGCTGTGAAGGAAGCGGCGGGCGACGCCGCCGAGTAGCCGCCGGCACGTCACCGCCGCCGAGCGGCGCGCCCGGCTGGGCTTGCGCCACGGGCTGGCGGCGCCGTTCCCCGACGTCGAGGCCGCCGCGGGGGCGGTCGCCGGCCTCCATTCCAGCGACCCGGCCACCGTCTACCTCTCCGCTCGCGCTCGCGTCGACGGCTTTGCCGCCGCCGACCTGGAGGACGCCCTTTACGAGCGGCGATCGTTACTGCGGATCCTGGCCATGCGGCGCACGATGTTCGTCATGCCGCCCGACCTGGCTGCCGTGGCCCTGGCGGCGTGCGCCCGGGCGCTGGCGCCGCCGGAGCGCCGCCGGCTGGCCGGCTGGGTGGCGGACCAGGGCCTGGCGGAGGGTGACGACCCCGAGGAGTGGCTGGAGCGGCTGAGCGCCGACGTGCTGGCGGCGCTGGCCGCCCGCGGCGAGGCAACGGCGGCGCAGCTCACGGAGGACGTGCCCGGCCTCGCCAAGCGGATCAGCTTCGGGGAGGGGCGGACCTGGGCGGGGACCGTCGGCATGTCCACCCGCATGCTGTTCCTGCTGGCCGCCGAGGGGCTCATCGTGCGGGCCCGCCCGCGCGGCACGTGGCTGTCGAGCCAGTACCGCTGGACGCGCGTCGACGACTGGCTGAACCGGCCAGTCGTCGAGTGGGGCGCGGCCGAGGCGCGTGCCGAGCTGGTGCGGCGGTACCTGCACGCGTACGGGCCGGCCACCTTCACGGACGTCAAGTGGTGGTCGGGGTGGGGAGTCCGGGACACGCGGAAGGCGCTCAGGGACGCCGGCGCGGTCGAGGTCGACCTCGACGAGGGCGTTGGCTTCCTGCCCGACCAGGACCTCGACCCGGTCGCAAGCAGCGGGTTCGTCGCCCTGCTGCCGGGGTTGGATCCGGCGCCGATGGGGTGGAAGGAGCGCGACTGGTACCTGGGGCCGCACGCCCCGGCGCTGTTCGACCGCAACGGCAACGCCGGCCCGACGATCTGGTGGGACGGCCGGGTGGTGGGCGGCTGGGCGCAGCGGCCGGACGGCGAGGTGGCCTACCGGCTACTCGACGACGTCGGCGCCGACGCCGAGGAAGCCGTCGCGCAGGAGGCGGGCGAGCTGCGCCGGTGGCTGGGCGCCACCGTGGTGACCCCCCGGTTCCCGACCCCGCTCGTCAAGCAGCTGCGGACGTAAGGCCTCACCCGATGAGGTCGATCGTGCCCACCAGCAGGCAGCAGGGCTCGTCGGGGCCGATCCCCTGGAGGTAGGCGACGTCGAGCCGGGCGTACGCCTCCAGCACGCCGAGACCCCGGGGAGCGAACCTCAGCGTCAACTGGCAGCTCTCGCCCGGGCCGAGAGGGACGTCGGGCGCGCACGAGTTGGCGATGATCGAGAAGGGCTGGAGCTGCAGGAACCTGGCCAGGTCCGGCACGGTGCGGCTGGGCCCCACCGTGATCGGCGGCGCCGGCCTGAAGACGAACGTCGGGTCGGTCGTGCCCGGGGTCTCGAAGGGCGGGTCGTTGAGGAACGCAACCCGGAACTGCATGAGCAGCGGCCCGTCCCCGACATTGGTGACGTCGACCTCCCGCGTCTCCGTGCTCGCCACCCCCTGCCAGAGGATCGCCGGCTGCCCGTCGAGGTCCTCCACGGGCGGCTCGGAGAAGAACGCCTCGCCGGGCGCCGGTTCGATCCCAGCTCCGCGCAGTGTCGCGGTCTCGACCTCGACGCCGGTCGCGTCGACACGGGCCGCCACTTCCAGCGTCCCCACGGCGTCGCCAGCGGCCCGCGGTGAGAACAACACCTCCAGCTTGCACTCGCCCTCGGGAACGAGGGTCGCGCGGGGGCAGTCCGTGCCGCGGCCGATCGAGAACTCGGCAGGAGTGGCGGCGAGGTCGGCCACCACCAGCTCCCCGTTGCCCGCGTTGGTCACGGTGACCACCTGGCGGCCGGCCGTCCCGAGGTCGACTGCGCCGAATTCGACGGCGAGCGGCGTCAGCACGAGGTCACCCTGCGTGCCCGTGCCGGTGAGCGCCACCCGGGACGCTTCGCCGTCCGCGACCACCTCGACACCGCCCAGCGCCGGACCCCGCCCCACAGGCCGGAACTCGATCCGCAACGCGCAGTCGTCGCCGTCGCCGAGGGCGCGGCCGCTGCACCCGTCCTCGAGGAGGACATATGGGCCGCCGCCGGTGACCGCAGCGGAAGCGATCGTGACGGCCCCGGGCCCGCGATTGGCGATCCGCACGTCGCGATCGGCGGACGCGCCCACCGTGACCCTGTCGAAGTCGACGACCGCCGGAGCGACGTCCAGCCGGCCCGCCTCCCCGGTGCCTGCGAGGTCGGCAGCCGCCCGCAGGCCGCCACCCGCGGCGACGAGCGTCACGGCGTGGCCGCCGCTCATCGGCGGTGCGAACGTCACACGCAGCACGCAGCTCGACCCGGGCGACAGCTCGGCGCCGCACGCCGACGTGTCGAGGGCGAAGGCGTCCGACGGCTCCTCGAGGGCCAGCCGGTCGATGGCGACGGCCAAACTGCCGCTGTTGACCAGCGTCAGCTCCTCCGGGTCGCTCGGCCGGCCCACGGGCACCGTGCCGAAGTCGACGTCGGCGGGCGTGATCTCGAGCTCCGCCGCTGCGCCGACACCGGTGATGGTCACGGATGCGACCCCGTCCGTGGTGTCGACCCGGAGCACCGTCGCGAACTCGCCGGCGCCGGGCGGCATGAATGCCACCGCCAGCGCGCAGCTCGACCCCTCCCCGAGCCGACCGTCGCAGGCGGCCGGGTCGACCAGCCGGAACGGCCCCGGGTCGCCGGTCAGCTCGGCGCCGGTGATCAGCAGGGCTGCGTCCCCTTCGTTGGTGAGGCGAACCTCCATCGTGCCCGTCTCGCCGGCGGGGACGGAGAAGCTCAGCGGATCGGGGCTGGCGGCGAGCGCGCCAGTCCCGCCCGGACGCAGTGCCACCCACCCGACGGCGACGGCCGCGGCGGCGACGATGGCGGCTGTTCCGAGGACCGCCGGCCAGCGCTGCCACCACCGCTTTGGAGGCTGCGGCGGAGGCAGCGGGGGCAGCAGTCCCAGCGTGCGCATGTTGTGCCTGGTGAGCGCAGCGCCGTCGTGGTCGCCGAGGTTCGTGCGGGTCGCCAGCGCGCGCTCCAGCAGCATCCGGGCCGCGTCGCGGCGGCCGAGCGCGCCCGACCGGGTCCCGCGCTGGTGGTCCGCCCAGGCCGCCGCGGCCCGGTCGCCGGTCGCCGTCGCGGCGGCGGACGCCGTGTCGAGCGCCACCTCCCAGGCGCCCCACCAGCCGGCGGTGGCGAACGGCCCCTCCGCGGCCCGGGCCAGCTCGACCACCTCGGCGTCCCGGCCGTGGCTGCGCCCCCACCTCAGCATCTCGGTCAGGAAGGCGCGGCTCCCGGCGATCTCTGCGGCCGGGGCGGCCGCGACCCAGTCGAGCGTGGCGGCGAACGCTCGCGGCCGCAGCTCTTCGGCGCCTGCGGTGGCCGCCCAAGCGGCCCCGTCGACGACGTAGCGGGGAGACGCCGCCCGAATCATCCCGCCCGCCTCCAGCGCCGCCAGCTCCGCTGGGGGAACCCCCATGCGCTGGGCTACGCCGGCCGGGACCGCCACGCCCGGCCCGGCCACCGCCAGCGACCGCAGCGAATCCTGTGGCCCGGGCAGCGCTCCTGCGGCCTGCGCGGCCCAGTCCGCCAGCGACGCGTCGCTCCCCCAGGCCTGGTTGGCGAGGCGCTTGACGTGGCCGGGCCCGCCCCCGGCTGCCGCGCAGAGGCCGACGATCACCTCGCGCAGGTCGGGCGGCACGGCGTCGCCGTACTCGGCTGCGAACAAGGCCAGCGTGTGCTCGGGATCGTCGAACCCCCCAATCTGCACCGCCTTGACGTAACTGAGCGGGTCGAGGCCCTCGGCGGGCGCCGCCGCCACAGCCACGGCCGACCCGGGAAGATCGGCGGCGAGCTGCTGCACCTCGCCGGCTTCCAGGCCCACGTCGTCGACCGTGACCAGCGCTTGCCGGCCGGCCAGGTCGCCGCTCAGCCGGGCATCGTCGGGCACGTACGGGGTGGCGGTCTCGTGGAAGCGGGCCCAGACGTCCGCCAGCACGTCCCGCCGGGCGGCGTGGTCGCGACCCTCGACGCAGACGGCGCCGTCCGGATGGGCGGTCGCCCGCTGCACGGCCAGCCGCGCCAACAGCGCGGTCTTTCCCATGCCCGGCTCGCCGCGGAAGCCCACGAGCCGCTCGCCGGCGTCCAGCGCCTGTGCCACCCGCTGCAGCGGGCGCTCCCGGTCGACGAACGGTTGGGGCGGCGCCGGGCAGCCGGCGAGGGGCGGCCGGCGCAGCTT
Organism: Acidimicrobiia bacterium; assembly: GCA_041621915.1. Classification (GTDB taxonomy): domain Bacteria; phylum Actinomycetota; class Acidimicrobiia; order Spongiisociales; family JAOTWH01; genus JBFJZV01. The sequence continues at coordinate 12,429 of JBFJZV010000025.1, read as the reverse complement.
GACGACCGGCGGCTCGGCCTGGTCGACCCGCCCGCCCGCCGCCGTGCCATGGCGGTAGCGGAAGGCGCCGGCGTGGATCTGGCGGCGCAGCGCCTCGGTGCGCAGCCGGTCGACGTCGCGCCGCACCCAGCCGGCGAGCTGCCCGGCGTCCTCGAACCACGCCGTCGTGACGTGGCCGGTGTCGACGTCGCCGACCGCGTCGAGGAAGCGCTGGAGCTCGGGGTCGCGCTGCTCTCCGGCGCCGGGGGGCTTTTCGTAGAGCAGGCAGGGGAGGTCGAGCCGGACCGCGGTGTCGTACTCGTCGCGGGTGTAGTCGCCGTACCCCAGCCAGAAGATCCCGAGGTACACGTCGCTGCGCGCCAGCTCGTCGCGGTACGTCGCGACGCCGGAGCCGGGACGGGCGCCGGCGTCGCCTTCGAAGACGAACGCGTCGGCGCCCATGGCCTCCAGGGCCTGCTCGACGGCGGCGCGTTCATTCGCCAGCTCCCGCATCCGGGAACTGACGAACACCCGCAGTCGCTCAGCCACGCCGGCCCTGCCCTCCTACCGGGCCTCCGAGGATACGCGACGTGCCGGGCGGCGGCGTCAGCCCATCAAGCCGAGCTGCTCCATCCAAGCCGCGACGTCGGGATAGCTGCGCATCTCGACGATCTGGCCATCGTCGTCGACCCGGGCGTAGTAGGCCACCCGCATCGTGATCGTCTTGCCGGTGGCCGGCACCGTGGAGCCGTCCGGCATCGGGACGTCGCCGCTGTTGGTCGACGTCCATTCGATCTCGGCGAACAACTCGTTGCCGTCGACGAGCCGCTTCAGCGAGCGGGCGGACGAATCCGAGAATGGGTCGAACTGCATGGCGAGGTACGGCCGGGCGGCCTCCTTGCCTTGCACCGGCTCGAAGCCGTAGTCGACCATCAGCACGTCGTCGGCGCAGTGGCTGAGGATCCGGTCCGTGTCGTGGTCGACAAACGCACCCACCATCTCCTCGTCGAGCTTGATCAAGTCTTCCCGCCTCACAAACCCCTCCTCCCTCGTGGCCCCGGAGCGGGGCCGATCGGGCGCAGCATCTCCCTTCCTCCGCAAATGTGCAAGGGGTTTTCTCGCGGGCGTAGGATCGCGCCATGCGCACCTTCACGTTCAACCTGATCGCAGCCGGGATCGGCGCCGCCGCCGGTTACGCCTTCCACCAACGACAGCACCAGGGCCCTCCCGTGCCGGGAGTCGACCAGCCCGAGCCGGTGGTGGCAGCCCCCCTCGCCAACGTGGGCGCTGCCACCCTCGCCGGTCTGGTCCTGAGGTCGCCGGTTGCCGCCCTGCTGGCGGGATTCACGATCTCGGCCACGATGGGCACCACCCTCGACCAGAAGCTGCGGGAACTCGCCGGGTGAGGACCGCTGGCCGCCTGTGGCCGGCGGCGCTGGGAACGGCGCTGCTGGTGCTCGTCGCGTGCGGCGACTCGGGGACGACGACGACGAGCGCGCCGCCGGCCACCACTGCGCCACCTGCCGTGACCACGACATCCGGGTCGCGCACCACGACCGCGCCTCCGGCGACCAGCACCACCACCACGACCACCACGACGACGGCGCCGACCACGTCGACCACCGTCGCCGACCCGACCGTGCGGGTCGAGGTGACGGTCGAGGGCGGGACCGTCGTGGGCGGGCTGTCCACCGTCGAGGTCGATCTCGATTCGCCGGTGGCGATCACCGTCACCGCCGACGTGGCCGACGAGCTGCACGTCCACGGCTACGACGTGTTCGCCGACGTGGCGCCCGGCCTGCCGGCAGTCGTCGAGCTGACGGCCGGCATACCCGGCATCTTCGAGGTCGAGCTGGAGCGGTCCGGGCTGCTCCTACTCGAGCTCGAGGTGAGCTGACGACCGGGCCGCCACCGAGCGGGCGGCCAGCACCACGAAGAACAGGCCGATCGGTACCACGGCCATGGTGGCCGATCCCGACGTGCCGGCGTGGAAGCTGATGACCAGCCCCGCCACCACCGACGCCACGCCGATCGCGGCCGCCACCGCCATGATCGCCGGCACCCGGCGCACCAGCAGGGCGGCGGTCGCCGGGGGGCCGACCAGCAGCCCGAACACCAGGAGCGCCCCCACCGTCTGGAACGAGCCGACGATGGCCAGGGTGATGAGCCCCAGCAGCGCCCCGTGGGCCAGGCGGGGCCGCAGTCCCAGCAGCTCCGCCTTCTCCTCGTTGAACGCCAGCACCAGGAACGCCCGGTGCAGGGCCACCGTGACGGCCAGGCTCACGGCCGCCACCGCCGCCAGCACGGCGAGGTCGCCGGTCGACACGCCGAGCGCGTCGCCGAACAGCACCCCGGTCAGGTCGCCGGCGTACGAGTCGGTGCGGGATACGAGGATCACCCCCAGGCCCAGCATCCCGACGAACAGCAGCCCGATGCCGGTGTCCTCGGAGAACGTCGTCTGGCGGTGGACGAGGTTGATCCCGAGGATCATCACCGCCGCGGCCAGCGCCGCTCCCAGCAGCAGGTTGAAGCCCAGCAGCAGGGCGAGGGCGATGCCGGGTATCACGCCGTGCACCAGCGCGTCGCCGAGGAAGGTCATCCCCCGGATCACCACCCACGTGCCCACCAGCGCCAGCGCCAGGGCGGCCAAAGCCCCGCCCAGCAGCGCCCGCTGCTGGAAGCCCAGCTCGAAGGGGGCGGTCAGCCAGTCCATGGCAGCCCACTCACGACAGCGCCTCGGCGATGCGGCGGGCGTTCGTCGCCAGCATGCCCGGCAGCGTGTCCGCTCCGGAGCCCGGCTCGCCCAGCGACCCCGAGTACAGCTCGACCACGGCGACGCCGCCGGCCTCCGCAGCCAGCGCTTCGGCCAGGTCGGGCGACTCGGTCGTCTCGACGAAGATCGCCCGGACGCCTTCGCGTTCGATCAGCTCGACGAGAGCGGCCAGCTCGGCGGAGCTGGGAGCGGCGAGCGTGGCGCCGCCTGGGATCACCGTACCCACGACCTCGAAGCCGTAGCGGGCGGCGAAATAGCCGAGGGAGTCGTGGTTGGTCACGAGCTTGCGGCGCTCCGGCGGGATGGGAGCGAGCAGCTCGGTGATCTCGCGGTCGACCTCCGCGAGGCGGGCCATGTACGCCTCAGCCCGGGCCGACCACTCGACCTCCGGCGCCACTCGGGTCAGCTCGGCGGCGATCAGGCGGGTGGCCTCCGCCATCCGCAGCGGGTCCATCCACACGTGCGGGTCGAGGGTCCCCGACACCTCCGTGCCGAAGGGGATGGGATCGAGGCGGGGCGCCACTTCCACGACGTTGTCGCTGGCAAGCACGGCCCCCAGTCCCTCCTCGAGCCCCAGCCCGTTGGCGACCACCAGGTCGGCCTCCTCGATGGCGGCCACCTCCCGTGCCGACGGCTGGTACGCGTGTGGGTCGGCGCCGGGCGGCAGCAGAACGGTGACCGCCGCGTCGTCGTCGGCGACCGTGGCGACCACGTCGCCCAGGATCGTCGTCGTGGCCAGCACGCGGAGCCCGTCGCCGCCACCGGCCGAGTCGCCACAGGCGGCGGCCGTCAGCGCCAGGGCGAGCACCGCCGCTTGCAGGCTTCTCACTCGCCACCCTAGAATGAGAATCGTTCTCATGTTGACGCCCAGCCTACCCCTGCGACCGATGCGATGACAACCCTCGACCGCGAGGTGGAGCAGCGGCTGCGGGAGCGCGAGGTGCGGTACACGCCGGGTCGGCGGGCGGTCGTCGCGACGCTGGCGGCCGCCGACGGGCCGCGCTCCGCGGCCGAGATGCACAGCGCCGGGGTGCCGCTGTCGTCGCTGTACCGGACGCTCACGGTGCTGGAAGCGGCCGGCGTGGTCGTGCCGCACTTCGCGGCAGGGGGAGTGACCCGCTACGAGCTGGCCGAGTGGCTCACCGGGCACCACCACCATCTCATCTGCGTCGGCTGCGGCGCGGTTGAGGACGTGTCCATCCCCCAGCCCTTCGAAGCGCAGGTGCGCCGCCTCGTCGCCGACGTCGCCGCGGAGGCGTCGTTCACCGCTCTCGACCACGCCCTCGAGATCGAGGGCCGGTGCGCCCGATGCGCGTGAGCGCGGTCACCGCCCGCGACCTGGTGCTCGGCTACGGCTCGACCGTCGCTCTCGACCGGTCGTCGTTCTCGATCCCGGCCGGCGTGGTGACTGCGGTGATCGGTCCCAACGGGTCGGGCAAGTCGACGCTGCTCCACGCCATCGCTGGCCTCATCGACCCGGTGGCCGGATCGCTCGACGTGCCCGCCCGCGCCAACGGCGCCCATCGTATCGCCTACGTGCTCCAGACGACCAAGGTCAACGACGCGCTCCCGATCACGGTGCGGGAGGTGGTGACGATGGGGCGCTACGCCGGGTCGCGGGCCTACCGGCGGCTCGACGACGACGACCGGGCGGCGGTGGCGACCGCCCTCGAGCGCACCGGGCTGGAAGACCTGGCGGGTCGGCACCTGCACGACCTGTCGGGCGGGCAGCGGCAGCGGGTGTTCGTGGCCCAGGGCCTCGCCCAGGACCACGACCTGCTGCTGCTCGACGAGCCGCTCACCGGCATCGACCTGCCCACGGCCCAAGCGATCGACGAGGTGATCCACGACGAGTTGACCCGCGGGTGCACGGTGATCATGACGACCCACGATCTGTCCGAGGCGCAGGTGGCCGACCACGTGCTGCTGCTGGCGGGCCGGGTGGTGGCGGCGGGACCGCCCGGCGAGGTGCTGGCGCCGCGACACCTCGCCGACGCGTACGGGGCGTCGCTGCTGCACGTCGAGGAGGGGAGCGTGCTGCTCGACGACCCCGCCCACCGCCCGGTGCCGGGCCGCCACGCCCATCGGGAGCGCACGATCCATGCCGAGGGGTCGCCGGCCGACCTCCACGGCGACTCCTAGCTAGCTAGGAGTCTGCTGAGCAGGCCCCGCAGGTGCCGGTGGCGACCAGGTCGATCGTGGCTGCGTCGAAGGCGTGGTCGGAACGCAGGTGGTCGCGGGCGCGGGCGACGATCTCGCCGGCATGGTGCTGCACGTCGCCGCAGGTCGAGCAGACCAGGTGGAAGTGCTCGTCGGGGTGGGCGGGCTCCCAGCGCGACGCGCCGTCCACGCCGAGGTTCGACTCGCGGATCAGCTCCAGCTCGGCGAAAAGTCCCAACGCCCGGTACACCGAAGACACGTTCACGTCCGGGTTGGCGCGGTGGACCCGCGCGGCGATCTGCTGGGCGGTGAGGTGGCGGCCGGACGAGGCGACCACCTCCCAGACCAGCCGCCGCGGCTCGGTGAGTCGATGCCCGGCGGCTCGCAGCGTGGCTCCCAGCTCCATCGGGCCATGGTACGGCCGCCGCCTGGTAGTTGCGACTCGTTTGCAACTAGGCTCCTAGCCATGCACGCACCGGACGGGTTCCTCAACGCCGGGACCGCGGTCGCCACCGGCGTCATCAGCGCCGGGACCGTGGGAGCGACGCTGCGCCATGCCCGCAACCACCTCCAGGACCGCCAGATCCCGCTCGCCGGCGTCGCGGCAGCGTTCATCTTCGCCGCCCAGATGTTCAACTTCCCCGTCGCAGCGGGCACGACCGGCCACCTGCTGGGAGGGGCGCTGGCCGCCGTGCTGCTGGGCCCCGGCCTGGGCGCGATCGTCGTGACCGTGGTCGTGGGGGTGCAGGCGCTGGTGTTCGCCGACGGGGGGCTCACCGCCCTCGGGTACAACACGCTGAACATGGCGATCGTGCCCGCCTTCGGCGGGTATGCGGTGTTCCGCCTCTTCCGCCGGGTCATGCCGCGCTCCGCGGCCGGCGTGGCCGGCGCCACCGGGCTCGCCGCGGGGTTGTCCGTGGTGCTGTCGGCGGCGTCATTCTCGCTGCAATGGCTGTTCGGCGCCACGGCCGACGTCCCCTTCGACACGGTGTTCGGCGCCATGGTCGGCGTCCACTCGCTGATCGGCGTCGGCGAGGGCGTCATCAGCGCCCTGGCGGTGGGGGCGGTGCTGGCCGCCAGGCCCGACCTGGTCTACGGCGCCCGCGACCTGGACGCCGCCGCCCTCGCCGGCCGCGCCCGGGTCAGCACCCGCACGTTCGCCATCGGCGGCGTGCTGGCCGCCCTGCTGCTGGCGGTGGTGGTCAGCCAGTTCGCCGCCGGCAACCCCGACGGGCTGGAACGGGTCGCCCAGGACCAGGGCTTCGCCGAGCAGGGCCGCGACCACGCCCTCGACAGCGGCATCTTCGCCGACTACGCCACCGACGGCGTCGGCAACGAGACGCTCAGCCTGGCCGTGGCCGGGGCGGCGGGCACGGTCATCACGCTGGCGGTGGGCGCCGGGCTGGTGCTGGCGCTCCGCGACCGCCGCGCCCCGGTCTGAGCCATGGGCGCCGGCCACGCCCACGCGCTCTACGTGCACGAGCACACGCCGCTGCACCGCATGGCCCCGGAGGCGAAGCTGGTCGCCGCGTTCGGGTTCGTCGTGGCGGTGGCCGTCACGCCCCGGGAGGCGGTCTGGGCGTTCGCGCTGTACGCCGCCGTCCTGGTGGCGCTGCTGCGGCTCGGCCGGTTCCGGGCCCGGTTCGTCGTCGCCCGGATGCTGGCCGTGCTCCCCTTCGTGCTGTTTGCGTTCTTGATCCCGTTCGTCGCCGGCGGCGACAAGGTCGACGTGCTGGGGGTGGCCGTCTCCCGGGACGGCCTGTGGAGCATGTGGAACATCCTCGCCAAGGCCACGCTCGGGATCACCACGTCGATCCTGCTGGCCGGCACCACCGACGTGCCCGACCTGCTGCGCGGTATGTCGCGGCTGCGGGTCCCGGCCACCCTCACCGCGATCGCCGGGTTCATGGTGCGCTACCTGGCGGTGATCGCCGACGAGCTACGCCGCATGCGGGTGGCGATGACCGCCCGCGGCTACGACCCCCGTTGGCTCTGGCAGGCCCGCCCCATCGCCACGTCGGCCGGTGCGTTGTTCATCCGCTCCTACGAGCGGGGGGAGCGGGTGCACCAGGCGATGCTGGCCCGCGGGTTCACCGGCGCCATGCCCGACGTCGACCAGCGCCGCGCCGGGCGTCCCGAGTGGGCCGCCGCGCTGGCGCTGGTGGTCGCTGCCGCCGCCGTGGCCGCCGCGGCGTGGGGGCTGGCGTGACCGCCCCGGCGCTGGCCGTCGCCGGCCTCGAATTCGCATACCCCGACGGCCACCAGGCCCTCACTGGCGTCGACCTCCACGTGCACGCCGGGGAGCGGGTGGCACTGCTGGGGCCGAACGGCGCAGGGAAGACCACGCTGGCACTGCATTTCAACGGCATCCTCGAGGCGCACGCCGGGGAGGTGCACGTTGCCGGCGTCGCCGTCGTGCCCGACCACTACGCCGAGGTGCGCCGCCGGGTGGGCCTGGTGTTCCAGGACGCCGACGACCAGCTCTTCATGCCGACCGTACGCGAGGACGTGGCGTTCGGCCCCGCCAACCTCGGTCTGGCCGGCGCCGAGCTGACCGCCCGCACCGACGAGGCGCTCGCCGCGGTCGACGCCACCGAACTTGCTGGGCGGGCACCTCACCACCTCAGCGGCGGCGAGCGGCGGCGGGCCGCCCTGGCCACGGTGCTGGCCATGCGACCCGACCTGCTGGTGCTCGACGAGCCCACCGCCGGGCTCGATCCGGCCGGCCGGCGCGAGGTCATCGGGTTGCTCCAGTCGCTTCCCATCACCCAGCTCGTCATCACGCACGACCTGCCGCTGGCGCTGGAGCTGTGCCCGCGGGCGGTGATCATGGACGGCGGCCGGGTCGCCGCCGACGGGTCCACCGCCGAGCTGCTCGGCGACGACGCCCTGCTGCGCCGCCACCGCCTCGAGTTGCCCTACGGGTTCGATCCGGCGGTGCTACGCCCCCCGACGTAGCCGGCCGGGTTGGCGCCGCGTCGATCAGCCGGGCTTTTCCCACACCGAGATGTGCTTCTCGCTCTCGGAGGTGAACGGCGAGCGGTCCCAGTCGGCCCAGCGCTCCCGCAGGGTCATCCCGGCGAGGCGGGCCATCAGGTCGAGCTCCGCCGGCCACACGTAGCGGAAGGGCACCGAGGAGCGCTTCACATCGTTCCCTTCAACGGTGCGGAAGTGGTGGGACACCAGGCTCTGGCTGGCCACATCGAACTCGTCGATGCCCCAGTAGCCGGCGTCGATGTGGAACACCAGAGCGGTCTCCCCGGGCGGCAGCTTCCGCAGCGCTGGCACCCCGACCTCGATCACGAACGTCCCGCCGGGCTCGAGGTGGGCGGCGACGTTGCGGAAGCACGCCACCTGGGCGTCCTGGCTGGTGAGGTTGCCGATCGTGTTGAAGACGAGGTAGGCGAGGGTGAACGTATGGTCGACGGTGGCGGTAGCGAAGTCGCCGATCGTGACGCCGATGGTCGGGCCGCCGGGCTTCTCCCGCAGCTTGGCGGCCATCGCCCTGCTCAGGTCGATGCCGTGCACCGGCACCCCGCGGGCGGCGAGCGGAAGGGCGATCCGGCCGGTGCCGATGCCGAGCTCCAGCGCCGCCCCGTCGCCAGCCAGAGCGGCGAGGAAGTCGACGGTGGCCGCGATCGTCTCCTGCTCGAACTGCGGCCAGGTGGAGTCGTCGTAGCGCGCGGCCTCGGCCGCGCCAAAGTATCCGTCGTCGTGCATGTGGGCCGGAATCTACCGGCCGGGTCGGAACACCCAGCCGGCGTCGAGCAACGTCCAGGCGGTGCTCGTGTCCCACCGCGTGCCGCCCCACAGGACCAGCTCGTCGCCGGCCCAGACGACCGCCGCGCCGCGGGGCGGGCCGCCTTCGGCGCCGGTCCAGAGGGCGACCGGATCCTCCCGCGGGCTGAGCGGGCCGGGCGGCAGTTCGCGCCAACCGACGGCCGGCGGGGTGGCGGGCGGGGCGGGGGTGGGCGTCGAGGTGGGGCTGGCCTGCGGGGCCGTCGCGTCGCCGCAGCCGGCGGCGAGCACCGCCAGCGAGAGACCGGCGAGCAGGCTGCGGCGCACCCTCACGGCGATGAGACGCCGCGCAGACCGGGTGGGTTCCGGAGCGTCCCGGCGTTTCCGGCAGGGCTGAGTGGGGTACCGCGAACCCATACCCTCGATCGTGAAAGGACCCATCACCATGACTGGCAAGGCACTCGCCGCTGCCGCCGGCGCCGTCGCCGGCTACGTCGTCCACCAGCGCCGCCAGGACCCCACGTCCAGCTTCGGCACCAACCCCAAGGACCTCGTCGCACGCGCCCCGCTCGCCAACATCGCCGCCGCCGCCCTCGGCGCGGTCGTCACCCGCTCGGCGTTCGCCGGGTTCCTGTTCGGTTTCGCGCTCTCGGCCCTCGGCGGGGACCAGCTCAACCAGATGGTCGCCCAGAAGGTGCAGGAGCAGCGCGGCATGGCGGACGAGCCGCAGTTCTCGCAGGCCGCGTAGTCACCCGTCCGCAATCGTTCCGAAGCCCCGCTGCAGCGGGGCTTCGGCGCGTGTGGGAGACTGCGGCCATGAGTGAACAGAAGGCCGATCTGCACCGGTACCTCCAGGTCGGGAGGGAGGCGGTGATGTGGAAGCTGGACGGGCTGTCCGAGTACGACGTGCGCCGCCCGCTGGTGCCCACCGGCACCAATCTCCTGGGCCTGGTCAAGCACCTGGCCTCGGTGGAGCTGGGCTATTTCGGCGACTGCTTCGGGCGGCCGCACGGCGAGGCGCTGCCCTGGTTCGAGGACGACGCCGAGGCGAACGCCGACATGTGGGCGACGCCCGACGAGTCGCGCGACGACATCGTTGGGCTGTATCACCGGGCCTGGGCGCACAGCGACGCCACCATCGAGGCGCTGCCGCTGGACGCGGTGGGCCGGGTGCCGTGGTGGCCGCCCGACAAGGCTGAGGCGACGCTCCACCTGCTGCTGATCCACACGGCGACGGAGACGCACCGCCATGCCGGGCATGCCGACATCGTGCGGGAGCTGATCGACGGGTCGGTCGGGTTCCTGCCCGCCAACGACAACCTGCCCGACGGCGACGAGGCGTGGTGGGCGCAGCACCGGCAACGCCTCGAGGACGCCGCGGCCGGGTTTCTTTCGGCGTAGGGAGCCGGCGCTTCCGTCGTATCGCGATCTGATGCTCCCGGTTGTGAGGGCTGTACTGGAACTCGGTGGCTCGGGCAACTCACGAGAGATCTCAGAGTCAGTCATCGAGAGCGAGGGATTCTCGGAGGTCCTGCTAGCAGTGACCTACGAGGGCCGCGAGAAGTCGATCATCGTCGACCGGTTGGACTGGGCCCGCAGCTACTGCAAGCTGGGAGGGGTCCTCGAAAGCCCCAAGCGGGGACTGTTCCTGATGACCGACCTCGGCCGCGAGATCGCCGCCCTGCTCGATGGCGATGCGCACGAGCGGCTCAGGGAGATCGATCAAGCGGTGAGGAGGGCTCGCAGAAGGAAGCCGCAGGACGACATAGTGCCGGAGGGCGATGACGCCGAGAGTGCCCCCGAGGACGACGAGAGGTGGAGGGAGGTGCTCCTCGCCCGACTGCACAAGCTCTCGCCAGATGCCTTCGAACACTTCGTGCTCTACCTACTCCGGGCGCAAAGCATGGAGCTCAGACGTATCGGCGGGTCAGGCGATGAAGGCGTTGACGGAATCGGCAAGGCCCCACTCAGTGGCGTCCTCTCAATAACCATCGCCGTTCAAGCCAAGCGCTACGACCCCTCGAAGACAGTGGGCCGAGAGACCGTTGCGCTGTTTCAGAGCGATGCAACGGCCGTCGGCGCCGAACATGGCGTGCTGGTCACAACTGGGCGCTTTTCGGAACCTGCACGACGAGCTGCACTCAGCAGAAATCCGACGATCGACCTCGTCGACGGTGAGAAGCTCGCCGACCTCTGTCTCGATCGAACATCGGAATCGATCTGAGCCCGGTCGTCAACGAAGACTTCTTCGACAGGTTCGAAGACCTGACTTAGGGGCCTGTGGAGAACCGCACGCCGAGGTGCCGTTCTCGCGCACTCGTTGAAGTGATCGTTATGGTCGCAGAACCGTTGCTCTGAGCGCCTATTTCGGTTAGTCTTACTTCAACTTCATAGTAAGGACACTCTTGTGGATGCGGCAGCCAGAGTCACATCGAAGGGCCAGATCACCATCCCGAAGGAGGTGCGCGACGCACTCGGCATCGTCGCGGGCGACGAGGTCGTGTTCCGGGTCGAAGAGCACCGAGCCGTGCTCGCCAGGACTCCCGACCTGCTTGATCTAGAGGGTGTCGTCGAGGTACCTGCGGCCAAGCGAGGTGCCCGGTGGGATGAGGTGCGTACGCGGACCCGACGCGTCCGCGCCGAGTCGCGTCGGTGACAGCCTTCGTCGACACCAATGTCCTGATCCGACACTTGACCGGTGACCCTCCCGATCAAGCTGCGAGGGCGACGGCGTTTCTGGCTGCGGCCGACGAGCTGCTCCTTCCCGATCTGATCGTCGCAGAGATCGTGTACGTGCTTGAGTCGTTCTATGAAGTTCCCGCCGAAGACGTGGCGCGGCTGGTTCGGTCCGTTGTTGCGTTCGGGCCCATCCGGACGCTGGACCCCGCGCTGCTGTTGCGGTCGCTGGAAATCTATGAGACGCACCGCATCGACTACGCCGAGGCATACCTCGTGGCTTCTGCTGAGCAGGCCGGCGTCACCGATGTCGCATCTTTCGATCGAAGCATCGACCGGGTTCCAACCGTCACTCGTATCGAGCCCTGACGGCAGCGCACACTCGTGCCGATAGCGCGCGGTAGTACTGCATGCTCTTGATGACGCATAGTTGGCGATAGGCGTGGCTGGGTTCCAGCAACGGGCTTGCGCGTTGCCATCCGGCTTTGCAGCGTTTATCGAGCGGCCTGCGTCACGGCGTGTCCTCTGCGCGCGAGACTTGGGGCATGGACGCCGCTGACCTGACGGGGCTGCAGCTCGACGTGTACATGACTCGGGAGGGGCCGTGGAGCCCGGAGCATGGCGAGATCGAGATCCCCGAGGATTGGGAGTTCCTCGAGTCGGGGGATGCGTTCGTGACCCGGCGAGTGAAGGCGGCCGGCACCTATTGGGTGGCGTGGCGGCCCCGCGGCAGGAAGCGCCCGCATCGGCGCCGGCTCGGGTTGTGGGCCCCGAAGGAGGCGATCGAGTCCGCTCAGGCCGAGGCAGCAGCCACCGAAGACAAGCGGGCACAGCAACGGGTGTACGGCGCCCGGTCTCGGGAGAGACAGGAGGCTGCCTACCGAGGAGAGCTCGAGGATGCCGTTCGCCGGTTCCTGGCGTTCGCCCCGGATCACCGCGTCCTCGCCGACGAGATCGCCGAGGCGGTTGCTCGCCACGCAGGTGAGGTCGGCAGCGGCCGGGTGGGGCGCACCCGAACCTTGTCGCTGGAGGAGCGGGCTTCGCTGGCGGCGCGGGCGCTGATCCGGCATCAGTACACCAGCTATGAGGACGACCTCGACGAC
>JBFJZV010000024.1:0-21359 GCA_041621915.1 Acidimicrobiia bacterium | reverse complement strand
GGTGCAGTAGGAAGAGCACGACGAACAGGTCGAGGAGGAGCGCCCCGTAGGCCATCGCCATCACCACCGGCTCCACGGTGAAGAGGCTGCCGATCAGCGGGAAGTCGGTGCGCGCCGCCAGCCACGCCCGCAGCGGCTCGCCCTGGAGCCAGTCGGCGTTGAGCTTGGCGACGCCGCCGAAGAAGTAGGGCACGCCCACCTGGAACATCAATAGGTAGACCGTCCAGGCCGGCACCGTGTCGCTGCGGAGTGCGGGCGTGCGCCGGGCGTCGAGCGAGCAGCACCGGTGGGCGGGCAGCCAGATCATCAGGAACGCGATGAGGACGATCAGGTAGAAGTGGTTGAGATAGCGCGCCTTCTCCAGCAGGAAGACGTAGGCCAGGCCCAGGAACATCGCCGGGGCCGCGACCCGGTAGAACAGCCCGACTGCGAACATGGCGGCCGCCGCCATCGTCCCGACGAACACGAGGTGGATCCACGGCTCGGGGAACGGCGCCACGAACGTGAACGGCCAGTACGTGAAGTAGAAGTCCTTGCCGGTGTAGTAGCTGTCCACCCACCCGTGGGCCGGGTCGAGGAAGCGCCACATCTCCCAGAACATGATCGCCCCGAACGCGACCCGGAAGTAGGCGAGGCCCGCCGTGTCGAGCGGCTTTCCGAGAATCGCCCGCACGCGGCCGGCGCTCGAGTGCGCGCTCGGCTCCACGGACCGGTCCTGGGCGGTGGCCATCTTCAGCGGGGGTTCACGTCCGCTCCCACCTGTGCCGTATCGGCGGGCCTGTGCGGCCCCTGAGGATTACCCGGTCCCGCTGCCTGCCGCGGGACCGTCAAGCAGGCCGATGTCCCGGAAGAAGGCGTCGGTGCTGGGCTCCCGGCCGAGGAACCCGCGGAGCAGCTCGCTGGCGTCTTTGCTGCCGCCCGGCTCCAGCACTTCCCGGCGGTACCGGCGCCCGACCGCCGGGCTGAGCACGCCTTCCTCCTCGAAGACCGAGAACATGTCGTCGCCGTAGACCTTCGACCAGAGGTAGCCGTAGTAGCCGGCGTCGTAACCGCCCATGAGGTGGCCGAAGCCCGCCAGCATGAAGGTGCCTTCGTGGTACGGGAAGCCGGTGACGTCGTGGGAGCGGCGGTCGGCCTGTTCGAGGTCGACGGAGTCGGCGGTGGCGTGGAGCGCCAGGTCGAGCTGCCCGAAGTACACCTGCCGCAGGTTCCACGTCCCGACGTTGAGGTTGCGGGCGGCGACGAGCTGCTCCACCAGCTCGTCGGGGATGGGCTCGCCGGTGCGGTAGTGGCGGGCGAAGCGCTGCAGCACCTCGGGCTTCCAGCACCAGTGCTCCATGATCTGCGACGGCGCCTCCACGAAATCCCACTCGGTCTCGGCGCCGGAGAACCGCGCCGTCTCCGACGTCGCGAGCGACATGTGGAGGATGTGGCCGAACTCGTGGAAGAGCGTGGTGACCTCGTCGTGCAACAGGAGCGACGGGCGGTCGCCGGAGGGCTTGGTGAAGTTGGCGACGATGGCCGACACCGGGCGCTGGTAGGTGCCGTCGGCCCGGCGGTGCGCTTGCACCAGGTCGAAGGCCGCGGCGTGGCCGTACTTGCCCTCGCGCGGGAAGAAGTCGGTGTAGAACCATGCGATCGGCTCGCCGCTCGCCGAGTCGACCACTTCGTACATCACCACGTCGGGGTGCCACGCCGGGGCGTCGTCGACCCGCCGGTACTCGAGCCCGAACACGTCGGCGGTGATGGCGAACATGCCGTCGATCGTTGGCTCGAGCGGGAAGTACTCGGCGACCTCGTTCTGGTCGACGCCGAAGTCGCGGCGACGCTGCACGTCGTCGAGGTACGCGGCGTCCCACGACTGGACGGTGTCGCCCGGGTGGGCCTCGTGGAGGATCTCCGCCATCGCTGCCCGCTCGCCGCCGCCCAGCTCGGACAACCCCGGCACGATCTCCTTGTAGAAGCGCTCGACCGCCCCCGGCTCGCCGGCCATCTTCGGCTCCATGGCGAAGTGCGCCCACGTCGGGTAGTTCAGGAGCCCCGCCATCTCCCGCCGCAGCGCCACCATCTCCTCGAACAGCGGCCGGTTGTCGTCGACCGCCTTGGTGCGGGCCTTGAACTGGAGCTGCTCCCGCAGGTCGCGGCGGGGCGACTGCTTCATGAACGGGATGTAGTCCGGGTAGTCGAGCGTCACCTTGTACGTGCCGGGGGAGTCACCCTGCTCGAGTCGCTCAACGTACTCCCCGGGGAGGCCTTCCAGGTCGCTGCGGGTCACCTCGATCCAGTCCTCGTGCTCGTCGAGGTTGCGGCTGAACGCCACCTGCAGCTCCACCATCCGGGCCCTGATCTCCTGGACCCGCGCCCGGTCGCCGGCAGCGAGCTCGTGGCCGGCGCGCCGGAAGTCCCGCATCCAGTGGTCCAGGTAGCGGCGCCGCTCGCCCGCCAGGTCGGCCGCCTCGCCGGTAGCCGCATAGTCCTTGACGGCGGCGTAGAGGTCGGGCCGGAACACGAGGTCGACCGACCACTTGCTGACCTTCTCCTCCGCCTCGGCGGCGGCCGCCCGCACCTCGGCCTCGGGATGCACCCGGGCCATGAACGGGCCGCGCCCGTAGGCGTCGCCGAGCACGACGGATATCTGGTCCAGCAGGTACATCGTGTCGCCCCAGGTGCGGGTCCCGGGTCGATCGGCCACGATCGAGGCGAGGCGCTGCTCGGCGGCGGCGATGCCGTCGTCGACGGCGGCACGGACCGAAGCAGGCGTGACGGAGGTGTAGTCGTAGCGCATCCGCGGAGGGTAGTGGGGGAGGGCGGTTGCGAAGCTCGCCTGATCAAGCCCGCGCTCACTCCGCCGCCGGGGCCACTGTGATCAGCAGGGGGCGGTGGTCGGAGCCCAGCGGCGGACCGGTGCGCCGTTCCTCCACGGCCAGGTCGGGGGTGTGGAGGGCGTGGTCGATGGGGATCATCAGCGGGCCCCATCCGGCCGGGAACGTGGGCTGCAGCCCGAAGCCGACCTGTGAGTTCCGCAGCCCGGCACCAGCAGTGAGGCGGCGGAACGACGACGACCACGGCGTCGCGTTGAAGTCACCGACCACCAGCGCCGGCACCTCTTGGGAGCGAGCCCAGGAGGCCACGAGCCGCAGGTACTCGTCGCGGCGGTCGGCACGCTCCTTCGACGTGGGACTGCGGGGGTGGATAGCCAGCACCGCGACGCGGAGGCCGTCGAGGCTCACCGTTGCCTCCACCGCCCCACGATCTCCGAGCAGCAGCGGCCGCGACTCCACGGCCAGCCCATCCCGCACCAGCAGCGAGATCCCGAACACCCGGCTCAGCGGCACCCGCTCGGCGATCGTGTAGGGCAGCGCCGCCCGTTCGGCGGCATCCTCCCACTCGAAGCTCGACTCGACGAAGAACACGAGGTCCGCGTCCTGGCCTCGCACCCAATCCATCACGGCCGGGCGCTGCCGGTTGGACGCCTGCACGTTGAACGCCACCACGTCGAGCCGCGGCCCAGCGCCGGGCGCCGGCCCCGAGCCCAGATAGAGCGGCGCGATGACAGCCACGTTGATGAGGGCCGCCAGCACCAGCGCCAGCCCGGCGGGCCAGCTCGCGAGCGCGCCGACCACCAGGCCCGTGGTGACGCCGGCCACCAGGTACTGCGGCCGGAACGAGGAGACGATGTCGAACCCCCACCACCACCGGCCGAGGAAGCCGAGCACGGTCAGCATGCCCGCCGCCGCCCCGGCCAGCCCGACCGGCCACGCGAGCGCCAGGCGCCACGCGCTCACGGCGCGGCCCAGCGGCGCAAGGAAGGGGGGAGCATGGCGGGGAGACTACCGGCGGTACGCTCGGTGGCGTGACCACCGAAGGACTGCGACACCCCGGCGCCCGGTCGGGCCTGCGCCTCATCTGGCGGACGCTGGGCAGGTACCGGCGCGATTCGGCGTACGCCATCGCCGGCGCGTTGCTGTGGATGGCGATGGTCGTCGCCGTCCCGTACCTCACCAAGACCGTCGTCGACGACGCGATCCTCGCCGGAGACCTCGGGCGCTTGTGGCCGCTGGTGGCGCTGCTGCTGGGCGCCGGCGCGTTGCAGGCCGTCGGCATCGGCGTCCGGCGGTACTTCGGGTTCCGGCTGAGCTACCGGGCGGAGACCGATCTGCGCAACCGCATGTTCGAGCACGTCCAGCGGCTCGCCTTCAGCTTCCACGACCGCACCAGCACCGGCCAGCTCATGGCGCGGGCGTCGAGCGACCTGTCGCAGGTGCGGCTGATCTTCGCCATGCTGCCGATCACCACCGCGAACATCGGGATGTTCGTCGCCGTGATCGCCGTGCTCGTGGTGATCGACCCGGTGCTCGGCGGGGTGGCCTCCCTCACGGTGCCCACGCTGCTCATCACCTCCAACCGCTACGCGGGCCGGGTGCTGGGGCTGTCCTTCGACGTGCAGCAGCGGCTCGCCGACCTGTCGGAGATCGTGGAGGAGGCGGTCGGCGGCATCCAGGTGGTCAAGGCGTACGGGCGCGAGGAGCAGGAGGCAGCCCGGCTCGACGGAGTGGCCGACCGCATCCAGGACCGCAGCATCCGCCTGGCAAGGTTCTCCGCGACCTACGGCCCGCTGTTCGAGCTGATCCCGGCCGTCGCAACCGTGGCGGTGCTTCTCGTCGGCGGGCTGCGCGTCATCGGCGGCGCGGTGACCCTCGGCGAGTTCGTCGCCTTCACGCAGTACCTGGCCGTGCTCGTGTTCCCGCTGCGGATCACCGGGTGGTTCTTCGCCCGGCTGCCCCGGTCGGCGGCGGCCGCCAGCCGCATCCAGGACCTGCTGCGCACGGCGCCCGACATCGCCGACCGGCGCCGGCCGGCGGCGCTGCCCGACGGTCCCGGGGATATCCGGTTCGTCGGAGTCGACTTCGCCTACCCCAACGGGCCGCCGGTACTGCGGGACGTCGACCTCACGGTGCCGGGGGGCACGTCGGTGGCGCTGGTGGGCCCCACCGGCTCCGGCAAGACGACCCTCGCCCATCTCATCCCCCGCTTCTACGACCCCACCAACGGCGTGGTGTTGCTCGACGGCGTCGACGTTGCCGCCGTCAGCGTCGCCGAGGTCCGCCGCCAGGTCGCGCTGGTGTTCCAGGACACCTTCCTCTTCTCGGCCTCGATACGCGACAACATCGCCTTCGGCGCCCCCGACGCCAGCGACGAGCAGGTGCGCCTGGCCGCCCGCCTTGCCCAGGCCCACGACTTCATCGCCGGCCTCCCGGACGGCTACGACACGGTCGTCGGGGAGCGGGGCCACAGCCTGTCGGGCGGGCAGCGGCAGCGCGTGGCGCTGGCCCGGGCGGTGCTCCGGGACCCGCGGGTGCTGATCCTCGACGACGCCACGTCGTCGGTCGACGCCCTCGTGGAGGCGGAGATCCAGGCGGCGCTCGAGGAGGTCATGCGGGGGCGGACGACGATCATCATCGCCCATCGGACTTCGACCCTGTCGCTGGTCGACCGCGTCGTGTTCATCGACGGCGGCCAGGTGGCGGCCTCGGGCACACACGCCGAGCTGCTCCGAACCGTGCCGCGGTACGGCGAGGTGCTCGCCAGCGAAGAGCGGAGCCCGGCGTGAGACCGGGCCGTCCCGGGCTTCCCGACGGGCCACTGCCCCAGCCTGCCCGCACCCTGCTGCGCCGGGCGCTGGGACTGGCGCCGCACCTGAAGCGGCCGGCGCTCGTCGCCTTCGGCGCCACGGTGCTGGCCACATCAGCCCGCCTGCTGGGCCCGCTGGCGGTCCGGGACGGCATCGACGAGGGGATCCGCAACGCCGACGAGGTGCGACTCACGATCGCCGCCGCCGTCTTCCTCGGCCTGCTGGGCGTGCAGTACGCCGCCCAGCGGGGGTCGCAGTACCTGGTGGCGGCGCTGGGGGAGCGGTACCTGCGGGCGCTGCGCAGCCAGGTGTTCCGGCACCTGATGCGGCTCGATATGCCCTTCTACGAGCGGTCCAAGGCCGGGGTGCTCGTGAGCCGAATGACCTCCGACGTGGAAGCCGTGTCGGAGTTCGCCCAGGAGGGGGCGGTGCAGTTCGTGACCAACCTGCTGACGATCGGCGGCGTCGCGGCTGCGATGGTGCTGCTCAACCCCCGGCTGGCGCTGTGGGTGTTCGCGATCATCGGCGTTCTCGTGGTTGCGTCGATCGCGTTCCAGCGGCTGGCCGGGGCCGCCTATCGGGAGGTGCGCATCCAGATCGGCCGGGTGCTGGCATCGCTCCAGGAGGGCATCACCGGGGTGCGGGTGGTGCAGGCGTTCACCCAGGAGGACGAGCAGGCCGGCGAGTTCGGGACGGTGAACGAGGCGTATTTCCGCGCCAACATGCGCGCCGCCGCCAACGTCGCCTGGTACTTCCCGCTGGTGGCCTTCTTGAGGGTGGCCGGGGTGGCGACCGTGTTGCTCGTCGGCGGGCGGCGGGTGATCGCCGGCGACGTGACCTTCGGATCGCTGGTGGTGTTCTTGCTGTACCTCGACTGGTTCTTTCAGCCGATCATGAACCTGTCCATCGTCTACAACCAGCTCCAGTCGGCGCTGGCGGGCATCGCAAAGCTGTTCGACTTGTTCGATACCCAGCCCACCATCGCCGAGCGGCCCGGCGCCGCCCCCTTGTCGCAGCCGGCCCGCGGTGAGGTGACGCTCCGCGGCATCCGCTTCGGATACGACCCGGCCCGCCCCGTGCTCGAGGGCGTCGACCTCGCCGTGGCCCCTGGTGAACGGGTCGCGATCGTCGGCGAGACCGGGGCGGGCAAGTCGACGATCGCCAAGCTGGTGCTGCGCTTCTACGACCCGCAGGCCGGCGTGGTCGAGGTGGACGGGCGCAACGTTCGGGACCTCACGTTCGCCTCTCGCGCCGAGCACGTGGTGCTGATCCCCCAGGACGGGTACCTGTTCAACGCCTCGCTTCGCGACAACATCCGCTACGCCCGGCCCGGGGCCACCGACGACGAGATCTGGGAAGTGCTGGCGACGATGGGGGCAGCGGATTGGGCCCGCGAGCTACCGGAGCGGCTCGACACGCTGGTTCGGGAACGGGGCAGCCGCTTCTCGGCCGGCGAGAGGCAGCTGGTGGCGCTCGCCCGGGCGCTGCTGGTGGACCCCTCGGTCATCGTGCTCGACGAGGCGACCGCCAACCTCGATCCCGGCACCGAGGCCCGCGTCGAGCGGGCACTTGCCGCCGTGCTCGGCAGCCGCACCGCCATCGTCATCGCCCACCGTCTCCGCACGGCCGAACGGGCCGATCGAGTGGTAATGATCGACCGGGGACGCATCGTCGCGGAGGGGGCTCACGCCGAGCTCGCAGCGGCCGGTGGCGGGTACTCGGCACTGGTGGCGGCCTGGGAGCGCGGGAACGCGGGGTAGGCGGCGGCCGGGACTTGGAAGGGGTCGAACGCAATCAATCCCGCCGAGCCCCGGCCGCCAAGTCGATGGATCCCTCCCTGGGGACAGCATGCACCTGATCCGACATGCTGTCAATCGCTTTGGCCCCCTCCGGGGAGGGGGCCAAAGTGCCGCGGCGGGCGGGTGTGGGAGGGAGTGGTGTCAGGCGCCGAGGAGCGCCTGACCCGCCGCGGGGGCGAAGCCGGTGTCGGTGCCGCCGAAGCCCCCCGGGCCGCGCGGGCCGAAGCCGCGCCGCCCGCCGGGGCCGCCGCAGAGGCCCTCACCGGTCTCGACCAACTCGGTCGCCCGCTCGGTGGCATCGGCGAGCTTCTCGTCGGCCTCCTCCTGGGTGATCCGCTCCTCGTCGACGGCCGCCTGGAGGCGCTCCTCGACCGGCGCCACCAGCGTCGCGATGACGTCGTCCGTGGGCACCCCCTGCTGCTCGGCCAGCTCGGCGAGCGTCGTGTCGTGCTGGGCGGCGGCGCGTAGCTCGTCGGTCGTCAGTCCCAGCAGATCGGCCACGTCGGCGAGGGCGATTCCGAAGCTGCGAGCACCGTGGCCGCGTCCGGGCCCGCCCCGGAGCTGCGGGTTCTCGGTCTCGACGAGCTCCTGGATGCGCTCGGTGGCGTCGGCGAGCTTCTCGTCGGCCTCCTCCTGGGTGAGCCGCTCCTCGGCCACGGCCTCGTCGAGTCGCTCGGTGAGCTGCTCGACCACGGCGGCGACGATGGCGTCCCCGCTGGAGCCGTTCGCTTCGGCGACGGACACCAGGGTGGCGCCGTCCTCCTGGAGGGCCTCGATCAGGTCGGCGACCTCGATGCCGATGACGTCGGCGGCGGTGCCGACGACGTGGCCGCCGCGTCGGTGGAAGCGTGGGCCGGCGTCTTCGGCCGATTCGGTGGTCTCGTCCGTGCTGTCGCCCTCGGTCTGGGCGAGGGCCAGGCCGCTCATCGCGAGCCCGGCGACGAGCACCAGCATCAGGCCGATCTTGGCGGCCCGGCTGATTGCGGTGCGCATGGCAGGTCCTTTCGTCGGTGCCCTTCTTGGTACGCCCCCAATGTCGCGCCCCTGCTTTCGAAGACTGTGAGCCGCGTCTGAGAATCCGCTGAGAACGGGGCCGGGGTAGCGTCGGCGGCGTGATCCGGGCCGCCGTCCTCGCCGCCGCCGTGCTGATCGCGGGTGCCGTTCCGGCGGCTGCCGCCGACGCCGGGCTGGTCGACGCCACCACAGGCCGTTGGCGGCTGGTGCTTCCCGACGGCGCCGTGCACGACTTCTTCTACGGCAACCCCGGCGACACGCCCTTCACGGGCGACTGGGACTGCGACGGCATCGCCACCCCGGGGCTCTTCCGGCGCAGCGACGGGTTCGTGTACCTCCGCAACGCGAACAGCACGGGTGTCGCCGACGTCGAGTTCTTCTTCGGCGACCCCGGCGACCTGCCGCTCGCCGGCGACTTCGACGGCGACGGGTGCCACACCGTCTCGATCTACCGGCCGAGCGAGGGCCGGGTCTACGTCATCAACCGGCTCGGGACCGGCGCCGCCGGACTGGGCGCCGCCGACCACAGCTACTACTTCGGCAACCCCGGAGACACGCCGTTCGCCGGCGATTTCGATGGCGACGGCGTCGACACCGTCGGGCTCCACCGCCGCACCACCGGCCTCGTCTACCAATCCGACGTCCACGCCGCCGCGCTGCCGGCCCGGACCTTCACCCTCGGCGACCCGGACGACCTGCTGGTCGCCGCCGACTGGAACGGGGACGGGCGCGACTCGCCGGCGATCTTCCGCCCCGCCGACGAGCTGCTGTACGCCCGCCACCACAACGCCGCCGGAGCCGCCGACCAGATCGTGGCGCCGTGCGGCGGGCGGGGCGTGCCGATAGCCGGCGACTTCGGCCTGGCGGCCGCGGTGGCGCTCCCTCGGCGGCCCGTGGAGGTGCGCGTCGATGCCGCCGAGCTGGCCGCGCTCGGCGACGGCGCGCTCGGGATGACGTGGCACGGCGGCAGCAACCGGGTGACCGCGGCCGGACGCCAGGTGGTCCTCCCGGCCGGCGGCACCGTCACGTTCTCGTACCTGACGCCGGAAGGAGCGCCGACCGGAGCCTGCTGGCGGCAGATCGTCCCGGCCACCGGCCCGCTCGTCGCCCGCCAGCCGTGGCGCACCGGCGCTCGCGGCGACGGGAGCATCGTGCTCGCCTGGCAGGCGACCGGCGACACGGCCCGCTATGTCGCCGAGCTGGACGCCGCTCCGGGGCTGACGGTCACCTCGCCCGTGTGGTGGCACCTCACCGCCGCCGGCGAGCTGGCCTCCACCGCCGACCCGGCGCTGGTGGAGGCGGCGCACGCTCGCGGCATCGAGGTGTGGCCGGCGATCGCCTCGCTGGACGCGGCGCGTACGCGGGCGGCGCTGGCCGATCCTGCCCGCCGCCGTGCCCTGGCCGAGGACGTGGCAGCCCGGGCCAGGGCGCTCGGCGCCGACGGCGTCAACATCGACATCGAGGGGTTCCACGTCCCCGACGCCCATCTGGTCACCGCCTTCTCCCGCGAGCTCACCGCCGCGGTCCACCGCTGGGGCGGCGCCACGTCGTTCGACCTGACCGTGCGCAGCGACACGTGGGTGCTCACGGTCGCCGAGGGACCGTTCTGGTCCACCGGGCCCGACCGGCGGGCGCTGGCGCAGGCGGTCGACTACGTGATCCTCATGGCCTACGACCAGCACAACCGTCACCGCCCCGCCGGCCCGGTTGCCGACCAGCCCTGGGTCGAGGAGGCGCTCCGCTACCTGCTGCGGTACGCCGACCCTGCGCAGGTGATCCTGGGCGTGCCGTTCTACGGCCGAATGTGGGACCCCGCCGACCTGAGCAGCCCGCGGGCGGTGGGCATCGGCACCATCGCCGAGCTGTCGACGATCGGTGAAATGGCCGACGACCCCGACTTCGCTGCCGACCGGGTGACGCTGCCCGACGGTCGCATCACGTGGGCCGAGCTGCCGGCGGGCCTCGCCGCCCGCCGCGCCCTCGTCGACGAGTTCGGCCTGGCCGGCATCGCTGCGTGGCGCCTCGGCTTCGACTCCCCGGCGGTATGGGAGTTCGTGGCGCCTTAGGAGGCTGGTCGGCGCTCGCTACGGCGGCACCGGCACCTGCGGTGTCAGCGCGGCCGCGGCCAGGGTCAGCATCAGGCCGAGCCGGCCGCGGCGGGGGGCGGCCGGGTCGGCCGCCAGGTCCAGCCCCTGAGCCAGCGCCCGGTACACCTCCGCGTGGGGCACGTGGGCGTCGACGTCACACCCCAGCCGGGCCAGCGAGATCGGCTCGGCCGCGTCGCCGCCCGCGAACAGCTCCACGATCGCGCCGTGGAGGCTGGCGTACACCCGCAGCAGACCCGGGTCGGCGATCACGTACTCGTCCCCGGCCGGACCGCCCAGGTTCTTGCCTTCGTCGCCGGCGAGCAGCCGGTGCAGCGTGCCGCCGAACACGCTCCGCATCGCCGCCTCGTCGAGACCTGCGGCGGCGGCGACCCGCATCGTGCGGGTGAAGGACATGGCCGGCCGGCCGTACGGCGTGTCGGAGGCGTAGAGGATGCGGCCCGGCGGCACCCAGGCGAACAGCGCGAGGAGGTCGGTGACGTCCCACCATGCCGTGTCGAAGTACACACCGGGCAGATGGTCGGCTTCGGGGCCGAGCCGGGCCAGGTCGCTGATGCCGCAGTGGGCGAGGATCACCTGCACTCCGGGGGCGGTCTCGAGCAGCCGGAGGAGGTCCTCCCGCAGCGGCGGGATGCCCCGCCCCGAGTGCACCAGCACGGGCACCCGTCGCTCGGCCGCCAGCCGGGCGACGTCGTGCACCACCGGATGCGACAGCGGGAACGCCTCGCCGCGCGGGTGCAGCTTCACCCCGCAGTGCCCGACGTCGAGGCTGCGCTCCGCCTCGGCGAGCGCGCCGGGGGCGTGCGGGTCGATCCGCAGGAAGGGCAGGAGGCGCCCGCCGGAGGCCTGCGATTCGGCGAGGATCCGGTTGTTCGCCGCCGGGTAGCCGCGCGGGTCGCGGCTCGGCATGATGACTGCCCCGGCGTGCCCAGCCCTGTCGAGGCGCTCCAGCAGCTTGGCGTCGGAGCCGGCGACGCCGTCGGGGTCGGCGTCGCCGGTGTGGCAGTGGGCGTCCCAAACGTCGGTCCCGGTGGGTAGCAATGCCTGGGCGGCGTCGTGCCAGCGGCGGCGCTCTGCATGGATCGGCATGACCGGCGAGGCTACTCGGCGGGCTCCAGCCGTAGACTCCGGCGCCGTGCCCCTCCTGGCCGCGTACCGCGACCAATTCGCCGAGCCGTTCGGCTACGTGAACTTCGCCTCGATCGGGCCGGTCGGGCGGCGGGTGATCGACGAGAGCGCAGCAGCTTTGGAGCGGCTGCACGTCCCGGACGGCGACGCGGTCGCTCCGGCGGTCGAGGCGTACGAGAGTGGCAAGCGGCGACTCGCCGACCTGCTCGATTGGGACGTAGCGCAGGTGACGGCGACACCGTCGACCAGCAGCGGGCTGTTCCACGTGGCGTTCGGCCTGCCGCCGGGCAACGTGGTGGTGCCGACCGCCGAGTTCCCCGCCAACGTGTACCCGTGGCTCCGAGCCGCGGATCGGGGCGGCCCTGCAGTCCGCTTTGTCGACCTGCCGGATGGCCGGCTCACCGCCGACCGGGTGGCGGCGGCCGTCGACCGGGAGACGGTCGCGGTCAGCGTGAGCGTCGTCGACTTCCTGACCGGCTTCCGGGCCGACGTGGCCGCGATCCGCGCGGCCGCCGGCGAGGCGCTGTTGGTCGTCGACGCCATCCAGGGCCTCGGCGCGGTCGGCTTCGCGGCCGATGCCGCCGACGTGGTGGTCGGCGGCGGGCAGAAGTGGCTCCGGGCGGGGTGGGGCGCGGGCTTCATCGCCGTGTCCGACCGCGCCCGCGAGCGGATCAGCCCGACGCTGACCGGCTGGTACGGCGTCGAGGACTTCCTCGACACCGACCGGCCCCCACCTCACCCGCCCAGACCCGGCGCCGAGCGCCACCACGAGGGATCGCCGCCGCTCTTTGGCGCCATCGCCCTGGGCGCGGCGGCAGCCGTGATAGCGGAGGCCGGCGTCGCCGCCATCGAGGCGGCGGTCCTCGACCGGGCCGGCCGGATGGAGGATGTGCTGCGTGCGGCCGGCGCCGAGGTCATGGCGCCGTGGCGGACCGAGGCCGAGCGGTCGGGCATCGTCAGCTTCCGCCTACCCGCCGAGCCGGCGGCGGAGACCGCCGCCCGGCTGCGGGGCGCCGGCCTCGTGCTGTCCGAGCGGGGCGCCTGGCTGCGGCTCTCCCCTCACGCCACGACGCCGCCGGAGGTGGCGGACCTGCTCGCCGACGCCCTATGACCCGGCTCGTCGCGCTGGCGGCGGCCATCGTGCTGGCCTCCTGCAGCTCGTCGCCGTCGGTGACCGCCACCCGGCCGGCTCCCGTTCTCACCACCACGACCGCGCCTCCGCCGACCGCGACCGCGCCGGCACCGGCCAACGCATTGCCGGCGGTCACCACGACGCTTCCGGCCGAGTGCGGGCACCCGGCGGGCGCGGTGACCGGGGACTTCGACGGTGACGGCGCAACCGACACGGCCTACGTCGTCGATCTCGTGCTGGTGGCCTGCCTGGCGGACGGCACGTCGTCGATGCTCGACGTGGGGGGCATGGGAGAGGTGCTCGTCGCCGTCGACCTGCAAGGCGACGGCCTCGACGAGATCCTCGCCGGCGGCACCACGGCGTGGGGCCAGGGCGCCGACGTTGCCGTGGTCGCCGATGGCGAGCTGGCTGCGGTGACGATCGGCGGCGAGCGCCTCGCGTTGTGGCGGGGCATCCCTCCCGGCCGCGTGCTCGACTTCGGCTGCGTCGACGAGGATGGCGACGGGCGCCGCGACGTCATCGTCGTAGAGGGAGAGGTGGGGGTCGGTGAAATCGGCGCCGTGCGGCGGGTGATTGCCATCAACGGCGCGGCTGCGACCGAGCGCTCCCGAACGACCCGGACGGTCCCGCTGGCCGGCACTCTCGACCTCCTCGCCGAGCCGGGGATCAGAGAGCTGGTGGGGCCTCCCTGCTGAGGCTCACCCTGGCACCACGGCCACGAAGCCGGCGTCGCTGACCTCCGGCGCCGGCAGGCTGCGGTCCAGCGTGCCGATGACGCCACCGAACTCGTTGAGCGCGATCACCGCGTCGTCGCCCGGTGCGACGACGAACGACCCGTCGGGCGACCAGGCCACCCCGCCGCGGAACTCGCTGGCGGCATCACCCAGGGGCCACGTCCAGGCGACCGTGCCATTGCGGTTGTAGCCGACGATGGCGCTGGTGGGCCCGCCGACCGTGGCGAGCAGCGGCTCGTCCCGGCCGGGCTGCCAGGCAGCCGCCCAACTCCACCCCGACGGCAGCCGGCGCACCTCCCCGGTCTCGAGCACGGCGATCACGCCCTCGTCGTCGAGCCTGCCCATCACCCGGCCCGGCGTGCCCGCGATCGGCACGAACCCCTCGGGCAGCGCCACCGACAGTGGCTCGCCCGGTGCGGCGCCGGGCAGCAGCCACCAGTTGGTGGCGCCCCCGATCTGCTCGCGGACCAGCACGGCGTCGCCCATCCAGGTGGGGAACCCCCACGATCCTCCCGATGCCGCTGCCTCCCAGGTGGCGTCGCGGGTGGCGATCTGCACGCCGTTGGCTCCCGACGGCAGCGGCGTCATCGCGGCCGCCACCGCGTCCAGCTCGGGGGAGTACGCGAGGCCATGGCCGATGGTGATCGGGGCCGACTCGGCGCTCTCCCACGGCAGCCGCACCCACTCGTCCCAGTTGCCGCTCACGGTCCCGGCCGGGAGGCTGCCCACCACCGCCGCCTCCGCGGAGGCCGCCGCCGGGCGCTCATCGGAGGCCACCCCCTTCGATCCGAGGCGTGTGCCGGTGCCGAGGTCGACGAGGTTCAGCACCCGGTCGGCGCCCAGGTACACGAGCCGCCCGGGCAGCCGCTGCCCGAAGGGCGGCCGCTCCGACAGCGCCGCCGGCTCGATTGACGTGGTGGTCGTGGTGGCCGTCCGGCCCGGGGAGATGACCGGCAGCACCGCCAGGAGGCCGATGAGCACGGCACCGCCGGCCAGCAGCGGCACGGCGTTGCGCCAGTTCACGGCGTCACGACGAGCCGGTCGCGGTTCGGTTCGTCGCCGCGGGCCCGGGCGGCGATGCGCCCGGCCGCTTCGTCCAACGGGACCGGTGCGAAGTCGGGCGGCGCCAGGGTCCCGTCCGCCAGCCAGCCGAGCACCGTGTCGTCGTCTCCAGGGAGGCTGCCGAACGAACCTCGCAGCTCGTATTCGTGGATCGCCCACAGCACGCTGGGGACGGTGGCCAGCCGTTCGTCGCCCACCCCGGCCGCCACGGCGACACCGCCCGGGCGGAGCGACTTGATCGAGGCGTCGAGGGTCGCGGACCTGCCGACGAACTCGATGGCCACGTCCACGCCGCCGTCGGTGAGCAGCTTGACGGCCCGGCCGGCAGGGGTGCGCGCGTCGGCCAGCACTACCTCGTCGGCCCCCAGGATGCTGGCCCGGACCAGCGCTTGCTCGTCGGTGTCGACCGCCACCACCGGCGCCGCGCCCAACAGCTTGGCCACCTGCACACCGAAGCCCCCCAGCGCCCCGACGCCGAACACGGCCACCGCGTCGCCGGCAGTCACGCCGCCGCGGCGGGCCACGGCGTGGTAGGCGGCAACGCCTGCATCCATCGCCACGGCTCCGACGGCCGGCTCGATCCCGGCGGGGAGCTTGCGCAGGCACGCAGCCGGCACCAGCAATGCCTCGGCCATGCCGCCGTCCCGGTCGACGCCGATCATCCGCAGCCGGGCGCACAGGTTGGGCCGGCCGGCCCGGCAGAACCGGCAGTCGCCGCAGGTCGCCCCCGGCGCCACGAGCACGATGTCGCCGGCCGTCCAGTCGCTGTCGCCGGGATCGGTGACGGTGGCGGCGACCTCGTGGCCCAGGATCACCGGGACGGCACCCGGCCGCACGCTGCCGTCCAGGAAGCGAAGGTCCGATCCGCACACGCCGCACGCGTCGACGCTGGCGATCACCTCGCCCGGCGCGGGGCGTGCCAGCGCGACGGTCTCCATGCGGAGGTCGGCGGGACCGTGGAAGCGGAGGGCGCGCACGTCCACGCCGTCACGATAGGCGGTTGCCGGTAGCCGCCTTCGGGAAGGTACATTCTCCTCCTGCCTCGAGGAGACTTCATGCCCGCCGTGCCCCGCCCCGTCGACGACCTGCTCGACAAGACCGTCGTGCTGAGCTTCACCAATCTCGGCTACTGGCTCCGCCGCGGCGCGTTCGACGACCTGCCCCGGCTCGACGGCAAGACGGTGGTGGTCACCGGCGCCACCTCCGGTCTCGGCAAAGCCGCCGCCACCGCGCTCGCCGAGCTGGGGGCCCGGGTGTGGCTCGTCGCTCGCAGCCCCGAGAAGTCGGCACGGGCGCGCGACGAGATCGCCGCCGAGGTCGAGGGCGCCGACCTGCGGATCGGGCTGGCCGACCTCGGCGAACTGAGCGAGGTCCGCAAGCTCGCCGAGGAGATCCAGGGCTCCGAGGACGAGATCCACGCGCTGGTCTCCAACGCCGGCGCCCTGGTCCACGAGCGGACCGTCACCACCGACGGCGTCGAACTGACGCTGGCCGTGCACGGCGTTGGGCCGTTCCTGCTGACCCATCTGCTGCGGCCCCAGCTCGCCGCCTCCGGGTCCGGCCGTGTGGTGGTGGTCGCTTCCGGTGGCATGTACGGGACCCGCATCAAGGTGCGTGACCTGCACTCGGCTCGCGGCGAGTTCGACGGGACCATCGCGTATGCACGCGCCAAGCGGGCCCAGGTGATCCTCACCGAGATGGGCGCCGAGCTGCTGGCCGGGGAGGGAGTCGCCGTGTCGAGCATGCATCCCGGCTGGGCCGACACGCCCGGCGTCGAGTCGTCGCTGCCCGGCTTCTACCGCCTCACCAAGCCGTTCCTGCGCAGTCCCGGCCAGGGCGCCGACACGATGGTGTGGCTGGCCGCCGCGGATGATCCGATGGCGCGCACCGGCGAGTTCTTCCTCGACCGGGTCGCTCGCCCCACCCACAAGCTGTCCCGCACCAAGG
The DNA here is from genome assembly GCA_041621915.1 of Acidimicrobiia bacterium. Classification (GTDB taxonomy): domain Bacteria; phylum Actinomycetota; class Acidimicrobiia; order Spongiisociales; family JAOTWH01; genus JBFJZV01. The sequence goes on along the minus strand of JBFJZV010000024.1, from coordinate 4,806 downwards.
AGACGCAGGAGGAGCGGGCGGCGCTCTGGCGGGAGATCACGAAGCTGGCCGGCGTCGACTGCCCGCTGCCCGAAACCGGCTAGGAGCCCGCTGAGCAATACATGTCACGCATCTCGACGCCCAGTCATCGCCACTCGCGGTGTCCTCGGTCCCGCCGTTATCGCTCTGATAGCGGCGGAACCTGCGTCCTTGCGATTGGCGCGCCTGGACGCCGATCTGCGCAACGGCATTACTCAGCAGACTCCTGGGCCTCCCCCGGGGCGCCGCCCGGATAGAGTCGGAGGGGCCACCGTGAGTTCCCCCGCCCCGCCCCGCATCTTCGTCGTCCGCGACTTCTCCGGGGCTGGTCTCGAGCAGGCCCTGCAGGAGCTGGTCGCCGCCCCGGCGTCCGGGTACGAGCTGAGGGCACCGGGGATCGCGAGCGACGCCGGGGAGATCCTCCGCGACGTCGTGCTGGAGGGCATCATCGACGCGGATCGCGTCCTGGTGGTGGCCGACCGGCCCAACGCCAACGTGGGGTTCGAGGCGGGCCTGGCGCTGGGTCTGGGCAAGCCCACCTTGCTGGTCGAGTTCGGTGGGGACGGCCACTCCTGGATCGACCGGCCACCGCTCCTGAACACGCTCGTCGAGCGGCGCGACGACCTCGACGACCTCCCCGACCTCGTCGCCGACGAGGCGCTGTGGGAGCGGGTCGGCCTCGGCCCCCCCGAGCGCAACCCCCGGGGCCGGGCGCCCGGCACCCTGTTCGTGTGCTCCGGCGGCGCGGCGGGCCGGCGCTGCCGCACCATGCAGGAGGATCAGCAGCCGTTCTGGCAGACGCTGCCCGACGAGCCGTTCACGGTGCGGGACCTGCCGCGCGTCCTCGGGGACACGTTCCAGGTGGTGTGGGCGCTCGTGCCGCCCGACGATCCCGGCGAGTTCGACGGTGCCGAGAACGCCTCCCATGCCGTGATCGTCGGCTGGTGGTGCGCGCAGCTGCTGCGGGGCGAGCCGGGCCGCGACACCACCCATCGGATCCGCGAGCGGTGGGTGGCGGTCCGGAGCCACGTCCGGGTGCTGCGCTCGACGCAGGTCCGCCCGCTCCGGGACGTCGAGCTGTTCGAGCGCACCTTCGCCGACGACCGCGACTTCGTCGGGGTGGTTCGGGAGATCCCCGGCGCAAGCCTCGACGCCCAGCCTGCGATGCCGGAGGGCTGGTTGTTCGCCGACACCTCCGACCGGCCTCTCCCCAGCCTTCTCCGCGAGCAGGTCGGCCGAATCCAGATCCGCGCCGTCGAGCTGACGGCCGGCGAGGAGTTCGATCGGGCGCTCGACGAGCTGCGCGCCGGCGACGCGTTGTCGGCGGCGCTCGTCGCCGAGTGGCCTGACGATCCGCAGCTCGCGTTGGCCCGCGGGTACCTCCTCAAGACGATGGCCCAGGTGTTGCAGCGCTCCGGTGTGCCCGAGCTGGCCGGGCACGCCGCCCGGCGGGCGGTGGACAGCTTCCGACAGGCGGCTGCGCTCGGCGCCGAGGGGATGGCGGCGGCGACGCTGGCCCAGGCGGTGAACGGCATGGGCAACCTGCTGCAGGCCACCGGCGACCTCGACGGTGCCACCGAGGCCTACCGCCGCGCGACCGAGCTGTACCCGGGCTACGCGGCGGCGTGGCACGACCTCTACGCCGTGCTCGTCCAGCGTGCTCCGGTCGACGTCGCCGCCGCGCGGGCCGCGTTCGACCAGCTCCGCGCCCGGGGCCAGGGCTCCGCCGGCCTCTCGCAGCGCTACCTCGACTCGATCGAGCGGCGGCTCTTCGTCCTGGAACGCCCCATCGGGCAGCAGGACAAGCTCTTCGCAGCCGACGCCGCCGATGTCGAGCGGACGTTCTTGGCGGAGCTGAAGCGGGACGGAGCCGGCGGTGCCGCCACCGAGCACGGCCTGGCTCGAGCTGCCGAGGAGGGCGACCACCGGGCCTTCGTCGCGGGGCTGCAGGCGCTGGCCTCCGGCTCCGAGCATCGTCACGACGCCGAGCGGGCCCGCCGCGCCGCGCTGGGCATCGCCAACGCCATCGGCGACCGTGAGCTGTGTGCCCGGCTTGCGGTCGAGCTGGCGGAGCACTACGCCGTCGGGGACTCCGACAGCGAAGCCGGCCACGCCAGCTGGTTCGCGTCCAAGGCAGTGGAGCTGCTGGGCGAGGACGGCGACAGCGTGGAGCGGGCACGCGCATACGGCGCGGTCGCCCTCTCCCACCGGCGCGCAGGCTCAGCGGCCGCCGCCGAACGGTACGCCCGGCATGCGCTCGACATCCTCGGCGCCGATGCGCCGCCGGTCGTCGTCGCCCGCCACGCGGGGTGGCTCGCCGAGATCCTCCTCGAGCGGGGCCGCAGCGCTGAGGCGGCGGAGATGTACCGGCGGGCACGTGACGAGTTGTTGCGGGGCGAGGGCGCCGCGCTGGCGGCTCAGATCGACGCATGGCTGCGCGATCAACTGCCGGGCCTGCTCGACCGTGACGCCCGCCTCGACGACATCCGCACGGAGTTGGGGCGCTTCGCGGCCCACCTCGAGGACTGTGGGGCGCCGCCGCCCGGCGACCTGCCCGAGCTCCGCGTGATCGACCGACTCCCGTACCTCGGGGTCTACGACGTTCGCTCCCACGAGATCCGCCTGTCCGCCGCCGCCGTCGGCCAGGTGGCGATCGCGCTGCGGGAGTACGGGTATCGGGCGCTCATGGATTCCCTCCCGGAGGATCTCGTGCGGGCGATGGGCCACCCGGCGGCCGACCCGCCCCGCGCCGTCGGCGAGATCCTCGCCGGTGCCGCCTCCTACCTGGTCTGCAGCTACCTGGAATCCCCGGCGATCGACGTGCCCGGGCTCGGGCGGTTCACCGACCTCGAGCGCTCCGATGACTTGGACGACGTGACGCGGGCTGCGCCGGGGATGCCGGCTGGGGAGCTGGCGCGCGCCATCCAAGCCGCAGGAACGGTCTGGGGCGGTGCTCTATGGGACCTGCGCTCCAGGGTCGGCAAGGCCGCCGACCGGCTGGTGCTGGCGGCGTGGACGGCGGCCGCCGAGGTTCCAGCCGAAGAGTTCGCGTCCACCTTCAACGCCGCGCTCGGGGCGAACGCGCCGGCCGAGGCCGGCGACGTTGCGGCGCTGCTGGCGGCCCGAGGTCTGTGATCCGACGGTCCTGCAAACCGAGCGCACCGGCTAAGGCGGGCTGCGGCTGGGCACCCGCTCGCCGTGTGGGGCCATGAAGAAATGACGGTGCGACGGGTGCTGCTCGCGCTACCCGCCCAGCGCCTCCCGGAGCACCTTCTTCTCGCCGCGGTAGGTGAGCCGCTTCGCGGCCTCGTCGGCGGGAAGCAGCGCCACCTCCTCGACCTCGGCCGCGTCGGGCTCCTCGCCGGTCTCGCCGACGATGCGCATCCGGAACCAGTCGACGCGCTTGTGAACGCGGTCACCGTTCCGAGCGGTGAACCAGTAGTCGATGCTGGTCGCCGGCTCGTCGCCCTGGAGCTCGACGGCGAAGGCGGTCTCCTCGGCGACCTCGCGCAACGCGGTGGCGGCGGGCGTCTCGCCGGGCTCGGGATGGCCCTTGGGCAACGCCCAGGTGGGGTTGCCCTTGAAGTTGCGAGTGCGGACGATCGCCACCCGGCCCTCGTCGTCGACGGCGACCCCGCCCACCGAGTACTCGCGCCTGACCGGCACCGGCTACAGCTCCGCTAGCTCGTCGAGGCGGGCCACCTCCCGGGCGACCTCGGCGGGTGACCGGCCGGCGGGAGCGACGACCGCCACCTCGGGCACTCCGCTGAACGCGGCCTCCGCGCCCGGAGCGCGGTCGTCGGCGATCCATATGGCGCGCCGCACCCCGGCGTCCACGACACCCTCCGCCCAGGCGGCGAACACCGCCTCGGGGGACTGGGCGAACGACCGTTCGCGACCGTCGAAGGCCGCCTCCGGCACCAGCACGGCCGAGAACGTGTTGAGCGCCGCCCCTCCCACGTGGGACGCGTCCGACACGTCGCCGGTGGCCACCTTCACTCCTTTGGCCTTCAGGGCCAGCCCGGAGTCGACGTCGCTGACGAACGCGCGCACCTCGCCCTGGCGGGGCAGCAGCGCCTCGACGACCGCCCTGCCGAGGTCGGTGTCCGCTCCAATCACCAGCACCGGCATGTGGCGGCAGGTTAGGGCGGCCGGGGTTCAGGGCCGACCGCGGGTGCTACCCTGATGGCCTTCCCCCGGGACGCGAGCGGCGGCTGCCGCATCCCCGGGACCGGCCAGTAGAGGGGCACGACCATGCGGATCCTCCTCGGCGCTCACCGAAGGGAGGGGGCCTAGCCCGTCCGGGCGAGGCCCCGCAATCGCCAATGGCCGCGCTGCGCTCGTTCTACGACCCCTCCCTCCACCGGGACGCCTGCGGGGTCGGGTTCGTGGCCGACCGGACCACTCGCCGTTCCCACAGGCTGCTGAGGACCGCAGTCCTGTGCCTCCGCAACCTCGACCACCGCGGCGCCCATGCCGCCGACGGCACCGGCGACGGTGCCGGGATCCTCACTCGCCTCCCGTACGAGCTCCTGCACCGCGAGCTGAGCGTGCGCGGCATCAGCCCGCCGCCGGAAAGCCGTCTGGGCGTGGTCATGAGCTTCCTGCCGCGCGACGAGGCGGAGGCCTGCCGCAAGGCGGTGGAGAAGGCGGTGGCAGACGAGGGGCTGGAGCTGCTCGCCTGGCGTCCCGTGCCGGTGGGCGCCAAAGCGCTCGGCGACCTGGCCCTGGCCACCATGCCGCGTATCGAACAGGCACTCGTGGCGGCCGGCGCCGGCGTGGCCGACG
>JBFJZV010000023.1:0-21689 GCA_041621915.1 Acidimicrobiia bacterium | reverse complement strand
GTGGTGCAGGAGTTCGCCAAGCTGGGCCGCGGCCTGGTGCTGGTCACCGGCCCGACGGGCTCCGGCAAGTCGACGACGCTCGCCTCGCTCATCGACGTGGTCAACTCGACGCGGGCTTGCCACGTGATGACGGTCGAGGACCCGATCGAGTTCATGCACAAGCACAAGGCCTCGATCGTGAATCAGCGCGAGGTCGGCGCCGACACGCTGAGCTTCGCCGCGGCCCTCAAGCACGCCCTGCGCCAGGACCCGGACGTGATCCTCGTCGGCGAGATGCGCGACCTCGAGACGATCTCGACGGCCATCACCGCTTCGGAGACCGGCCACCTGGTGTTCGCGACCCTGCACACCCAGGACGCCCCGCAGTCGATCGAGCGGATGATCGACGTGTTCCCGTCCCACCAGCAGCAGCAGGTACGCGTGCAGCTTGCCTCGTCCATCCAAGCCGTCGTCTCACAGCAGCTGCTGCCGACCAAGACCGGGGGCGGCCGCATTGCCGCCGTCGAGGTGATGGTCGCCACGCCGGCGATCCGCAACCTGATCCGCGAGGGCAAGGTCCACCAGATCACCTCGGTGATGCAGTCCGGCGCCAAGTACGGCATGCAGACCATGGATCAGTGCCTCGCCAACATGGTCCGCTCCCAGCAGGTCGCCCACAAAGTGGCGATGGAGCGCAGCCAGCATCCCGAGGACTTCGAGGCTCTCGTCGGAGGCGCCAAGTGAGCGAGGCGCTCACGTTCGCGTACAAGGTCCGGGACCGGACCGGCAAGCAGCGCACCGGCGAGGTCGCCGGCTCCTCGGCTGCGGCCGTCAGCAAGTCGCTGCGCGACAAGGGCTTGATCCCGCTCGAGATCAAGGAGAAGAAGAAGGCCGCCGGCCTCCAGATGGAGATCAAGATCCCCGGGTTCACCGACCGGGTGAAGGTCAAGGACGTCGCAGTCTTCAGCCGGCAGTTCGCCACGATGGTCAACTCCGGGCTCAGCTTGATCCGGGCGCTCACGGTGCTGGAGCAGCAGACCGACAACTCCACGCTGGCGGAGATCGTCGGCGAGGTCCGTGGCGCCGTCGAGCAGGGCACCAGCCTGTCGGCGGCGATGGGGGAGCACCCCAAGGTGTTCAACGACCTCTACCTGTCGATGATCCGGGCCGGCGAGGTGGGCGGCGTGCTCGACGAGACCCTCGTCCGTCTCGCCGACATGATGGAGGCGTCGGTCGCCCTCCGCTCGAAGGTCAAGTCGGCGATGGCTTACCCGGTGGTGGTCTTCGGGCTGGTGACGGTCATCGTCATCGCCATGCTCGTGTTCGTGGTCCCGATGTTCGAGGGCATGTACGCCGACCTCGGCGGCTCGCTCCCAGCGCCGACGCAGATGCTGATCACGCTGTCGGCGATCATGAACAGCTACTGGTACATCGTCTTCGGGCTGATGGTCGGCGGGATCTTCGGTCTGCGCCGGTGGATCAAGACCGAGTCCGGCCGGGTGGCGTGGGACCGCTTCAAGCTCCGCATCCCCGTCTTCGGCCAGCTCACGCACAAGGCCGCGATCAGCCGGTTCTCGCGTACCTTCTCCGTGCTGAGCAGGACCGGCGTGCCGATCCTGCAAGCGATCGACATCGTCTCCGCCACCGCCAACAACGCCGTGCTGGCCCAGGCGCTGGACGACGTCAAGGCGTCGGTCAAGGCGGGTGAATCGCTCACCGGGCCGCTCGACCGCCACTCGGTGTTCCCGCCGATGGTGGTGCAGATGATGGCCGTCGGCGAGGAGACGGGGGCGCTCGACACGATGCTGGGCAAGGTGTCGGACTTCTACGACAGCGAGGTCAACGCCACCGTCGACGCGCTCACGAGCCTGATCGAGCCCCTGCTGATCATCGTGATGGGCGTCACCGTCGGCGGCATCCTCGTGAGCCTCTACCTCCCGATGTTCAATATCGCTTCGCTGATCTGAAGATCAGCTTCGCTGGTTTCACATTGCAGCCGACCCGGGCGGTCGTGTTGCGGTGCCGCGTGTTGGGGCCCTCTCGGCTGCGGCTGCCGCCGCGCTCCGGTCTGGGTGGGGGCCGGCGCGAGGCGCCGGCCTTGTGCCAACCCCTTTGCCGCGTACTGCGCCTGCGGGTTTCTCCGCGCCAACACGGGGCGAACATCCGCTGGTTTCGAGGCGCCGGCCTTGTGCCAACCCCTTTGCCGCGTACTGCGCCTGCGGGTTTCTCCGCGTGTTGCGGCTTCGGGTTTGTCCTGGTTTGCGCGAAACCTGGCTCAAGAACGGGTCCGGCACGCCGATAAACACTGGGGGTCGAAAGACGACCCAATGCGAATGCAATAGGAGGTTCGCACATGTTGAAGAGGATGCGGGAGCGCTTGTCTCGCGACGAGGGCTTCACGCTCATCGAGCTCATGGTGGTGGTGCTGATCATCGCAGTACTGGTTGCCATCGCCATTCCCTCCTTCCTCGGCTTCCGGAATCGTGCACAGGATCGTTCGGCCCAGAGCGACATCCGCAGCGCCATCCTCGCCGAGAAGGGCTACTACACCGACAACGAGGTGTTCACGAACGTCGAGACCGAGCTGCAGGACTTCATCCCGACGCTCCTGACCGACGACACCGCCCTGGTCGACGGCCGGGTCTACGTCGAGCAGCTGGCCGCGGAAGAGGTCTGCCTGCATCGTGAGAGCGACTCCGGTTCGATCTTCTCGGCCTACCTGTTCGAGGACGACGCCACCCGGTACGCCAAGGATGACAGCGCGGCCCCGGTCTTGCCCAACTGCTTGGCCGGCGGCACGTGGGACCTCGATCCCACGACTGGCTGGTAACCCGACTCATGCGTGACACGGGGCGGGCCCTCGGGCCCGCCCCGCTGCGCGCCCGACGCGAGGTGGCTGACATGACGCGCACCCTTTCCTACGCTGCGATGGTGAATCGGAGGCCCACATGGTGAGCGTGCTGGCGGCCGGCGGCGCCCTTCTCGGGCTGATCGTCGGGTCGTTCCTCAACGTGGTTGCGTACCGTGTCCCGGCGGGCGGCTCGGTGGTGCGGCCCGGGTCGGCCTGCCCGGCCTGCGGCGCTCCCGTGCGTGCGACCGACAACGTGCCCGTGGTCTCGTGGTTCGTGCTGCGCGGGCGCTGCCGCGACTGCGGGGCGGCGATCTCTGCCCGCTACCCGATGGTGGAGGCCGCCACCGGGATCGTCTTCGCCGCCGCCGCCCTGCTCCTCGGCGCGGTCTGGGTGCTGCCCGCCTACTGGTGGTTCGCCGGGGTGGGCATCGCGCTGGTGCTGACCGATCTCGACCACAAGCGCCTGCCCGACCGCATCGTGTTCCCCGGGTTCGCCGTCGGCGTCGTGCTGCTGGCGGCGGGGACGCTGCTGGACGGCGGGGGAGCGGGCCTCATGCTCCGCGCGCTCGCCGGTGCGGCCGCCTATTCGGGGTTCCTGTTCGTCATCTTCCTCATCGCGCCGCGCGGCGGCTTCGGGTTCGGCGACGTCAAGCTCGCGCTGGTTCTGGGCTTGTTTCTCGCCTACCGGTCGTGGGCGGTGCTGTGGGCCGGGATCATGCTCGCGTTTCTGATCGGCGGCCTCACCGCGGTCGTGCTGCTCGCCACGCGGCGCGCCGGGCGCAAGGACGCCATCCCCTTCGGCCCCGCGCTCATCGCCGGCGCGTTCGTGGCCGCTGCCTGGGGCCACCATCTCGCCGACTGGTACCTGGGCATCTGACCCGGCTCCGATGCTGCCAAATGCTTGGCGGCGTGGGTCTCGCTGCTAGTGTCCCAACGACAGCCTTGTAATTACAAGGTGGTAACTCGGGGCGACTTGGAGCCTATCGGGAGCGTTGGAACCCCTCAGGCCCGGGGCGCGAGCGGAGACGGACATGGCTGCAACGGTTGGCTTGGACATCGGCAGTGCGGCTGTACGCGCTGCGGCGGTGGATAGTGGTCGATCCCGCCCCATCCTCAGGCGGTTCGCGGAGATGCCGCTGCCCGAGGGGGCGGTGGTTTCGGGCGAGATCGTCGACGAGGACGCCGTGGCCGAGGCCGTGGGCGCGCTCTGGAAGCGCGCCAAGCTCCCGAAGAAGCGGGTGGTGATCGGCACTGCGAACCAGCGCGTCGTGGTGCGGCAGGTCGACGTCCCCCACATGTCCGAGGGCGAGCTCGCCCAAGCGCTGCCGTTCCAGGTGCAGGACTCGATCCCGATCCCCGTCGACGAGGCCGTGCTCGACTTCGTGCCGGTGGAGGAGTTCACCACGCCGGAAGGCGAGTTGATGCTCTCGATCCTGGCCGTAGCCGCCCACCGTGACATGGTCGACGGGCTGATGCGCGTGATCGGCACGGCTGGCCTCACGGCCCAGGCGATCGACCTTCAGCCGTTCGCTCTGGCCCGCGCCGTCTTCAGCGAATCGCCCGGCTACGAGGAGGAGGGACCGCAGGGGATCATCGACATCGGTGCGTCCCTGACCCAGGTGGTCCTCGTGCGGGGCGGCGTCATCCGGTTCGTCCGATTGCTGCCCCGCGGTGGCGGGGACTTCACGTCGGCGCTCGTCGACGGGCTGGGCATCGACAGGGACGACGCCGACGAGCTCAAGCGCCGCGTCGGCGTCCAGCCGGAGGGCTCGCCCCCTGAAGCCGGTACCGACGACGACGCCGCCCGTCGCATCCTCACGAGGCAGGCCGACACGTTCATCGAGGAGATCCGCGGTTCGGTCAACTACCACCTCACGCAATCGGGCGACGAGGAGCTGCACCGCCTCGTGGTGGCCGGCAACGGCGCCCGCCTGCCGCACCTCGCCAACCGCCTCGGCCGTGCCCTCGGCACATCCGTGCAGCCCGCCAAGATCCTCGACCTCGTCGATGTCGGGCGGGTGCAACTCACTCCCGAGCAGCTCGATTCGGCGCAGCCCGTGCTCCCGGTGGCGGTAGGGCTCGCGCTCTGGGGAACCCTCTGATGCGCTCCATCAACCTGCTTCCCCCGGAATCTCGCAAGAAGGCCGGGGCGAGGCGGCGCCAGGCGCTGTGGGTACTGCTGGGCCTCGCGTACCTGGCGCTGCTCGTGGCTGCGACGTTTTGGTTCCAGGGGCGGGTCGGCGAGGCCCGCGACGACCTCGAGGAGCAGCAGGCGGTGGTCGCCCAGGTACAGCGCGAGATCGACGAGCTCGGCGACCTGGAGGCGCTGCGGGTGGGCTTCGAGACCCGGGTGGCGGTGGTCGACGGGATCCTGGCGCGGGACGTCGCCTGGGGCCGCCTGCTCAACGACCTGGCCAGGATGATCCCGCCTCGGGTATGGCTCGGGTCGTTCACAGGAGCGGCCGACCCGCCCGACAGCCCGGTGGTCGGGCAGCTCACGATGGCCGGCACCGGTTTCGACTACACGGACGTTGCGAGCTGGCTGCGGGCGCTCGAGTCGTCGAACTTCCCGGGTGTCGACGACACGTGGGTGAGCTCCATCACGTTGGGTGAGATCGGAAGGGTCGAGGTCGTCGACTTCTCGTCGTCCACCGCGCTGACCGACGCCGCGCTGTCGGCGCGCGCCGCCGAGCGAATACCGGATCTGCCATGAGGCGGCCAGTCGTCCTCGGCGTCGTCGTGGGCGGGCTGCTGGTGACGTTGCTCTGGTTCCTGTTCATCGTCCAGCCGCGCAGGTCCGAAGTCGACGACCTTCGCTCGCAGCGGGACGCGGCGGTGCTCGAGGTGGAACGGCTCCAGGGGGAGAAGGCGCAGCTGCTCGAGATCCAGGAGAACGAGCTCAGCTACATGACGGCCAGTGCCGCGCTCGAAGGCCTCATCCCACCCACACCCGACCTGCCGACGTTCATCGAGGACGTCACGCTGCTCGCCGTCGACTCCAGTGTCGAGCTCCTGTCCCTCAGCCCCAGCCTCCCGGCGGCCGAGCCGTTTGCCGAGTTCGCCACGGTGGACGTGCTCATGGAGGTGGAGGGGCAGTTCTTCGAGGTGCTCGGCTTCCTGTACGGACTGGCCGACATGGCGCGGCTGGTGCGAGTCGAGGGCGTGACGCTGACGCCCGCGGTCGCCGAGGACGGCACCGTCACCATCGGTGCGTCGCTGGACACCACGATCTTCACGACCGCGATCCCGGTCGACACGGTGAGCGAGCCCGAGCCGGCGCCGACCGAGGACGCCGGCGCCGATGAGGAGACGCCGCCGGCCGAGGAGGGAGGCGAAGGTGGTTAGACGGCGCCGCCGGCAGGTCGACATCCCCCGCCAGAGCCCGCTGCGGGTGGTGTTCGCGCTCGCCGTGGCCGTGCTCCTGTTGGGCACCGGGGCGGCTTCGGCCTGGGTGCTGGTGACTTCGGGGATGTTCGCCGACGGGGCCACCACGCTGGATGGCCCGCTCGCCGGCGCCCAGGTGGCGGCTCCGGACCCTATCGAGATCGGCGACGGCGCCCGCGTGCTGTTCAACGCCCAGCTCTCGCAGCCCCGTGACCCGTTCCGCCCCCTCATCGACGAAACGACGCCTCCGGGCGGCATCCCGGGCGTGGGCGGGCCGTTCGACCCGTCGGTCGGCGACGGCACGCCGGGGGACCCCGACTTCGCGCCCGGCGCCAACGCCGTGGCGTTGCTCGAGGTGCGGGACGTCGACGGGGTGCTGCGGGCCACGGTCACGGTCGGCGGTGAGACGTTCGAGGTGGGCGTGGGCGACACGTTCGCCGGCATCTACAAGGTGGTCAGCCTGTCGCCCGATTCGGGTGTGTTCCTCAAGGGCGACTCTGTGTTCCAGCTCGACGTCGGCCAGCAGATCTTGAAATAGCTTTCGCAGGCCTCCGCGCAAGCGGAGCCCCGAAGGGGAGAGGGCCTCTGCCAACCGGGCCCTCTCCCCTGTTTTTCGCCCCCGGCAGGCTGGAGAGGAGGGGGGCAGGTTCGGGTGACCGACCTACCATCCCACCATGTTGCGATTCCTGACTGCCGGGGAGTCCCACGGGCCGGGGCTGGTCACCGTCGTCGAGGGCTTGCCGGCGGGTTTGGCCGTCTCCCGGGAAGACCTCGGTGCCGAGCTCGCCCGGCGCCGGCTCGGGTATGGGCGGGGGCGGCGGATGCAGCTCGAGCAGGACGAGTTGGAGATCCTGGGGGGAGTGCGGTTCGGGAAGACGCTGGGGTCGCCGGTGGCGATCGTGGTGCGCAACACCGAGTGGTCCAAGTGGCAGCACGAGATGTCGCCGGAGCCCGGCGAGGCCCGCAAGCCCCGCCAGACGCCCCGCCCGGGCCACGCCGACCTCCCCGGCATGCTCAAGTACGACACGCGGGACGCCCGCGACATCCTCGAGCGGGCCTCGGCAAGGGAGACCGCCGCTCGCACTGTGGCTGGCTACCTCGCCAAGGCGCTGCTCGCGGAGGCCGGGATGGCGGTGCTGAGCCATGTGGTGGCCGTGGGCGGCGTCTCGGCACCCGACGAGCCGCTGCCGGAACCGGACGACCTGGGTCGCATCGACGAGTCGCCGGTGCGGTGCCACCACCCGGATGCCGAGCGGGCGATGGTCGAGGAGATCGAGGCCGCCAAGGCCGACCGGGACACGCTCGGCGGTGTCGTCGAAGTGCTCGCGTACGGGGCTCCGGCCGGCCTGGGCAGCCACGTGCATTGGGACCGGAAGCTCGACGGGCTGCTGGCCGGCGCGCTCATGTCGATCCCCGCCATCAAAGCCGTCGAGATCGGTGACGGCTTCCGCGGCGCGGCGCGCCGCGGCTCGGAGGCCCACGACGAGATCCTCCACGACGACGGCGGCTTCACCCGCGCCACCGGTCGCGCCGGTGGGACGGAAGGTGGCATCACCACCGGCCAGCCGCTCCGGGTGCGCGCCGCCATGAAGCCGCTGTCTACGCTGATGCGGCCGCTCGCCACCGTCGACGTGGTGACGAAGGAGGCCGACCAGGCGTTCCGGGAGCGCAGCGACGTGTGCGCCGTTCCCGCCGCAGGCGTCGTCGCCGAGCAGATGGTCGCGATCGTGCTGGCCCAAGAGCTGCAGCGCAAGTTCGGCGGCGACACCGTCGCCGACGTCGTCGCTGCGGCCGAGGCCTACCGGAAGCGCCTTGCCGAGTTCTGACCGGCACCTCTGGCTGGTCGGCATCATGGCCGCCGGCAAGACGGCGGCCGGCCGGGAGGCGGCCGGCCGGATTGGCGTCGACTTCGTCGACGTGGACGCCGTCGTCGCAGAGCGGGTCGGCTGTTCCGTCGCCGAGCTGTGGGGGCAGCGGGGGGAGGCAGCGTTCCGCGAGCTGGAGGCCGCGGTCGTGCACGAGGTAGCCGCCGGACCTCCGGCCGTCATCGCTCCGGGTGGGGGGGTGGTGCTGGATCCTCGCAACGTGGAGGCGATGCGGGCGTCGGGTGTGGTTGTCTGGCTGGAAGCGCCCCCGGAAGAGCTGGCGGCTCGGGCGGACGGGGGCCGGCCGCTGCTCGAAGGCGTGGAGGCTGAGGCCCGGCTGGCGGAACTGCTCGAGATCAGGGCGCCCCTGTACGAGGCCGCCGCGCATCATCGGGTCGACACGACGGGGCGCTCCGTGAACGACGTGGCGGCCGAGGTGGTGCCGCTCTGGCCGGGGCCCACTCGGATCACCGTTGGGGATGCCAGCGAGGTGCTGATCGGGCGTGACCTGTTGGGCGGCGGCGTCCTGCCCGAGCGGTCGGGACGGGAGCGGGTGGTGGTGCTCACCCAGCCGGGGGCGCGTCGAGTCGCGGCACGGGTGGCCGAGGGACTGGGAGCGGAGGTGCTGGAGCTGCCCGACGGGGAGGCGGCCAAGACGCTTGCCGTCGTCGAAGCCACCTACCGGCGCCTCGCCGCCGATCGCCTGCACCGGGACGACACCATCGTGGCGGTCGGCGGCGGCAGTCTCACCGACGTCGTGGGATTCGTCGCCGCCACCTACCTGCGAGGGGTCGAGTCCGTGTACGTCCCGACCACGCTCCTGGGGGCAGTGGACGCAGCGGTCGGCGGCAAGACCGGCGTCAACCTCGACGGCAAGAACCTGGTGGGCGCGTTCCATCATCCGGCGCGGGTGGTGATCGACGTCGGGGTGCTGGAGGACCTGCCTGACGCGCTGTGGCAGGAGGGAGCAGCCGAGGCGCTGAAAGCGGGCTTGATTGCCGACCGCGACCTCGTCGACCTGTTCGAGCGCCACGGCCGCGACGCCCCGCTGGCCGAAGTGGTGCGGCGGGCGGTCGCGGTCAAGGCGGCGGTAGTTGCCGAGGACTTCCGGGAGGGGGGCCGGCGCGCCATCCTCAACTACGGTCACACGGTCGGGCACGCCGTCGAGGTCGCCGCCGGCATGCCCCACGGCCATGCCGTGGCGGTCGGGATGGTCGCGGCCGGGGCCGCCTCCGAGGCGGCGTGCGGGTTCGCCCATCGCGAGCGGCAGGACGGCATCATCACTGCGCTCGGCCTGCCGACGAGCGCCAGGGCCGACCGGGCCGAAGTGCGGCGCCTGCTGACGTTGGACAAGAAGCGGGACGCCGCCGGGCTGCGAATGGTGCTGCTGGAGGACATCGCGTCGCCGGTGCTGCGCCACGTCGACGCCGCTACCGTAGAGGCGGCCCTGGACGCCGTCCTGACCTGACGCTCGAAGGGACTTCCTCGATGGATCATGCTGCCCGGCTGCGCCGCCTCCAGGAAACGCTGGACGCGCCGCTGGTCGTCTCGAACCTGAGCAACGTGCGCTACCTCAGCGGCTTCACGGGCTCCAACGCCCACCTGGTCGTGTGGCCCGATCGGGCGGTCTTCTTGACCGACGGGCGGTACGGCGAGCTCGCCGCCCCGCTGGTGGAGGCACTGCCCGGCACCGACCTGGTGGTGTACACCGAGAAGCTCATGGAGCACCTCGCCGGGCTGCTCGGCAGCGGGACGGCCCACCTGGAGTCGGAGGCGGTGACGTGGTCGTTCGCACGGTCACTCGCCGACGAGGCGGACGCCGACCTGCAGCCCGCCACCGGGGTCGTCGAGGCGCTCCGGCTGGTGAAGGATGCCGACGAGGTGGCTGCCCTCCGGGACGCCGCCGCGGCCGGCGACGCAGCATTCGCCGAGCTGAGCGACCTGGCCGACAGTGCCGGCTCCGAGGCCGAGCTGGGCTGGGCGCTGATCGACAGCATGCGCCGCCACGGCGGCGAGGCGGCGTCCTGGGATCCGATCGTGGCCGCCGGGGCGGGCGCCTCGGTGCCGCACTACCGGTCGGGGCGCAACCCGGTCGGCGACGGGCTCCTGCTGCTCGACTACGGCTGCGTGGTCAACGGCTACCACTCGGACATGTCGCGCACCGTGTGGCTGAACGGCCAGCCCGAGCCCGGCATGGCCCGCATCCACGGCATCGTCGCCGAGGCGCAACAGGCCGCCATCGACGCCGTGGCACCCGGGGTGGCGGCCGACGCGGTCGACGGCGCCGCCCGCGCAGTGCTGGCCGGCTACGGCCTGGAGGACCGCCTCCTCCACTCGGTCGGCCACGGGGTGGGTCTCGACATCCACGAGGGCCCCTGGGTGCGGCGCAACTCGGACCACGTCCTGGAGGAGGGGCACGTCATCACCGTCGAGCCGGGGGTGTACCTACCGGGGGAGGGCGGCGTGCGCATCGAGGACATGGTGCTGGTCACCGCCACCGGGGGGGAGCAGCTGACGAACTCGCCGAAGGACTTCGCATGAGCATCACCACCAACGACCTGAAGACCGGTATCACCCTGGCCCTGGACGAGGGATTGTTCCAGGTGATCGACTTCCAGCACGTGAAGCCCGGCAAGGGCAAGGCGTTCGTCCGCACCAAGCTCCGCAACCTCGACAGCGGCGGCGTCGTCGATCGCACGTTCCGCGCCGGGGAGAAGGTGGAGCAGGCGATCATCGACCGCCGGGAGTTCCAGTACCTCTACCACGACGACCGGGGCTTCCACTTCATGGACCTGGAGACGTACGAGCAGCGGTTCGTCGGCGACGACCTCATCGGCGACGCCTCCAAGTTCATGAGCGAGGGGTCGACGGTCGTGCTGCCGGTGTACCAGGGCAATCCCATCGGCATCGACCTGCCCGCCGCCGTCGAGCTGGAGGTCACCAAGGCCGAGCCGGGCGTCAAGGGTGACCGGGCCAGCGGCGCCACCAAGCCGGTGACGGTGGAGACCGGCCTCGAGGTGCAGACCCCGCTGTTCGTGGAGCAGGGCGACCGGATCAAGGTGTCGACGAGCGACGGCTCCTACATCACCCGCGTCTCGTGACGCGCCCGGAGGCGAGGGAGGAAGCCCTCGCCGCGGTGTATGCGGCCGAGCAGCGCGGCATGGACGCCCCCGAGGTGGCCGGGTTGTCGAAGCGGGCGGCCGACCTGGCCGAGGGGCTCTGGTCGTGCCGCGGGGAGCTGGACGCCGCGCTGGAGGCGGCGTCGACCCGGTGGCGGGTGGCCCGGATGCCGGTGGTCGACCGCAACGTGCTGCGGCTGGGGTTGTTCGAACTGCTCTACCGCCCCGACACCCCGACGGCGGTGATCATCTCGCAGGCCGTGGAACTGGCGAAGAAGTTCTCCACCGAGAAGTCCGGCGCCTTCGTCAACGGCGTGCTCTCGCGACTCGCAAAAGGTGCGAGGGGCTGAAGCGCGCCTGCTACCGTCCCGGCCAGCCAAGAGTCCTTTAACTCGGTCCCGTGAGGCCGGGAAGGAGCAACCGCCGATGGCCAAAGCGCTGGAGCCCGGCGACGTGCGGCGAGCGCTGCACCGCATCGCCCACGAGATCATCGAACGCAACCGGGGCGTCGAGAACGTGGTGCTGGCCGGCATCCCCACCCGCGGCGTCCCCCTCGCCGAACGGCTCGCCGAGGCGTTGTTCGAGTTCGAGGGCGTGAAGGTCCCGGCCGGGAGCCTCGACGTGGGCCTCTACCGCGACGACCTCGACCGCCGGCCGGTGGCGCCCATCGGGGTCACCGAGATCCCCGCTGCGGTGGACGACGCAGTCGTCGTGATCGTCGACGACGTGCTGTACACCGGCCGCACCGCCCGTGCCGCCCTGGACGCCCTCGCCGACCTTGGCCGGCCGCGAGCCGTGCAGCTCGCTGTGCTGGTCGACCGCGGCCACCGCGAGCTGCCGATCAGGGCCGACTACGTCGGCAAGAACCTCCCCACGGCGGCCGACCAGCGGGTGTCGGTGCGGCTCGCCGAGACCGACGGGGAGGATGGCGTCTGGGTGGAGGAGGGGCGATGAGGCACCTGCTCACGGTCGAGGGCACCGACCGGGCCGACCTGGAGACGATCCTCAACGATGCCGACGGCTTCGTCGAGGTGCTGGAGCGGCCGATCCCCAAGGTGCCGGCGCTGCGGGGCAAGACCGTCGCCACCGTCTTCTTCGAGCCGTCGACCCGGACCCGCCTCTCGTTCGAGCGGGCGGCCAAGGCCCTCTCCGCCGACACGATGAGCTTCTCCGCCGGGACGTCGTCGCTCAGCAAGGGAGAGAGCCTCAAGGACACCGTCCTCACGCTGGAGGCGATGGGCGCCGACCTGCTGGTGGTCCGCCACAAGGCGGTCGGAGCGCCCTGGCGGGTGGCGGAGTGGACCTCGGTGCCGGTGGTGAACGGCGGAGACGGCGCCCACCAGCACCCCACTCAGGCGCTGCTCGACGCGCTCACGATCCGCCGCCACTTCGGCAAGGTCGAAGGCCTGCGGGTGGCGATCGTCGGCGACATCCGCCACTCGCGGGTGGCCCGATCCAACGTATTCGCGCTCAGCTCGCTGGGCGCCGAGGTCACGCTGGTGGCGCCGCCCACCCTGCTCCCCGTCGACCTGACGGGCTGGCCGGTTGCCACCGCCGAGACGCTCGACGAGGTGCTCGGCTCCGTCGACGCCACCTACCTCCTGCGGGTGCAAGCCGAGCGGGGCGGGTCAGCGGTGTTCCCATCGCTGCCGGAGTACGTGGGCCGCTTCGGGATGACCCGCGAGCGGTTCGCGCGCCTCCGTCCCGAAGCCATCGTGCTCCACCCCGGGCCGATGAACCGCGGCGTGGAGATCGCCCCCGAGGTCGCCGACCATCCGAGGTGCCTCGTCCTCAACCAGGTCGCCGCCGGGGTCGCCGTGCGGATGGCGGTTCTGTATAGGCTGCTGGGTGGAGAGACGCATGGCTGACCTGCTGCTTGCGGGTGGGACCGTGCTGACCTCCGAAGGTCCGGCGCCGGCCGACGTTCGGGTCGCGAGCGGTGAGATCACCGCGGTTGGTCGCAACCTGGATCCGGTCGGCGCCGAACTTCTCGACTGCAGCGGCGCCTGGGTCGGCCCCGGGCTCGTCGACCTCCACGCCCACCTCCGCGAGCCGGGCCAGGAGTGGAAGGAGGACGTCGACACCGGCACCCGGGCTGCGGCGGCGGGTGGCTACACGGCGCTGCTGGCCATGCCCAACACCGACCCGCCGATCGATGCGGGCCACCTCGCCCGCTTCGTCGCCGACCGCGGGCGGGCGGCCGGGCGATGCGACGTGGTCGCCGTCGGTGCCATCACCCTCGGCCGGGCCGGCGAGAAGCTCGCCCACCTCGACGAGCTGTGGGCCGCCGGCGTGCGCGTATTCAGCGACGACGGCGACTCGGTGGCCGACGCCGGGTTGCTGCGGCGGGCGATGGAGTACGTCGCCGAGCTCGGCGGGGTGATCGCCCAGCACGCCGAGGACCCCGGCCTCGTCCGGGGCGGCCACATGCACGAGGGCGACGTCTCGTCGCGGCTCGGCATCGCGGGCCGCCCGGCAGCGGCCGAAGCGATCGCCGTCGCTCGCGACCTCGAGCTGGCCCGCCTCACCGGCGCCCGCTACCACCTCCTCCACGCGACCACCGCCGCTGCGGTGAAGCTCGTCGCGGCGGCGCGAGCCGACGGCCTCGCCGTCACTGCCGAGGCCACCCCCCACCACCTCTTCTTCGACCACGCCTCGGTCTCTTCCACAGACCCTGCGTACAAGGTCAACCCGCCGCTCCGGACCGCCGAGGACGTCCAAGCGCTCCGCGATGGGCTCCGGTCCGGGCTGATCGACTGCGTCGCCACCGACCACGCGCCGCACGCCGACCACGAGAAGGACGTGCCCTTCGAAGAGGCGCCGCCGGGGATGATCGGCCTGGAGACGGCCGCCGCGGCCGTGCAGACCGCCGTGGGGCTGGATCTCGACGCCTTCTACGACCGCATGAGCATCGCCCCGGCGCGCATCGCCGGCCTCGCGAGGCACGGGCGGCTGGTGGCGGAAGGCAACCCGGCGCACCTGTGCGTCTTCGACCCCGCCGCCCGGTGGGCGCCCGAGCGCTTCGAGTCGCGGTCGCAGAACTCGCCGTTCCGCGGCGTGGCACTCACCGGGCAGCCTCGCTACACGATCTACGGGGGCCGGGTCACCTACGCCGACGGCAAGGTACAGGCATGACGCGGCCCGGGCTGCTGGTCACCGCCGACGGCGAGGCATTTCGGGGGGTGGCGGTCGGCGCCGGTGGAGTTGCCACCGGCGAGGTGGTGTTCAACACCGCCATGACCGGCTACCAGGAGGTGCTGACCGACCCGTCGTACGCCGGCCAGATCGTCGTGATGACCTCGTCGCATATCGGCAACTACGGCGTGGCCGGCGAGGACGACCAGGCGGGCCGCATCCACTGCAGCGGGATGGTGGTGAGGGCGATGAGCCGCCGGCACTCCAACTGGCGCGCCGACGGCTCGATGATCGACTATCTGCGCGATCGCAACGTGGTCGCGCTCGCCGAGGTCGACACCCGCCGCCTCACCCGCCACGTGCGCGATCGGGGGGCGATGCCGGCGGCCATCGGCACCGACGCCGACGAAGCCGAGCTGGCCGGCATCGCGGCGGCGGCGCCGTCGATGGCGGGCCAGGATCTCGCCGCGCGGGTCACCACCGATCGGCCGTACCGGGTGGAACCGGAGGGCGACTACGTCGGGCGGGTGGTGGCCTACGACTTCGGCATCAAGTCCGACATCATCGCCCGCCTCACCGCCCGCAACCTGCGCGTGACGGTGGTGCCGGCGTCGACGCCCGCGGACGCGGTGCTCAGGGACCGGCCCGACGGCGTGTTCCTGTCCAACGGCCCCGGAGACCCCGAGCCCCTCACCGGGCCGGTGGAGGCCGTGAGCGGGCTGTTGGGCAAGGTCCCGGTGTTCGGCATCTGCCTCGGGCACCAGGTGATGGGCCTGGCGCTCGGCGCCTCCACTTTCAAGCTGCCGTTCGGCCACCACGGCGGCAACCACCCGGTGCGGCGACTCGCCGACGGGCGCATCGAGATCACGTCGCAGAACCACGGGTTCGCCGTCGACCTGTGGTCGCTGCGGGGCCAGGAGCGGCCGGCCCGCGACGGCATCCCGACGCCCAACCTGCTGCCGGCCGAGGTCGACACCCCCTACGGGGCGGTGGCCGCGACCCACCAGAACCTCAACGACGGCACCCTGGAGGGGCTGGCCTGCCGGGACGTCGCCGCGTTCGGCGTGCAGTACCACCCCGAGGCAGCCCCCGGCCCCTCCGACGCCGACGGCCTGTTCGACCGCTTCGTCGAGCTGATGGGGCTGGACGCGGCTAGTGCAGCGAGCGCCGGGGGGAGTCCGGCGAAGCCGGGAGGGGGGCGCTGATGCCTAGACGCGACGACCTCCGCACGATCCTCGTCATCGGGTCCGGCCCCATAGTGATCGGGCAGGCCGCCGAGTTCGACTACTCCGGCACGCAGGCGATCAAGGTGCTGCGGGAGGAGGGCTACCGGGTCGTGCTGGTCAACTCCAACCCGGCGACGATCATGACCGACCCCGAGTTCGCCGACGCCACCTACGTCGAGCCCATCGCTCCGGCCGTCGTCGCCGCCGTCATCGCGAAGGAACGCCCCGACGCACTGCTGCCGACCCTGGGCGGGCAGACCGCCCTCAACGTGACCGCGGCGCTGCACCAGGCCGGGGTCCTCGATCGGCTCGGCGTGGAGCTCATCGGCGCCGGCATGGACGCCATCGACGCCGCCGAGGACCGCCAGCGTTTCAAGCAGGTGATGGAGGATGCCGGTCTGGAGTGCCCGGCAGCCGACTACGTCCGCACCGTCCAGGCGGCGGTCGCGGCGGCCCGCCGCATCGGCTACCCGGTGATGGTGCGGCCATCGTTCATCCTCGGTGGGGGCGGCACCGGCATCGCTGCCGACGAGGCCGAGCTGCGGGCAGTCGCCCAGCGAGGGATTGCGGCCTCGCCGGTCGGGGAGATCCTCGTCGAGGAGTCGGTGGCGGGCTGGAAGGAGTTCGAGCTGGAGGTGATGCGGGACGGTGCCGACAACGCCGTGGTCGTCTGCTCGATCGAGAACCTCGACCCGATGGGCGTCCACACCGGCGACTCGATCACGGTGGCCCCGATCCAGACGCTCTCCGATCGCGAGTACCAGGCGATGCGCGACGACGCCCTCACCTGCCTGCGGGCCATCGGGGTGGAGACCGGCGGCTCGAACGTGCAGTTCGCCGTGGACCCGCAGACCGGGCGGCGGCTGATCATCGAGATGAACCCGCGGGTGTCGCGCTCCTCGGCGCTGGCGTCGAAAGCCACCGGCTTCCCCATCGCCAAGATCGCCGCCCGGCTGGCGGTGGGCTACACGCTCGACGAGATCCCCAACGACATCACCGGCAAGACCCCGGCGTCATTCGAGCCTGCCCTCGACTACGTCGTCGTGAAGATCCCCCGCTTCGACTTCGCCAAGTTCCCCTCGGCGGACGACCGCCTCGGCACCACGATGCGCTCGGTGGGCGAGGCGATGGCGATCGGCCGCACCTTCCCCGAAGCGCTGCAGAAGGCGATCCGCTCGACCGAGGCCGGCCGGGCCGGTCTCGAGATCTCGCAGACGGACGCGACAGCGGGGGAACTCGTCGAGCGGGCCGCGGTGCCCCGGCCGGGCCGGTTGTTCACGGTCGCTGCCGCGCTGGCCGCTGGAGCGGGCATCGGAGAGCTGGCCGCCTCGACCGGCATCGACCCGTGGTTCCTCGACCAGATGGCCCAGATCGTGGAGATGACCGCCGAGCTCCGCGACGCGGGCTCGGGTGAAGATCTCATGCTGCCGGCCAAGCGCATGGGCTTCTCCGACGCGCACCTCGCAAAGCTCTGGGAGACGAGTGAGGCGGCCGTACGAGGGATCCGGGCCGACGCCGGCGTCCGCCCGGTGTACAAGACGGTGGACACCTGCGCAGCCGAGTTCGAGGCGGCGACACCGTACTTCTACTCGACATACGAGGAGGAGACCGAGGCCCCGCCGCCCGGGGACCGCACCGTGGTGGTGCTGGGGTCGGGTCCCAATCGCATCGGGCAAGGCATCGAGTTCGACTACTGCTGCGTGCACGCGTCGTTCGCGCTGCGCGACGCCGGTTTCGAGCCGGTGATGGTCAACTGCAACCCCGAGACCGTCTCCACCGACTACGACACGTCAGACCGCCTGTACTTCGAGCCGCTCACCACCGAGGACGTGCTCGCCGTCGTTGCCGCCGAGCGGCCCGTAGCGGTGCTCGTGCAGCTCGGCGGCCAGACCCCGCTGCGGCTGGCGAGGGCGCTCGAGGAGGCGGGTGTCCCCATCGCGGGCACCTCCCCGGACTCCATCGACGCCGCCGAGGACCGCCGCCGCTTCTCGGCGCTCTGCCGGGAGCTGGGGATCGCCCAACCGCCGCACGGCACCGCCCGCTCGGTGGTGGAGGCGCAGGAGGTCGCCGATCGGGTCGGCTTCCCGGTGCTGGTGCGGCCGTCCTACGTCCTTGGCGGGCGAGCCATGCGCGTGGTGTTCTCCGTCGACGAGCTGACGGGCTACCTCCGAGAGCTCTACGGGGCCGAGCCGGGAACCGAGGTCGACCTCGGAGCGGCACCGATCCTCATCGATCGCTTCCTGGAGGCCGCCGTCGAAGTCGACGTCGACGCCGTGTTCGATGGGTCCGAGCTGCTGCTCGGCGGGATCATGGAGCATGTCGAGGCCGCCGGCATCCACTCCGGCGACTCGGCGTGCGTGGTGCCGCCGCCGACCCTGAGTGAGGCGGCCCAGAAGACCATCGCCGCCCAGACCGAGGCGCTGGCGGCGGCGCTGGGCGTACGGGGCCTGATCAACATCCAGTTCGCCGTGCGGGGCGACGAGGTATTCGTGCTCGAGGCCAACCCCCGGGCCTCCCGGACCGTGCCGTTCATCTCCAAGGCCACCGGTGTCCCGCTCGCCAAGGTCGCCACCCGGGTGATGATGGGGGCGACCGTCGCCGAGCTGCGGGAGGCGGGGCTGGTGCCGGAACGGCGCGCCGACACGGGGTTCGTGGCCGTGAAGGAAGCGGTGCTCCCATGGCGGCGGTTCCCCGAGATGGACACGGTGCTGGGGCCGGAGATGCGGGCCACCGGCGAGGTGATGGGCATCGCCGCCGAGCTGGGCACCGCGTACGCCAAATCGCTGCTCGCCGCCGGCCACGAGGTCCCCGACTCGGGCACCGTGTTCCTGTCACTGGCCGATCGCGACAAGGACGTTGGCCTGGAGGCGGCTCGGCTCTTCCTCGAGTCGGGCTTCCGCGTGCTCGCCACCGAGGGCACAGCCGCCTTCCTCGCCCGCCACGGGCTGCCGGCCAGCCACGTCGACAAGGTCGGAGAAGGCCCGTGGGACCCGGTGCGGTTGCTGGAGGAGGGCAAGATCGACCTCGTGGTCAACACGCCCCGCGGCGAGCGGGCCAGGGGCGACGGTGCGCTGATCCGGCGCGCCGCCAACGCCAACTACGTGCCGTGTGTCACCACCGTTCAGGGCGGGCTTGCGATGGCCAGGTCGCTGCGGGCGGGCCCGGAGCGAGTCAACGAGGTGCGGTCACTGCAGGAGCATCACGCGTGACCGACCCGGCGGTCCGGCTCGGTCCGCTGGTCCTGCGCACGCCGCTCGTCGCGGCGTCGGGCACGGTCGGCTCCGTGGTGGATTGGGTCGGGGCCGGGGAGCCGGCGGCGTACGGCGCGGCGGTCGCCAAGTCGGTGAGCGGCGAGGCCTGGCCCGGCCGGGCGGCCCCGCGCCTGGCCCCGGCGGGGCTCGGCATGCTCAACGGCATCGGGATCCAGAACCCTGGCGTCGCGGCCTGGCGCGACATGCACGGCGCGGCCCTCGGCGGGCTCGGCGTCCCCGTGTGGGGCTCGGCGGTGGGGGAGTCGGCGGAGGAGTTCGCGCTGGTGGCCAAGGGCCTCGCTGCAGCCGGGGTGGCCGCCGTGGAGGTCAACCTGTCGTGCCCCAACGTCGACGGCGCCATGTTCGCTCTCGACCCGGGCGCCGCGGCAACCGTTGTCGCCGCGGTCCACTCCGCAGCCGGCGTGCCGGTGGGCGCCAAGCTCTCTCCGAACGCCTCCGACGTCGTCGCGATCGCCGCGGCGGTGGCCGAGGCCGGCGCCGACTGGGTCGTCCTCACCAATACGGCGTGGGGCATGGGCATCGACATCGAGACCCGGCGCCCGCTGCTGTCGGGCGGCGTCGGCGGCTATTCCGGGCCTCCGCTCAAGCCGATTGCGCTGCGGTGCGTGTGGGAGGTGCACCGGGCGCTGCCCGACCTGCCGATCGTGGGCTGTGGCGGAGTGCGGACCGGGGCCGACGTGGTCGAGTACCTCATGGCCGGAGCCGGCGCGGTGGCACTGGGCACGGTTCATTTCGCAGAGCCGAAGGCGGGCCGGCGGATCCTCGGGGAGCTGGCCGCCTGGTGCGCACAACGCGGCGTCGACCGGGTCGCCGACCTGACCGGCGCTGCCGAGGCTTGGGCGTGACCAACCCGCTGCTCGTCGCCCTCGACACCACCAGCGCCGAGGAGGCGGTCAGGCTTGCGGAGAGCGTGATCGAGCACGTCGGTGGCTTCAAGGTCGGGCTGCGGCTGCTGCACGGTCCCGGGCCCGGCGTGGTGGCGGCGCTGGCCGGGCTCGGCAAGCCGGTCTTCGCCGACGCCAAGCTCCACGACATCCCCAGCCAGGCCGGGCCCGCCGCCCGCCGGCTCGGTGAGTACGGCGCCCGTTGGGTCACCGCTCACGCTGCGGGCGGCCAGGCGATGCTGGAAGCCGCCGAGGAGGGGATGCGAGAAGCGGGCGGCGGCGGCCGGGTGCTGGCCGTCACCGTGATGACCAGCCTGAGGGATGCGGACCTCGCCGCGGCCGGCATCGCGTCCACTCCCGCCAAGGTCGTGTCCCGGCTCGCCCAGCTCGCCGCGCGGGCCGGATGCGAAGGGGTGATCTGCTCGCCCCGCGAGCTGGGGGTCGTCGGCGACGTCGCCCCGGATCTGCTGCGGGTCACCCCTGGCATCCGCCCTGAGAGCGCCGCCGGCGGGGACGACCAGGCGCGGGTGGCGACGCCTGCGCAGGCGGTCGCGTGGGGGGCCGACTACCTGGTGGTGGGCCGCCCGATCACCGCGGCGGCCGATCCCGCTGTGGCCGCGGCCGCCGTGCTGGCGGAGATCCGCGGCTCCAACGAGGCCGCTTGATAGAGTTCCCGCATGCCATCCCCACCCCAGACCACGCCGGAGCAGCGGGCGGCGGCGTTGGCGAAGGCGGCGGCGGCTCGGCGCGCCCGTGCCGAGGTGAAGGAACTGCTCAGCACCGGGAGCCTCACCCTGGCCGACGTGTTCGACCGTGGCGCCACCGACGAGTTCGTCGGCGGCATGAAGATCGACAAGGTGCTGGCGGCGCTGCCCCGGCTCGGGAAAGTCAAGACCAAGCGGCTGCTGGAGGAGCATGGAGTCGCCGAGAACCGCCGGGTGCGCTCGCTCACCGAGCGGCAGCGGCGCGACCTCCTCGAAGCCGTTTCCTGACCGCGGCCGGCTGATCGTCGTGTCCGGGCCGTCGGGCGTCGGCAAGACCACGCTCGTCGAAGCCCTGGCTGCGTCCCACCCCTTCCACTTCTCGGTATCGGCCACCACCCGCGACCCGCGGCCGGGAGAGGTTCACGGCGAGGACTACTTCTTCGTGGACGACGCCGAGTTCCTCCGCCGCATCGAGGCCGGCGAGCTGCTGGAGTGGGCGGTGTACAACGGCCGCCGGTACGGCACCCCGCGCGGTCCGGTGGAGCTGCATCTCGCCGCCGGGCACGACGTGGTGCTCGACATCGAGGTGCAGGGCGCCCGCCAGGTCCGGGAGGCCGATCCCGAGGCAGTGCTGGTCTTCGTCGCCCCGCCGTCGCTCGAGCTGCTCGAGGCTCGGCTGCGGAACCGCGGCGACACCAGCGACGCCGACGTGCGGCGCCGGCTGGAGATCGCCCGCCGGGAGCTGGCTGCGGCGGAGGAGGTGTTCGACCATGTGATCGTCAACGATGACGTGGATCGGGCCGTGGCGGAGCTGGCAGGTATACTGCAGCGACCCGAGGAGACCGATTTCCCATGATGATCGACCCGCCGATCGAGCGCGTGCTCGACAAGACCGACAACCGATTCTCGCTGGTGGTGCTCTCCGCCCGGCGCGCCCGCCAGATCAACGCCTACTTCAACCAGCTCGGCGACGGCCTCGGCGGCTACGTGCCGCCCCAGGTGCATTCGCTGTCCCGCAAGCCGCTGTCGATCGCCCTCGAAGAGATTGCCGAGGGCAAGGTCGTCATCGAGTCGGACGAGTAGCCCGGTGCTCGTCGGGCGGCGCATCCTGGTCGGCGTGACCGGGGGCGTCGCCGCCTACAAGGCCGCGTACCTCGTCCGCCGGCTCGTCGAGCACGGGGCGGAGGTACGCACGATCATGACGGCCTCGGCTGAGCGCTTCCTGGGCGCGCAGACGCTCGCCGCCCTGACCGGTCTTCGTCCCGCCACC
>JBFJZV010000022.1:0-22384 GCA_041621915.1 Acidimicrobiia bacterium | reverse complement strand
CCATGTCGACCGTGAAGATCACCGTCTCCCACATGTGCTTGGTGTCGTCCCGGAACCGGGTGACCACGTCACCGGTGGCGGTCTCGGCGGCCTGGGCGGCGGGCAGCTCCAATGTCCGCTGCAGCATGTTCGCCTGCATCACGGCGCCGGTGCGGAACACCAGGTGGCCGTCGATGTGCATCCCACCGATCACGAACGCCACGCGCCACACCGTGTAGGCGAGGATCAGCACGACTGCGGTGGTGACGGTGGCGCCCGTACCGGTCTCAAGGCGGTCGAAGTAGGCGGCCGTGATGAGCCCCGCCAGCACCGGCATCGACCACAGCGTGCCGAACACCACCACGTCGAGGGTCCAGCGCCCCAGGTGCCGCCGGATCAGCGCCGCCATGAGCCGAGCCGTGCCCATCACGCGAGCACCTCCTCGATACCCGAACGCAGCAACCCGGAGAACCGAGACTCGGGGTCGGCTGCCAGCTCGGCGCGCCGGCCGAACTCGACGATCCGCCCCGCCTCCATGATGAGGATGTCGTCGGCCCGCTGCACGGTGTCGAGCCGGTGGGCGATCACCACCCCGGTGCGGCCGCCGAGCAGGTGCTCGGTGGCGGCGTGGATCAGCCGCTCGGTGGCCGGGTCGAGGCGCGACGCAGCCTCGTCCAGGATCACCAGCCCGGGGGCCTCCAGGAAGATGCGCGTGAACGCGAGGAGCTGCCCCTCCCCCGCCGACAGCCCGCCCCCGCCGGCGTCCAGCATCGTGTCGAGACCGTCAGGGAGCGAGCGCACCCAGCCGTCCAGACCGAGCCGTTCGAGCGCCGCCCACAGCCGGTTGTCGGGCACCGTGTCGTCGAAGAACGTCAGGTTGTCGCGGATGGACGCCCGGAAGAGCTGGACGTCCTGGGTGACGATGCCGACCCGGGTGCGCAACGCCTGGAGGGGCACCTCCCGCACCGGCACGCCCCCGAGCCGCACCTCTCCCGCTTCCGGGTCGTACAGGCGGGTGAGCAGCCTGGCGATCGTCGTCTTGCCCGAGCCGGTGCGCCCGAGCACGCCAAGCACCCGACCTGCCTCCAGGTGCAGGTTCAGACCGTGCAGCACGCGCTCTCCGTCACGGTCGCCGTCCGAGTAGGCGAAGTCGACGGCGTGCAGCTCCACCGACAGGCTCCCGGGCGGCAGCTGCCGGCTGCCGTCGTCGGCGAGCGCGTTCTCGATGTCGAGCAACTCGCGCACCCGGACCACGGCGGCGCCGGCCTTCTGCATGTCGTCCACCTGCTCGCGGATCCGCTCGATGGGATGGCGGATCATCTCGGCGTAGTGGGCCAGCAGGTACACCGAGCCGAGGCTGAGGTCGCCGCGGGCGAACGACCAGGCCCCGAGCGCGAAGACGATCGCGTTGGCTGCGCCGAAGTATGCGGTGTTGGCCGACCAGGAAAGCGACCAGCCGTGCCAGCCGCGCACCGACCGGGGCAGCCACTCGCGGTGGATGCGGGCACCGCGCGACCGCACATAGCCCCCGGCGCCGTTGCCCTGCACGTCCTCGGCCGCCGTGATCGCCTCCCCGACGAAGCCGAAGTACCGGGCGCTGCTGGCCCGCTCCTGCCGCCACCATTCGGTGGCCACCCGCTGCAGCCAGCCGAGGAGCCCGACGGTCACCGCGGCGAGCGCCGCGATGGGCAGGCCGACGACCGGGCTCTCCACGATCATCAGGGCCAGCACGCCGACCACGAGGGCGGCGTTGCCCACCACCTGCACGGCGAACTGGCTGAAGAAGTTCGACAGGGCGGTCACGTCGCCGTCGATGCGCTCCACCATCTCGCCGGGCGTGTGCTGCTTGTGGAATCCCATGTCAAGCCGCAGCAGGTGGCCGGCGAGGTCCTCGCGCAGCTCGTTGGTGGCGTTCCAGCCGACGTGGCCGGCGACCCACGCGGCCGCCACGGTGAACGCCTGCTGACCGAACGCCACCACGAGGAAGGCGACAGCCAGCGGCACCAGCCGGTCGACGGGCTCGCCGCCCAGCGCCCGATCGATGAACACCTTCACGAGCTGCGGGTTGGCGACTTGCAGGCCGATGCCGCACGCCAGCAGCACGCCGAGCCCGGCGATGCGGGCGCGCTGGTGCCGCAGGTAGCGCCTGAGCAGGTTCCAGTACTGGCGGATGGGGATCACGGCAGGTCCTCGATGGTGGGGGCAAGCGCGAGCGCTTGCCCGGCAAGGGTGTTCAGAGCGCGCAACGGCGCCCTAGCGAAGCTTCGACCGGTGCGTCAGCCCGGGAAGCTGGTCGGATTCCGAGTCATTCGGTCACCTCCCGACCGTGATCGGGGCACACTCTACACTCGTCGCCCCCGTCCGTGGAGGAGTTTCGTGGCAGGCGGCTCAAACGACCGGCGAGCCGACATCGGGCTGATCGGGCTCGCCGTGATGGGCCAGAACCTCGTCCTCAACATGGCCGACCGCGGCTTCCGCGTTGCGGTGTTCAACCGGACGACCTCCAAGGTCGACGACTTCGTGGGCGGTCCGGCGGCCGGCAAGGACGTCGTCGGCGCCCACTCGCTCGAATCGCTGGTCGCCGAGCTCGCGGTCCCCCGGGTGGTCATGGTGATGGTCAAGGCCGGCGACCCCGTCGACGCGGTGGTCGACCAGCTCGTTCCCCTGCTCGAGCCGGGCGACGTGATCATCGACGGCGGCAACAGCAACTTCGAGGACACCATCCGGCGCACCGCGGTGCTGGAGGAGGCTGGGCTCCGGTTCGTCGGCGCCGGGGTGTCGGGCGGCGAGGAGGGGGCGCGCACCGGCCCGTCGATCATGCCGGGCGGCACCGAGAGCGCCTGGCCTGTGGTGCGCCACCTGCTGCAGTCGATCGCCGCGGAGGCCGACGGCGAGCCGTGCTGCGACTGGGTGGGCGGCGATGGTTCCGGCCACTACGTCAAGATGGTGCACAACGGGATCGAGTACGGCGACATGCAGGTCATCGCCGAGGCGTACCACGTGATGTCCGCCGGGCTGGCCATGACGCCCGCCGAGATGTCGCCGGTGTTCGCGGAGTGGGACCAGGGCAAGCTCGACTCGTACCTCGTCGAGATCACTGCGGACATCCTCGCCGCGACCGACCACGACGGCCGGCCGATGGTCGACGTCATCCTCGATGCCGCCAGCCAGAAGGGCACGGGCAAGTGGACGGTCGACTCGTCGCTCGACCTGGGCATCCCGGTGACGCTGATGGCCGAGGCGGTCTACGCCCGGCTGCTGTCGGCGATGGTGGAGCAGCGCCAGACGGCCGCCGCCGCGCTGGGCGAGCCCCCCCACACCCTGGCCGACCCGGCCGGCGAGGTGCTGTCCGACCTCCGGAACGCGCTGTACGCGTCGAAGATCGTCTCCTACACGCAGGGCTTCATGCTGATCCGGGCCGCGGCCGCCGAGCACGGCTGGAATCTCGACCTCGGCAGCATCGCCGCCATGTGGCGGGCCGGCTGCATCATCCGCTCCCGCTTCCTGGCCGACATCACCGAGGCGTTCCGGCGGGACGACGACCTCGAGAGCCTGCTGCTCGACGACTACTTCCGGGCCGAGGTGGCGGCCGCCGAGCCGGGGTGGCGCCGCACCGTGCAGCGGGCCGTGGCTGCGGCGATCCCGGTGCCCGCCTACAGCGCGGCGCTGGCGTTCTACGACGGGTACCGCACCGCTCGCCTGCCGGCCAACCTCATCCAGGCGCAGCGGGACTACTTCGGCGCCCACACCTTCGAGCGGGTCGACGCCCCGCGCGGCGAGACGTTCCACCACGACTGGAGCGGCGGCGCCTGATGGAGCGACACCTCTTCGTGATCTTCGGCGCCACGGGCGACCTCACCAAGCGCAAGCTCCTCCCCGCCCTCTACCACCTGATCGCCGAGCAGGACCACGGCATCTGCGTGGTGCTCGGCGTCGCCAGGTCGGAGCTGGACGACGAGGACTTCCGCAAGATGGCCAGGGAGGCGCTCGCCGACGCCGGCTACGACGCCGACCGGGCGTCCGCGTGGTGCGACGACCGCCTCCACTATCAGCGGGTCGCCTCGGGCGAGGACGACACGGCCCTGGCGGCCCGCATCGCCAGGATCGAGGCGGACCACGACCTGCCCGGCAACCGCGTCTTCTACCTGGCGCTGCCGCCGTCGGCGTTCGGGCCCACCGTGGAAGCGCTCGGCGAGGTCGGCCTGGTCGACGCCCCCGGCTGGGTGCGGCTCGTGGTGGAGAAGCCGTTCGGGCGCGACCTCGACAGCGCTCGGGACCTGAACACGCTGGTGCACCGGGTGTTCGCCGAGGAGGAGGTGTACCGCATCGACCACTACCTCGGCAAGGAGACGGTGCAGAACCTGCTGACGTTCCGGTTCGCCAACACCACCTTCGAGTCGCTGTGGAACCGCGACCGCATCGACCAGGTGCAGATCACCGTGGCCGAGTCGCGACCCGTGGGCGGGCGGGGCGGCTACTACGAGCAGGCCGGCGCAGTGCGGGACATGGTGCAGAACCACCTCACCCAGGTGCTCACGCTCGTCGCGATGGAGGCGCCGTCGGCGTTCGACCCGGTGGCGATCCGCAACGAGAAGGTCAAAGTCCTCGACTCGCTCTCACCGATCGACCCCGGCGACGTGGTGCTGGGCCAGTACGTGACGGGCTCGCTGGACGGGCAGCACGTCGCCGGCTACCGCGACGAGGAAAAGGTCGACGACGACTCGACCACGCCGACGTACGCGGCGCTGCGGCTGCGGATCGAAAACTGGCGGTGGCAGGGCGTGCCGTTCCTGATACGCACCGGGAAGGCGCTCCCCCGGCGGGTCACGCAGGTTGCGGTGCGCTTCAAGCAGGCGCCGGTGGCCTTCTTCGAGAGCATGAACCAGCCGTCCGACCTGCACAGCGACGTGCTGCTGATCACCCTCCAGCCCGACGAGGGCTTCGAGCTGCGTATCGACGTGAAAAAGCCCGGCGAGCGACTGCGGCTGGAGACGATCCCGCTGCACTTCGAGTACGGCGCCCAGTTCGGCCACATCCCTGACGCGTACGAGACGCTGCTGGCCGACGTCATCGCCGGAGACCAGACGCTGTTCGTGCGCGCCGACGAGGTCGAAGCCTCCTGGCGCCTGTACCAGCCGCTGCTCGACGAACCCCCCCACCTCGAGTTCTACGCGGCCGGAAGCTGGGGCCCAGACGACGCCGACCGGCTGCTGGGCAACGGGCGGACGTGGATCACCCGGTAGCAGCCGGCGGCGACGCCGAGGTGCGGCGGCGCTTCGCCGCCGCACCGGTGGCCCGGATGGCGACGGTCACCCCGGCCGGGGCGCCGCACATCGTGCCGATCACGTTCGCCGTAACCGGCGACACCGTCTACACGGCGGTCGACCACAAGCCGAAGTCGACGCTGCGGCTGCAACGCCTCCACAACATCGGCGGCGAGCCGCGTGTGGCATTGCTGGTGGACCGGTACGACGCGGACTGGGGCGATTTGTGGTGGGTGCGCGCGGACGGGATTGCAGCCGAGTCGGCGGATCCCGCGGTGCGCGCCGCGGCGCTGGCGCTGCTGGCGGTGAAGTACCCGCAGTACCGGGAGCGCCCTCCGGAGGGCCCGCTGGTGGTGGTGACGGTCAGCCGGTGGTCGGGGTGGGCGGCGCGCTAGCCGCGGCGCCGGCGGCCACCCGGGCTGCGAGGTCGACCTTCATCGCTGCCAGCACTTCGTCGTAGGGAGGGCAGGAGCAGGAGTTCGGCGTCGAGAAGTAGCCGGAGTGGCCCTGGATTCGGGGGCACGGATCGCCGGCGCCGTGGCGGTCGGTGATGGGGTCGGCCACCAGGAGGTCGACGGTCGGGTCCAGCGGCGGGCCGTGCTCGGTCTTCTTGAACGGCGCCTCGCCGAACACGGCACCGCCGATGGGGTCCGTGAGCCGGTACAGGTTCCGCCACCGCTCCAGGCCGTCGGCGCCGGTCACGACCTCGCGCACCTGGGCAAGGCCGGCCGTGCCGAAGTACCCAGGGAAGAAGCGGCCGTACAGCCTTCGCAGCGGGCTGCCGTGGGTGAGGAACGCCAGCCGCTCCCGCGCCCCGTGCTGGAGCTTGGCGACGCGCAGCACGGTGGCCGCCCCCACGATCGTCCCCTGGCTGTGCGTCGACAGCACCACACCCTGGCGGGTGCCCTTGGTCGTGGCGAGCAGCCGCCGGAGGCGGAGAGTGAGCTGCGGGATCGCCCGGGTGGCATAGCTCGGGGGCGACAGCGGGTGGAACCAGCGGGGCCAGAAGGTGATGACGTCCCACAGAATGCCCACCCGGCGCCTGGTGGTGGGGTTGCGGTAGGCCTGGCGCAGGAAGCCTACGAACAGCACCGGCAGGATCGCCGCCAGCCAGGTGGCGGGGCCCAGCAGCGGGCGAAGCGGGGACCACAGGCGAGGCAGGTCCGCGACCACGTCACCGTCGGCCGACATCGTGCGCACCACGAACACGACGATGGCTGAGACCACGACGAAGATCGCGACGTCCGCCCCGATACCGTCGGCGGAGCCCAGCGCCGAGCGGATGCGTCGGGTGCGGGAGATCTCGTGGAGCAGCTTCTCCCGCTGCGGTCCGCCGCACGGGTCGTCGTCGGCGTCGCGGCACGTCGCAGGGCGGGGGTCGGACGTCACGTCCCGGTACTCCCGGTCGATCTCTCTCCTCCGCCGCTCCAGGCGCCAACCGTTGCCACGGCCGAACGCCAGGAAGAAGAGCCGCGTCGCGACCGCCAGCGCGACCCCGACCAGGAAGAGGAACACGATGACGGCGAGCCAGTCGAGGCTGGAGGCGTACTCGACCACCACGTCGGGCGGCACGTAGTTGGGGTCGGCGAGCTGGTCCTCGGTGGGCGGCCGGTCGCCCAGCCAGTCGGCGATGCGCACCACCGTCCCGGCGAAGACCACTGCCAGGACGACCCACGCGAAGGTGGCGGCCGTGAAGGCTCCGTACCCCCGGAACCCGAGGCGGGGGTTCTCGGCCTTCTTGGCCTCAACCGCGAGCCGGCGGCGCCCGGCGTCGCGCCAGCTCAGCAGGAACAACACGACAACGAGCGCCACCAGCACCAGCGTCGCTCCCTGGGAGAACCGGCCCCATCCCGGCAGCGGCTGGAGCTCGCCGGGCAGCGTCACGCTCGGGCCCTGCCGCACCGCGGCGACCACGAAGACCAGGGCCACGAGCGCGTAGGCGGCGCGGGGCAGCCACGTCTCGACCCAGTCGGCGACCCAGGCGAGCACCGCCACGAGAACCGTGACGGCGGCCGCCAATGCCACCGACAGCACCAGCAGGCCGAAGTACACGCGCTCCCACTCGCCGACTCCGGGGAGGGCCTTCTCTAGCCGCCAGAGCGAGTCGGCAGCCGCGCCGGCGATCGCTACGAACGCCACGGCGATGTGCATCCGGGTGAGGCGCTTCACGAAGGGGGAGCTGTGCCAGAGCGGTTCGTCTGCGATGCCGAACTGCAGCGCCGGATCGGCTTCGGGGTCGCCGGCGCCGGTGGGCTCGGGGAACTGCTCCTCGTAACGGTTGCGGCTGGTCTTGCCGAGATACATCAGCAATCCGACCACGGCGACGGGCACCAACATGCCGGCTGCGATGCGGCGCGACACGAAGGGGTCGGCTGCCAGGATGAGCTCACCGGTGTCGGCGTCGAGCACGTCTTGGGGGTTGCCGAACAATGGCTCCAGGTCGAAGGGCTGCATCCACCAGTGGGTCTCGAGGCAGGCCCGCTGGCCGCCGCACTGATAGGCGACGACGTCGACGGCCACCAGCCCGATCCACAACACGTACGCCGAGGTGATCAGCAGCGCGATGAGCCGTACGATCGCCTTCTGGACACGGGCGTTGGACCCGGGGTTCTTCTTCGGAGTATGAGGCAGGAGCCAGCCGGCGACGTTGGCGAGCGCGAACGGCAGCAACAGCAGCCATCCGGCGCGGGCGCCGGAGCGGGAGGTGATGCCACCCCACGAATACGCTTCCAAGTCGTCGCGGTCGGGGCGGCGGTAGAAGCCGGAGATGTCGTCACCGGCGATCTGGTCGGGGCGGGGATGGTCGAGGAGAACCTCCGGCGACGTACCCCCGACGCCGTGCACCCGCAGCTCGACGACCGGCGGCTGTGTCGCCTTCCCCAGGTCGGCCATGTCTCGATCCCCCGCTTCCCCGTTCACGGCGAGACTACACACGAGTCACCCGGCGCGCTGGTGCTTCCGGCGTCGCGGTATCCTCCGCCGACGCCGACAGGGAGGCACTGCGGATGAGGCGCATGGCGTGGCTGCTGATGGTGGTGGCGATGCTCGGAGCGGCATGCGGCGACGATGGCAACGGTGGCGACACGTCGCCTCCGGCCACGGACGCCCCGGCCGCAACGGACGCCCCAGCCGCCACCGATGCGCCGGCCGCCACTGACCCCCCCTCCACCGGCGACGGCGGGCTCGCGATCACCGAGGTGGTGTTCGGCGAGGGCGGCCACGTCACGATCACGAACCTCGGCGCGGCCGATGCCAGCCTCGACGGCATGTGGCTATGCAACCGCCCGCAGTACTTCGGGCTGGCGGGCACCCTCGCAGCCGGCGAGTCGACGCAGATCCCGGCGTCCGACATCCCGCCGCTGGTCGCCGACGGCGGCGACATCGGCCTCTACTCGGACGCCGAATTCGGCGACCCCGACGCGATCGTCGACTACGTCGCCTGGGGCAGCGGCGGCGGCCGGCTGTCCACGGCAGTGGGTGCGGGCATCTGGCCCGACGGCGACGTAGTGGCGGGCGGCGGCGCCTCGATCAGCGCCCCGGCCGGCGGCGAGTCGGCAGCCGACTGGACGTCCGGCTAGAGCATCTGCGGGTGCTCCCCCCGCCAGCGACGGTCAGGGGAGGATCGAGACCGGGCCTTCTAGGAAGCGATCGTTCGGCACCTCGACGAAGCCGCCGTCCATGGCCTCGACCCGAGTGCTTGCCAGGCCGATCGACGTCAACCGGCCTTCCACGTCCCCCACCCGGATGAGCTGGCCCTCCTCGAAGCGGTTCTGCACGTGGCGACCGGCTGCCACCCTCCGCATCAACGGCACCGAGCCGAGACCCACGGCCAGCGCCATTGTCAGAGCGAGCCCGAAGGCGAAGGCAGCCACCAGTATCAGGATGATGTCGGTGGAGATGCCGATCTGCTGCAGGGCGATGATCACACCGACGCCCAGGATCGCCGACGACACGATCATGCGGGCGCGGGAGGCCAGCACCGCGGACGCGCGCCGGAGCGCGGCTTCGACGAACATCCCCACGATGCGGCCGAGCGCCCGGGCCACGATGATCAGGATCACCGCGACGATGACCTTGGGCACCGAGCTGACGGTCGAATCCACGAGCTTGTCCGCCTGGTCCGGATCGATGATCACCAGCACGGCCATCGCCCACAGCCCGAAGATCACCACGGGCACGAGCTGGCCCGCCAGTTCGCCGAGTTGCTCGGGCAGCTTGCGGCGCAGGATCGCCGCTGCCACCAGCAGGACCACCGAGATGCCCGCGATGGTGCCCAGCAGTACCAATGCCTCTTGGAGGCTCACCCGCTCCCCTTGATCAGCGCGGTTGTGAGGTTAGGCCAGCGACGCTACCGATCGCTCGCGGGGTGCTCGTCGGCGCCCCCCAGGTAGACCTTCACGGCCTTGCCGGCGTCGCCGACGATCCCCGCGAACATCTTGGCGACATCGATGAGGAACAGTTCCAAGCGGATCGCCTCGACCACCGGTTCCGCAAGATCGGTGTCCAGCTCGCCGTCCCAGAGCAGCGCCAGGAACTCCTGGCATTCGTCGCAGCTGGCGACGTGCTCGTCGACGGCCCGCTCGTCGCCGCCTCCCGCAAACGCGCGGAGTTGCTCGTCGCGGATGGCGCACGACCGGGTCATCGCCATGCCTCCATCTTGGTCCGCAGCGCGCGTCGCGCCCGCAGGATGCGGGTGCGCACCGTGTTGAGGGGGAGGCCGGTGGTGTCGGCGATCTCCTGGTAGCTCAGCTCCTCGTACTCCCTCAGCACCAGGGGGACTCGCAGCTCGTCGGGAAGCTCGGCGATGGCCTCCCGCAGGTGCGCGCGCAACTCGGCCACCTCCAGCTCGCGCCCCGGGCCGCTGCCCCGAGCCGGCTGGTCGGGCAGCTTCTCGCTGGGGTACTCCTTACGCCGCGTGACCGCGTTCGTCGCCAAATTGGTGGCGATCCGGTAGAGCCACGACCGCACGGCCGCGTCGCCGCGGAATCCTTCGAGCGCCCGGTGGGCGCGCAGGAAGGCCTCCTGAGCGAGGTCCTCGGCTTGAGTGCGGTTCTTCACGACTCTCAACACGGCTCCGAACACGAAATCCTGATGCCGGCGGATCAACTCTGCGAAGGCGTCGAGGTCATCGGAGCCGGCACGCGCCAGCTCCAGATCGCTCAGCGACTCCCACTGGGCATCTCTTCGCACTTAGACACCGCCGCCGGTGAACAGTTCCCCGCTCCCTCGTTAGGTCGACCGACCCATTCCCGAAGGTTCCGCGGAACTTCTCCGCCGCCCCCGGGTCGAAGGGTCGGACCAGCGTACAACGAGAGCCTCCCATCTCTCACGCGGTCCAGGGCGTTGCGGGCGGGGCTCCGGCCCCCCTCACGGAATCCCAACCGCCGGCCCACAGTGAGGGGGACGGGGCGTCAGCCTCGTCCCCCCCTTTCTTCGTGCGGACGTTGAGAGAGAACCCCTTTTCTTGGCGCCGCCGCAGTGAGGCGGCGTGCATACTCGGTCCTACGACGGGGCGGCCGCGAACGAGGTCGAGGGGTCCCGGAGGGAGGACGGCCATGAGCCACGACGGCGAGCGGGCGGCCGGCGCGCGGCGGTGAAGCGGATTGCGGACGAGGCGGTGAGCGCAGCCGAGGCGACGGCCTACCGCGTCGAGCAGGAAGCCCGCACCAAGGCCGAGGAAGCCGAGCGCCGAGTGGAGGCGGCAGCCCGGGCGACGACAGAACGGGCGCTGATCGAGGCAGCGCACGCCAAGGCGAGGGAGCACGAGCCGCTGCTCGAAGCGATGGTCGCGGCCGCCGTCGACCTCGCGCGGCGCGCCGACGACGCGTGACCTCGGGCCAGCGCCGGGAAGAACTCTGCCCGCCCGGCCGTTGTGGGTCGCATGCCAGAAACTTACGACGTGATCGTGATCGGCGCCGGCCCAGCCGGTGAAAACGTGGCGCCTCGCGCCATCGCCGGGGGCCTGTCGGTCCTCGTGGTAGAGGCGGAACTGGCCGGCGGCGAGTGCTCGTATTGGGCTTGCATGCCGTCCAAGGGCCTGCTGCGGCCCGGCGAGGTGCTGGCCGCCGCCCGCCGGGTGCCGGGGGCCGACGCAGCCGTCGCGGGCGAGATCGACGTGGAGAAGGTCTTCGAGCGCCGCGATGCGCTGGCCGGCGACTTCGACGACAGCGGCCAGGTCGACTGGATACGCGACACCGGCGCCGACTTCGCCCGCGGCCACGGCCGGCTGGCTGGAGAGCGCCGGGTCGAAGTCACCGACGTCGACGGCGCCACGACGACTTTCGAAGCCCGCAAAGGCGTGGTGATCGCCACCGGCACCGGGGCCGCCGTGCCGCCGGTGCCCGGGCTGAGGGACATCGCCGTCTGGGACAACCGGGAAGCGACCACGGCGAAGGACGTGCCGCGCCGGCTGCTGATCCTCGGCGGCGGCGTGGTCGGCGTCGAGATGGCACAGGCGTGGAAGTCGCTCGGGTCGGAACAGGTGACCATCGTCGAGATGGAGGATCGGCTGCTCCCCCGAGAGGAGCCCTTCGTCGGCGAGGACCTCGCCGACGCGTTCGCGCACATGGGCATCGCCGTGCACACAGGGGTCGCCATGGCCGAGGTGGCACGCGATGGCGCCGACGGGCCCGTCACGGGAACGCTCGCCGACGGCACCACGATCGTCGCCGACGAGATCGTCGTCGCCGCCGGCCGGCGGCCGCACACCCGCGACATCGGCCTCGACACGATCGGCCTGGAGCCGGGCGGCTACCTGGAGGTCGACGACCAGATGCGGGTCACCGCCGTCGAGGCGGGCTGGCTGTACGCAGTCGGCGACGTCAACGGCCGGGCGCTGCTCACCCACGCCGGCAAGTACCAGGCGCGCATCGCGGGGGACCATCTCGCCGGCAAGGACGTTGCCGGCTGGGGCGACACCCGGGCGACGCCGCGCGTGATCTTCACCGACCCGCAGGTCGCCGCCGTCGGCCTCACCGAGGCGGAAGCCCGGGAGCGGGGCATCGACGTGCGAACGGTGCGGTGGAAGACCGGCGCCGTCGCGGGCGGGGCCACGCTGGGCAAGGGGATCAAGGGCACCAGCCAATGGGTGGTCGACGCCGACCGGCGGGTGCTGGTCGGCGCGACGTTCGTGGGTCCGGGCGTGGGCGAGATGCTGCACGCGGCTACGGTCGCCATCGCTGGCGAGGTGCCGCTCGACACCTTGTGGCACGCCATCCCGGCGTTCCCGACCCTCAGCGAGATCTGGCTCAGGTTCCTGGAGGAGTACGGCCTGTAGCCGGCTCCAGGTCGGAGGCGTCGACCTCATCCCACAGCTCGGCTGCGAGCCGGAACAGCGAGATCACCGCAGGGGCGGCCGGCGGGCCCGCTGGCAGGGCGCCGGCGTCGAGCCTGCAGAACACCAGGCCTCCCAGGGCGGCCGGACCGAAGCTCAACGTCGCGCCGGCCTCGCCGTGCTCGACTGCTGGCCGAGCCTCCC
Source organism: Acidimicrobiia bacterium (assembly GCA_041621915.1). Taxonomy (GTDB): domain Bacteria; phylum Actinomycetota; class Acidimicrobiia; order Spongiisociales; family JAOTWH01; genus JBFJZV01. The sequence goes on along the minus strand of JBFJZV010000022.1, from coordinate 9,664 downwards.
CGTCGACGAACACGACCCGCTGCGACCGGGTCTCCTCCGGCGCGGCGCCTGGGACCTTCATCAGCGCCCAGCCGCCCCGCTGGCGCGCACTGGACGCGAGCACGGCTTCCTCGAAATCCGCAGGCCGGTAGTCGCCGGGCTCGCCTTCGATGATGGTCATGTTCAGGAGGTTCATCGAGAAGTCGTCGTGGAGCGTCGTCGCCTGCACGGCGAGCCCGCCCGTGTAGCGCGGGTTCAGCTCTGTCGGGTAGAAGCCCTCGGCCGTCAGCACCCCGTCGATGCCGAACGCCCCGCGGTAGCCGATCGTGTCGCGGAGGTGGCCGGCCACCCGCCGGACCATGTCCCGCATGGAGGCGACGTGCTCCTCCGGCGGCTCCCAGAACGTAGCCCCGCCGGCGTACTCGAACTGCTGGCTGCCGGCGCGGTGCAGCATCAGTATCTCCACGGGATTGAACGCGGCGATGCCCTCGGGGAACACGACCGCGTGGATGCTGCACGGTATCCCCTCGAGGTAGGGCATCACCCGCACCTCGTCGCTGCAGCCTGCGAAAAAGGCGGCGGCCTGTTCGGCGGCGTCGTCATCACGCACCCAGCGGACGTACTCAGCGCCGCCGTGCCAGCCCTCCCGGTTGTCGGCGACCCACACCGTTCCCCGACCGCGGTCGAGCCCGGCGGCCGCCTGCGCCAGCTCGCTGGCCCGGCTGCGGACCACCGCGCTGGGAGCGCGCCGCACTTGCGCGGCGTCCCACAACGTCTCGACCGCGATCTTGTCCTCGACCGCCATCCATGCCCTCGGCCGCGAGCCGTACAGCCGCCGCCCGGCGATCGTCACGTCGGCAGGCATGAAGTTCTGGATGACCCGGGCGGACCTATCGGGATCCCACGCGTCGATCCGAGCAACCACGTCGGCGGGCAGGTCGACGAGCGCCGCGTCGAGGTTTCGGAACGTCTCTATGAACGTGCCGCCACCGATGCCGAGCACGATCGTCTGGGCGATCTCCGGGTCGACCGGCTCGCCGGTGCCTTCGGAGGCGGCGATGATCAGGAACGGCCCGGCGCCCAGCTTGTGCATCGTCTCCACCAGGGGGGTGGCCGCGGCGGCCGAGTCGACGGCCAGGATCCACGGACGCCCGGCGTATGCGGGGTGGTACAGGTCCATCCAATACGAGGGGTCCATTCGGGGAAACTACCCTGCCCCGCCGATGCGTATCGGGATCCCCAAAGAGCCGCCAGGAGAACGGCGCGTCGCCATGACGCCTGCGGTGGCGCTGCGGCTCATCGAGCAACGGCACAGCATCGCCGTGGAAACCGGCGCCGGCACCGCCGCCGGGTTCGCCGACGCCGAGTACCGGGAGGCCGGGGTCGACGTCGTCGCCGACCCGTTCACCGACGCCGACTCCGTGCTGGTGGTGGGCCCACCCCCGCTGGAGCTGGCGGGACGCGTGCCCGCCGGCAAGGTCCTGGCCGGCTTCCTCGACCCGTTCGACGCCGCCGACCTGGTGCGGCTGCTGACCGAGCGGCGGGTGACGGCGTTCGCGATGGAATCCATCCCCCGCACCACGCTGGCGCAGAGCATGGACGCCTTGTCGTCGCAGGCGACCGCGGCCGGGTACGAGGCGGTCCTGCTGGCGGCGACCGCCGCTCCCCGGTTCTTCCCGATGCTGACCACTGCGGCCGGCACGATCCCACCGGTGAAGCTGCTGGTGCTGGGCGCCGGGGTCGCCGGGCTGCAGGCGATCGCCACCGCCCGCAGGCTCGGCGCGGTGGTGTCGGCGTACGACATCCGCCCCGAGGTACAGGAGCAGATCGAGAGCCTCGGCGCCCGCTTCGTCGCCGCACCGGTCGACGAGTCGGCCGCGGCAGCCACCGGGTACGCCAAGGAAGTGGCCGACGAGACCCAGCGCCGCCAGCTCGCCGCCCTCTCCCCTCACGTCGCCGCCGCCGACGTCGTGGTGACCACCGCCCAGATCCCCGGTCGGCGGGCCCCTCTGCTGGTGTCCCGCGAGATGGTGGAGGCGATGCGACAAGGCTCGGTGATCGTCGACGTCGCCGCGCCCACCGGCGGCAACTGCGAGCTGACCCGCGCCGGCGAGACCGTCGAGCACAGCGGCGTCACGATCCTCGGGCCAACCGACCTGCCGAGCCGGGCGGCGTACGACGCCAGCTCGATGTACGCCCGCAACCTGATGGCGCTCCTGAGCCGGATGACCGGCGAAAGCGGAGAGCTGCTCGTCGACCTCGACGACGAGATCCTGGCGGGTGCCTGCATCACCCACGACGGCAGGGTGGTGCACCCCGTGGTGCGGCGCAGCCTCGGGCTGGAGCAGCCGTCGTGAGCGCGCTCGTCGTCGGGATCACCGTCTTCGTGCTGGCGTCGTTCGTGGGGTTCGAGGTCATCACGAAGGTTCCCCCGACCCTCCACACGCCGCTGATGTCGGGCGCCAACGCCATCTCCGGGATCACTGTGATCGGGGCGCTCACCGCCGCCGGGCTCGGCAATGGGACCCTGGCGCAGGTCCTCGGGTTCCTGGCGGTGGTCACCGCCACCATCAACGTCGTCGGCGGGTTCCTGGTCACCGACCGGATGCTGGGAATGTTCCGCCGGCCCCGCCGGGCGGAGCGCGACGAGCCATGACCGAGATCCTCTACCTCGCCTGCGCCGTGGCGTTCATCGTCGGCCTCAAGCGGCTGGGCGGCCCCCGCACCGCCCGGTCCGGCAACGTGCTCGCCGCGGCCGGCATGTTGGGGGCGATCGTCATCACGTTGGTGGACCAGGACATCGTCAACTGGTGGGTTGTCGTGGCGGGGCTCGCGGTGGGCGCCGCAATCGGCGCCGCTGCGGCGCTGCGGGTGCAGATGACCGCGATGCCGCAGATGGTCGCCGCATTCAACGGGTTCGGCGGCATCGCCTCGGCGTTCGTCGCTGGCGCCGCCGTCGTCGAGTCCGACTTCCGGGGACTCGCCGACGAGACCGCGGTCACGATTCTCCTGTCCACTGCCATCGGGGCCCTGACCTTCACCGGCAGCTTCGTGGCGTTCGGCAAGCTGCAGGGCATCGTGACCGGGCGGCCGCTCACGTACCCCGGCCAGCAGTTCGTCAACGGCGCGGCGCTGGCCGCCGTGCTCGTGCTCGGGGTGTGGGCCTTCGTCGCCGAGGAGCCGCTGGCGTACTGGCTGCTGGGCGGGGCCGCGCTGCTGGTGGGCGTGCTGGGGGTGCTGCCGATCGGCGGCGCCGACATGCCCGTGGTGATCTCCCTGCTCAACTCGTTCTCCGGGCTGGCGGCCTCGGCCGCGGGGTTCGTCATCGCCAACAACGCCTTGATCATCGGCGGGGCGCTGGTCGGGGCGGCGGGGCTGATCCTGACAGTGTTGATGACCGAGGCGATGAATCGCTCATTGGCCCACGTGCTGTTCGCCGGGTTCGGCACCGGGGAGGGGAGCGGGCCGGCTGCGGCGATCGGGGAGCGGCCCGTGAAGCGGGCCACCCCGGAGGACGCCGCCATCGCTCTGGCCTACGCCGATTCGGTGATGATCGTCCCCGGGTACGGCCTGGCGGTGGCGCAAGCGCAGCATGCGGTGCGGAAGCTCGCCACGGCGCTGGAAGACCGGGGCATCCGGGTCGCCTACGCCATCCACCCCGTCGCCGGGCGCATGCCCGGCCACATGAACGTGCTGCTGGCCGAGGCCGACGTCCCGTACGAGCAGCTCCTCGACCTCGAGCAGGCCGACCCGCAGTTCCCCCAGACCGATGTGGTGCTGATCCTCGGCGCCAACGACGTGGTGAACCCGTCGGCCCGCGACGACCCCGGGTCGCCGATCTACGGGATGCCGATCCTCAACGTCGACCGGGCGAAGACCGTGATCGTCGTCAAGCGCAGCCTCTCCCCGGGCTTCGCCGGGATCGACAACCCGCTGTTCTACGACGAGAAGACGCTGATGTTCTTCGCCGACGCCAAGGAGGCGCTGGAGCAGGCCAGCGCCGCGCTGCGGGAGCTGTGATGGAGTTCTACGAGGCAGTGCGCCGCCGCCGCATGGTCCGCAACTACGGGCCCGACCCGGTGGACCCGGCGGCGGTGGCGCGGATCGTGGCCGCCGCCCGCAAGTCGCCGTCGGCCGGCTTCAGCCAGGGCGTCTCGTTCGTGGTGGTCACCGACCCGACCCGCCGGGCCGGTCTGGCGAAGATCGCCGGCGAGGAGCACTACTTGGCGCAGGGATTCGACCCGTGGGTGTCCGCGGCGCCGGTCCACGTGGTGGTGTGCGTGTCCGAGGCGGCGTACCGGGCCCGCTACCGGGAGCCCGACAAGTCGCCCGACGGCGCCGAGCACGAGTGGCCGATCCCCTACTGGTGGGTCGACGCCGGGGCATCGATGATGGTCGTGCTGCTGGCCGCCGTCGCCGAGGGGCTGGCGGCCGGGTTCCTCGGTGGCCACGGGACCCCTGAGCTGGCCGACTACCTGGGGCTGCCGGACCACGTCGTCCCCGTCGGCATCGTCACCATCGGCCATCCCGCCCCGGACCGCCGGTCGGGCTCGCTGGCGCGGGGCTGGAAGCCCGACGCCGAGGTGGTGCACCGGGAACGCTGGGACGGTTAGCTCCCGAGCGCCTGATCCAGGTCGGCGATCAGGTCCTCGGGCGCCTCCAAGCCCACCGACAGGCGGATGAGCGCGGGCGGCGCCCCGGGATCGGCCTCGATGCGGTGCTCGGCCAGCGACTCGACGCCGCCGAGCGACGTGGCGTTGCGGAACACTCGCAGCCGGGTCATCGCGGCGGCCGCCCCGCCCCGGGAGCCCAGCTCGAACGACAGCACCGCCCCGAAGGCTCGCATCTGGCGGCCGGCGACGTCGTGGTCGGGGTGCGACGGCAGGCCCGGGTACCACACCCGTGGCACCCGCCCGTCGAGGTGCCGCGCGATCGCCAAGGCCGTAGCCGACTGCCGCTCCACCCGCAGTGGCAGGGTCCGCACGCCACGCAGCGCCAGCCACACGTCGAGGGCGCCGGGCACCGCGCCGTCGAGGGACCGCGCCGCCCGGAGGCGCCCCGCGTCCTCCTCGTCGGCGCACACGGCCACGCCACCCATCGCGTCGGAATGGCCGGCGAGGAACTTGGTGGCGGCGTGCACCACGAACGGGACGCCGAGCTCCAACGGCCGCAGCAGCGCAGGCGTCGCGAAGGTCGAGTCGACGACAACGTGGACGCCCCGCCCCTTTGCCTCGGCTGCGATCGCAGCCAGATCGGCCACGAGGCACCGGGGGTTGGACGGGGTCTCCAGCCACCACACGTCGCCTTCCGCCAGGTCGGCGGGTGCGGCCGTCTCCCACGGCTGGCTGGCCACCAGCTCACGGGTGCCGTGGTACACCTCCTCGGGCAGTGCCACCCGGGCGGGTCGGAGCAGGCGGAGGACGCTTGCGATCGCTGCCATGCCCGACGGGTACGCCACCGCAGCCCCGCCTTCCAGCGCGGCGACGACGGCCTCGAAGCGTTCGGTGGTGGCGTGGCTCTCGCGCCGGTAGTACCGGGCGGGGGCGCGCTGCTTGTCGAACGTCGTGCTCACGTGGATCGGCGGCGCCACGCCAGGGTCGTCGTCAACCAGCCGGTCACCGTGGATCGCAAGGGTGTGCGGGTCGTCGCTCACGCCCGGCGACGATACCCGCTGCAGGGAATCCCCACCCGGCCGTGGCTACAATGCCGGCATCCCGCCCGACCTGGCAGGACGCCCGCGTCACGTAAAGGCCGACATGAATCTTTCCATCACCACGCGACTCCCCTACGCACCGCCCGTCGAGTTCGTCGAGCGTAAGGGCGCCGGCCACCCCGACACCATCTGCGACGACGTCGCCGAGCGGCTGGCGCGCCGCCTGGCCACCCACTACCGCGACCACACGGGCGCCGTGCAGCACTTCAACGTCGACAAGGCGTTGCTGGCCGCCGGGACCGCCGACATCGGGTTCGGCGGCGGCGAGATCAGCCGGCCGTTCCGGCTCATCGTCGCCGGCAAGGCCGACTTCGGCTCCGGCTGGGAGCCCGACATGGAGTCGCTCATCAAGGAGGCCGAGGCCGACCTCGCCGACATCCTCCCCGACGCCGGGCCCGACGCAGCGGATCTCGACATCTGGCTCGGCCAGTCGGCATCCGACCTGGCCCTGGTCAACCCCAGGCAGAGCACGCAGGTGCCGCTGGCAAACGACACGTCGTTCGCGGCGGTGTCGCTGCCCCGCTCCCCTCTCGAAGAAGCCGTCTACCGGGTGGAGAAACACCTCAACGACGCTGACTTCCGCGCCGTGATCCCGGTGGGCCGCGACATCAAGGTGATGGGAGCCCGCACTCCAGGTGCCGCCCGGCTCACGATCGCTGCCCCGATCCGGGCCGACCGCGTGCAGAACCGCGCCCAGTACGACGATGCGGTGGTGGCGGTGCGCGACGCAGCGCAGGAACTGGCCCGCAACTTCCTCGGCGGCGACGTGCAGGTGCGCGTCAACCAGGCCGACGCCGACGATTCCCCGTACCTGACCCTGTCGGGCAGCTCCGCCGAAGCCGGCGACGACGGCCAGGTGGGGCGCGGCAACCGGTTCGGCGGGCTCATCATGCCGTACCGCCCCATGAGCCTCGAGGCCGCCGCCGGCAAGAACCCGGCCGCCCACGTCGGCAAGACCTATCACGCCGTCGCACACGACGTCGCCGAGCAGGTGCTCGCCGAGACCGGCGCCCGCGAGGTCACCGTGCGGCTGCTCAGCTCCATCGGCAGCCCGGTGACCGAGCCCCAGGCCGCCCACGTAGAGCTCGTCGGAGAGACCGACGAGAGCCAGGTGTCGGCCATCGTGCGCGACTGCCTCGACGACTGGGACGGCGTGCGCGATCGCCTCATCGCAGGTGAGTACGAGCTCTTCTAACGGCTTCGCCGCCAACCGCTTCTCCGCAGTTCGCGACGAGTTCGAGCGCAACTTCGCCGAGCGCGAAGACCTGGGCGCGGCGGTCGCCGTCTACGCCGGCGGCGAGCTGGTGGTCGACCTCTGGGGCGGTGATGCCCGCCCTGGGCAGGCCTGGCAGGAGGACACGCTGGTCCCGGTGTTCTCGACGACGAAGGGGCCCACCACCCTGGCAGTGCAACTGCTCGTGGACCGCGGCGTGCTCGACCTCGAGGCGCCTGTCGCCCGCTACTGGCCCGAGTTCGCGGACGCCGGCAAGGATGCAGTGACGCTGGCGGATGTCCTCAGCCACCGGTCCGGAGTCATCACCGTCGACGCGTACGAGGAGTTCCTGCTTGTCGACGACGTCTGGAGCGAATACGACCTGATAGCCGAGCGACTGGCCGGCTCGTCGCCCCTGTGGCAGCCCGGCGACCGCCACGGCTACCACGCCCTTACGTTCGGATGGATCCTGGCCGAGGTCGTACGGCGGGCAACCGGGCGCACCGTCGGCACCGTCTTCCGCGAGGACGTGGCGGGGCCGCTCGGCGTCGACTTCTGGATCGGCCTGCCAGACGACCAGCACGGCCGGGTGGCCGACCTCGTCGACGCCCCGCCGCCCACCGACCCGGGCGTCGCCGCCTACCTGGCGATGTTCAACCCCGGCACCTGGACGGGCCGCGCCCACTTCGTCGGGCCCGGCGGGGTGGGCCAGGTTGCGGACACGTTCAACGCGCCGGAGACGCGCCGAGCCGAGATCCCGGCCGGCGGCGGGATCGGCACCGCCCGCGGCCTCGCGCGCATGTACGCGGCGCTCGCCGGCGACGGCTCTCTCGATGGCGTCACGCTGGTGTCGCCGGAGTCGATCGAGCTGTTCACTGCAGAGCGGGTGCGCGGCCCCGACGCCGTCCTCATCATGGAGACTCGCTACGGGCTGGGCTACGCCCGCCCCACCAAGCTGCTGCCGCTCGGCCCCAACGACGAGGCGTTCGGGCACGGCGGGCTGGGCGGCTCGCTGGCGTTCGCCGACCCGAAGGCGGGCATCGGCTTCGCGTACGTGCCCAACCAGCTCCAGTTCCCCCGCCTCGACGAGACCACCCGGTCGCGGGCTCTGATCGACGCCGTGTACTCGTGACGAGCCGGGCCGACGCCGCCCGCCTCGACGCCGCCGACCCGCTTGGCTCGTTCAGGGACCGCTTCGCCATACCCGACCCCGGGCTGATCTACATGGACGGGAACTCGCTGGGACGGCCGCCGCGGCTGGCGCTCGAGCGGTTGAAGGCCGCCGCCCACGAGGAGTGGGGCGAAGGGCTGGTGCGGAGCTGGGACCACTGGGTCGACGTGCCCGTTGCGACCGGCGACCTGCTGGGAACGGAGCTGCTCGGCGCGCGGCCCGGCGAAGTGCTCCTGTCCGACCAGACTTCGGTGAACCTCTTCAAGCTCGCATCGGCGGCGCTCGCCGCCCGCCCAGGCCGGCCGGTGGTCGTCACCGACTCCACCAACTTCCCGTCCGACCGGTACGTGCTCGAAGGGGTCGCCGGCGAGATGCGCGTGGTCGAGGCGGACACGATCGAGGGACCACAACCGGGAGACGTCGCGGCCACGCTGGACACGCGAGTGGCGCTGGTGAGCCTGTCCCACGTCGGGTACAAGTCGGGAGCGATCGCCGACATGGCGGCCGTCACCCGCCTGGCCCACGACGCCGGTGCGCTCGTGCTGTGGGACCTCAGCCACGCCGCCGGCATCGTGCCGATCGACCTGGCGGGGACCGGCGCCGACCTGGCCGTGGGCTGCACCTACAAGTACCTCAACGGGGGCCCCGGCGCCCCGGCCTTTCTCTACGTGCGCCACGACTTGCAGGCCGAGATGCACCAGCCGATCCGGGGCTGGTTCGGCCACGCCGACATGTTCGCCTTCACCGACCGCTACGACGCCGCCCCCGGCATCCGCCGCTTCGCCACCGGCACCCCGCCGATGTTGGCGATGGTGGCGGCGGCCGCCGGGATCGAGACGTCGGCCGAGGCGGGCATAGACGCGATCCGGGCGAAGAGCATGTCGCTGACCGCGCTGCTGGTGGAGCTGTTCGACGAGCGGCTGGCGCCGATCGGCTTCGAGTTGGGGACGCCCCGGGTGGCCGAACAGCGCGGCGGGCACGTGTCCGTGCGGCACCCCGAGGCGGCCGCGATCTGCGAGCGGCTGATCGCCGACCACCACGTGGTGCCCGACTTCCGACCGCCCGACACCGTCCGCCTCGGTCCGGCGCCGCTCTACACGAGCCATGTCGACGTATGGGACGCGGTCGACCGGATCGTCGCCGCCGCCTCGGGCTGACCCGTGGCGGCGCAGTCGGTCGCCTGGGCGGTATGGCGGAGGAGCTCCGCAAGCGGATCGCGATCATCGGCAGCGCCGACCCGGCGCGCACCCAAACCGACGCCAAGCATCCCTAACACGTCCGACCTCGGTGACTTGACCGCGCTCCAGTTCCAGACCTACGTGCTGTTCTCGGTCGCGATCGGGTTCCTGGCCGGGCTGGCGCTCGACGCCACCTACCAGCGCCTCGCCAGGTCGGGGGAGGAGGGAACCGTCCCCCCCGGCTTCAGTCGAGGCCGGTGATCTCGACGGCGTTGCTGGTGAGGCCGCCGAGCCTTGCGACGATCTCCACGTTGCCCAGAGGCACTGCGACCGTGTAGGTGGCCCGCCCGGCCGCGTCGGAGGTTGCGGCCAGCGACGGGCCGTTCGGCGTCTCGAGCCGGATGCTCTGG